>CALXHB010000104.1 GCA_944387995.1 uncultured Clostridia bacterium | reverse complement strand
ATGCAGATGTGGCGGAATTGGCAGACGCGCTACTTTGAGGTGGTAGTGAGTTTTCTCGTGTGGGTTCAAGTCCCGTCATCTGCACCATATGCGGATATGGCGGAATTGGCAGACGCGCTAGATTCAGGTTCTAGTGAATGCAAGTTCATGCAGGTTCAAGTCCTGTTATCCGCACCAGCGAAAACGTTAATTTCGGTTCTTCCGAGATTAACGTTTTTATTTTGCCCGGACATTTCGGGTAATTCTTGACAAAAGAGAGAAGGATTTTATGCCAGCAAAAGCGACTCTGATGACCGAAGGCTCCATCGAAAAACACCTGATTTCCTTCGCGGTTCCCCTCTTTCTGGGAAACCTCTTTCAGCAGTTGTACAACACCGCCGACTCGCTGATCGTCGGCAACTTCCTCGGCAGTGAGGCCCTCGCGTCGGTCAGCTCTTCCAGCAACCTGATCTTTCTGATGATCGGCTTTTTCAACGGCATCGCCATCGGCGCCGGAGTCGTCATCGCCAGGGCCTTCGGGGCAGGCGACCACAAAGCCCTCCACACCGCCATCCACACCACCGTCGCTTTCGGTATCGCCACTGGTATCATTTTGACCCTGCTGGGGGTGCTGCTGGCTCCCCAGATTTTGATCTGGATGGGCACACCAGAGGCTATTTTGGCCAGCTCGGTCACCTATTTCCGAATCTATTTCCTGGGCGGAATTCCCTTTGTACTTTATAACGTCTGCGTCGGCATCCTGCAATCGGTCGGCGACAGCCGCCACCCTCTCTATTATCTGATGATCTCGTCGATTGTCAACATCGTGTTGGACCTGGTCTTTGTAGCTGGGTTCCATATGGGGGTCGGCTCGGCGGCTGCCGCAACGGCTATCTCCCAGCTGGTCAGCATGATTCTCTGCTTTATCCGGCTCTGCCGCACCGATGACGTCTACCGGGTGACGCTGACCGACATCCGGTTTGACCGGGCGATGCTGGGCAAGATCATCCGAAACGGCCTCCCCGCAGGCTGCTAGAACTCGATTATTGCCTTTGCCAACGTCATCGTCCAGACCAACATCAACTCTTTCGGCGAAATCGCTGTGGCAGGCCAAGGGGTCTACGCCAAAATCGAAGGCTTCGGTTTCCTGCCGATCACCTGCTTCGCGATGGCGCTGACCACCTTCATCAGCCAGAACTTGGGGGCCGGTGAGTTCGACCGGGCCAAAAAGGGCGCGCGGTTCGGGATTCTCTGTTCCACCCTGCTGGCGGAGGTAATCGGCCTGATTATCTTCCTGGCGGCTCCGCTTTTGATGGCGCTGTTCGACCGCAACCCCGAAGTTATTGCTTCCGGCGTCGGACGGGCTCAGGCAGACTGCCTGTTCTACTGTCTGCTGGCTTTCTCCCACTGCATCGCCGGTATCATGCGGGGCGCTGGAAAGGCCTCGGTGCCGATGGTGGTCATGCTGGTCAGCTGGTGCATCATCCGCGTGATCTACATCACCGTCACCATCCACTTTATCCCCTCCATTCAGGTCATCTACTGGGCTTATCCCATCACCTGGACCATCAGCTCGATTATCTTCCTTATCTACTTCCTCAAATCCGACTGGCTGCACGCCTATCATAACGGTTGAGAATCACAAAAACCGGAGAGTTAAACGCTCTCCGGTTTTTTATTTACCCCTCTTTTCTGCCGCCGTCGCGCATAACCGGCGAACCGGCCACTGCAGGGAGCTGATGCTGTTCAAAGGCCCGCTTATACTCCGACGGGGTCATTCCATACACCCGCCGGCAGCAATCGGTAAAGGACTTGGCCGAAGCAAACCCCGCTTGGAGAGCACTGTCCACCACCGAGGTTCCAAACTCGATCAGATAAGCGAGAGCAAATTTTAACCGCACCTGGGCCAGATATTTACCAAAGCTCATCCCAATGTATTTGCGGAAATACCGGCAGAAATAGTTCTCTTGAAGCCCTACCCGGGCGGCCACCTGGGAGAGGGTCAGGCTGCTTTTGAAGTTTAATTCGATATATTCCACCGCCTGTCGGGCGAGAAAATCCGGCCGCTGTTCCGGCATCTCCTTCCCGTCCCGGGGAACGGCGCAGCGACTGAGCAGCAGATAACACAGCTGATAAAGAAGGCTGTTGATCCTGGCCTGGATATAGGGAGCTGGCTCGGTCTTGCAGCGATATAACTCCTCCATCACCGTCCGAAGCTCCTCTTGCACCGGCGACTCCGGCGACAGAGAAAACTCCATCTTTTCAATATCCGGGCAGAAGGTCAAAAACGACTCCTCCGACAACAGCACCACAATCCCCCGGGAAGGTCGTTTTTTATCCTTGCCGCGGGTCATATGGACCGAACGGGAATTGATACAAAAGACCTTTCCCACAGGAGCTTCCCGGGGACTGCCGTCGATGGTTACTATCAACGAATTCTCCATCGGCATGGTCACCTCCACGGCCTTATGCCAGTGAGGAACCGTCTCAGTTTTCGCCCCGGTCAGATCGTAACAGACAATCATCGCGAAATCGCCATTGATGCCCGGTTCGGTATATTGAACCTGCTCATAATAGATTTCCTGCATCTCAAACCCATCCTTAATTCATCAGGAGAAAACTGAACTCGCGTGTTACAACGTTCTAGTTCATTATACCATAAAAAGATAATTTTTACAACCGCTTAGATAAATTTTGGCGTGAAATTTACGCCAATTGGTGGTAAAATAAGTACAATTCGACCAGGACAAAATTGCGAAAGGAATGAAAAAAATGAAAAAAAGACTTTTTTGTGCACTGCTCGCGGGTTTGACGGTTTTCTCCCTCGCCAGCTGCAACAATAGCTCCAACAATAGTTCCGCTTCCACTGGCAGCGATACCGGAGATTCCGGCAGCACCGAAGAATCCTCTGTGGACACTTCGATTGATTTTGACAGCGATCCTTACGAAGTACACTTTATGTATCTGGTAGCCAAAGAGGGTTCCAACCAGGCCACTATCCAGGAACAGGTCAATGCTCTGACGATGGAGAACCTCAACATGACGGTCGACCTGATCCCGATGACGATGGGTGCCTACAACTCCACCATCTCTACCTCGCTGGCTTCCAACGAACCGCTGGACATGATGCCGGTCTTCTCCGGTTCTTTTGACACCTACATCGAATCCGGCTACCTGGTCAACCTTTACGACTATGAAGAATACCTGACCGGCGTCAAGGAACAGATGGGCGACGCCTTCTATGCAGGCGACATCGGCGGCTTCCTGACCGGTTTCACCGAGATGAAAGAATGGGGCTTTCCCTGCGGCCTGATCGTCCGTAAAGACATCTTTGACGAGCTGGGCTACTCGGTGGATGATTTCTCGATCACCGCCGATGATATGTCCACCTTCCAGCAGATGGACGACCTCTTCGCCGCCGTCAAAGAAGCATATCCGAACATGACCGCCCTCGGCGGTACCGCCAACATGACCACCCAGGGCTTCTCTTGGGTTGACGGTCTGGGCAACAGCTTCGGCGTCCTGGCCAACTACGGCACAGACACCACCGTCACCAACTGGTACGAATCCCAGCAGTACTACGACTTCTGCTCCACCTTCGGCCGCTGGTTTGACGCCGGGTATACATCTGCCGACATCGCAACCAACCAGGATTCCGGTGAAACGCTGATGCGCGCCGGTAACCTCTTCTCCTTCATCACCTACTACAAACCCAACACCGCCGTTGAGAAACTGGCCCAGACCGGCTATGAGGTCGAGGTCGTCCCGATGAGCGAATACGGCATCAAGTCCAACGCCTCCATCAACTCGCTGGTTTACTCGCTGGCCAACGCGGCTGAGGACAAGGCCAAAGCGGCGCAGTTTATGAACTTTGCTTATACCAATGGCGCGTTTAACGACCTCATCAACTGGGGCGTTGAAGGTGAAGACTGGGTCGAGGACGAAAACGGCCAGGCCACTTACCCCGAAGGAATCGACGCCAATAACGTCGCCACCCACAACGACTTCGGCTGGGGCCTCCCCAACCAGTTTGTCGGTCACGCCTGGGCAGGCAACCCTGTTGACATCTGGGATCAGTACCGGGAATACAACGACTCGATGCAGAAATCTGTCGCCTACGGCTTCGGTTTCAGCGGCGCAGAAGTCACCGACCAGATCACCCAGTGCACCTCCATCCAGAGCGAATACGCCTCTCAGCTGGGCTTCGGCGTAGCAGACGACCTGGAAGCTTCCATCGCAGAGTTCAACGAAAAGCTCTATAACGCTGGTCTCCAGGACATCATGGACGCCAAGCAGCAACAGCTGGACGCCTGGTTTGCGGAAAACGGCGGCGCTGCTGACGCTGAATCCTCTGCAGCCAACTAACTTTAACTTACCTCTATTCCTTTCTGACTCCCCTGTTGCTGCGACAGGGGAGTTATTTTATGGCAGGAAAAAAGGCCGCCGGATTTTCCAGCGACCTTTTCTTTATTCCCGGGTTTCGTCCAGGTAGCTTGCCTGCAAATCCGCCAGATGGAGCAGCACCGCCAACGGCACCTTTTCAAAGGCCGCTGAGACGCTCTGGTCTGCCGGAGCGGTGGTAAAACCACCCATATGGAACCGTATCGCAATCGCCTCTTCCAGCGACAGACGCATAAACCGTTCGATGATGAAGACGCTCTTCTCTCCGTGTCCGTAGGGAATCTGTTCGTCGACGGTGTAATAGGGCTTCTGCACCCAAACACCGTTTTCCTTGACGTTGCGGGTGTCCTCCTTGTAGAAGTTCACCTTGCACAGATCGTGGAGCAGCCCGGCGACGGCCAGCGTCTCCTCGGAATAGGGGCTTCCGTCGGGGTATTCAGCCGCCACCAACCGGGTCAGCCGCTGGTAGACATGGACGCTGTGCTCCATCAACCCCCCCTTGCAGGAGAGGTGGTAACGGGTGGAGGCGGGGGCGGTGAAGAAATCCGCCTTCCCCATCCAGTCCAGCAGCTTGTCCGCCCCCCGGCGGGTGATCTTTTGCTGGTAGAGGGCGATAAATTCCTCTTTGGTAATCATATCTCCCCCTTACCCAAGGATATAAGCTTTCAGCAGGCCGTACAGCTGCTGGAGGGAGTCGATGTGGGTCCGTTCATACCCGTGGGTGGCGCGGCAGCCGTGGCCCACAGCGGCGTGACGGACGTCATACCCAGCCTGAAGGGCAGGGTCGCAGTCGGTGCCGTATCCGGGAGTGAAGACGTCGACCACATAGTCTACCCCAGCCTTATCGGCGGCCTGCATCAGCTCTTCCTTCAGCTCCACATGGTAAGGGAAGCGGGAGTCTTTGGCAAAAATCGTTGCCTTATGCTCGTTGGAGGTCTGTTCGGGGCCTACGGGAGCAATATCCAGGGCGATCAGATCTTCGGTCTGGGGTGGAATCCAGCTGCCGCCGTGGAGAATCTCTTCGTAGAAGGTGAAGTACGCGGTGACATTCCGAGGAAGGGTGATGTGGTTTTCCGCGATATACTTCATCAGGGTCAGCTGGACCGCCGAGCAGGCTTTATCATCCAGGAAACGGGATTTGATGAAGTCGCCGGCCGTCGTAAAGTGGGGGTCCAGGGCGATCAGGTCGCCGGTTTCGATGCCCAGCGCCCGGGTTTCCGCGGCCGAATAAACGTCCTCGTCCAGCAGGATGCAGATGTTGTGCTCATAATCCGCCGGGGCGTTGTAGACGTCGGCCGGGGTGGTGTGCACCGACGGGCTGACCCGCTGGACGGTGCCGGTGTAGACCCCTTTGCGGGAGTAGACCCGGACGTTTTCGTGTTCGGCAGCGCTGGCTCTGAGCCCGCCCACCGGGACCACCTTCAGGGTACCGTCGGGGTAGATATGCCGGACCATAAGCCCGATATCATCCAGGTGGGAGAGCAGGCAAAGGCTATGCCCTTCCCCACCCAGGTCGCACCAAACCCCGCCTTTGCGGAGGAACTGGGGCTTATATCCCAGCCTGGTCATCTCCCCTGCCACATAATCCTGAATCTCCCGGAACTGCCCGGAGGTAGAGTCGATGGCCAGAAGGTTTTTCAGCTGGGTCATCATATAATCGCGGTCAAAAGTTTTCATGATACTCTCCCTTTTCTGTCGGTATTGGCAAATGCCGTTATTTTCAGTATACCGCAGGTTCAGAAAAAAGGCAAGAAAAAATCCCGCGGTGGAGAGTCCATCGCGGGATTTTGGTTTGCCCAGGCGGTCAAACCGCCCGGCATCATGTCACTTAATCCAGTTCAGCCAGCTCGGCCATAATCGTCTGCATCAGGTGATCCAGCGCGACAGTATCGGGAATCTGGGCAATCATCCGCTGGGCCATCAGGGCACCGATCTTCTGCTCGGCCATCATCTTGAGGTTATCGTCGCCAATCGCGGTGAGAAGACCGCCGGTATGCCGGTTGATGATCTCCACGGCTCTGGGGTCCCGGAGGATTTCCGAAACGGTGCTGTCCGCCCCCATCACGTAGACCTTATCGCCCAAAACCTGCATCGGAACGGTTCCGAGGGAGTCGGCAGAGGAACTGCCGAGGGTCAGGGTATAGGCCCCCACCGGCAGCACCCAGCGTTTGAGCTTGGGGTCGAAGCAGTGGAGGATTTCCCGGTCGATGTACACATCCACCGTCCGCTTTTCCCCAGGCTGCAAATAGACCTTTGTATACCCGCCCAGTTCCTTCACAGGACGGAGGATATGGGGCCGGTTTTCGGTATAGTAGACCTGGGCCACCGCGCTGCCCGGACGGGAACCGGTGTTCTGGATGGTAACCGGGACCGCCACCTTGTCAGTTGCCTTGGTGTCAAAGGTCACCGATTCGCAGGCCAGCTCCATCGAGAAGGTAGTGTACCCCAGGCCGTAACCAAAGGGGAACTGGACCGGCATCTTCCGCTTTTCGTAGCTGCGGTAACCGATAAAGACCCCTTCGCCGTAATACACCTCCGAATATTCTCCCGGGAAGTTGGGATAGCAGGGGGTATCCTCGATCCGCACCGGCATGGTTACCGGCAGCCGTCCGCCGGGTTCCGCCGCCCCAAACAGGACGTCCGCCGCTGCCCGGCCGCCCATACAGCCGGGAATGAAGATCGCAAGGATGCTGTCCGCGTACTCAATCCAGCTGCCCATCTCCACCGGTCCGGAGATGTTCAAGAGAACAACCGTTTTCAGTCCCTTCTCCTTGGCGGCTTTCAGCACCTCCGGCAGCCGCTGGCGGTCCGCCTCTTCGATGTCCATCTCTTCCCGGTCGACGTTTTCGCCGGCGGGAGCGGTCACCGTGTAGATCAGGGTGTCGACACCCTCCATCGTCTCATAAACGGCGTCGGGGCAGTAGCGGGCCTTGGTCTCGTCGTAGGGGTTAGAGTGAATCAGGGTGGGAACGGCGGTGGAGCCAGTGCCGTATTCCAGCAGCTCTTTGCTCCGCTTGCCGTAGAAAGCGACCTTCCCCCCGGGAGTCAAGGGGAGCAGGTTCCCTTCGTTTTTCATCAGAACCGCCCCATCGGCGATGGTATCAGCCGCCACTTTCATCAGCTGTTCGGGGTCGTACTGGGCCGGAACAGCAGCCTGGGTTTCCTGCACCCAGATGATCGTCTCCAGCACCCGTTTCACCCGCTGGTCCAGCAGTTCCTCCGAAAGGGTCCCCTTTTGGACCGCTTCCACCACTTCCCGCATATCGTTGGGGCCGTTTAGGATCATCTCCATCCCAGCTTCGAGGGCCTCCGGCTTCCGTTCCCGGGCCGCGCCCCAGTCGCTGACCACCAGGCCAGTAAAGCCCCACTCATCCCGCAGCCAATCGGTCAGGAGCATCTTATTATAAGAAGAGAAGGTTCCGTTGACCGCGTTGTAGGCGGACATAATCGACTTGACCCCGCCGTTTTGCACCGCGCTCTTAAACCCGCGGGCGTAGATCTCCCGCAGCGTCCGCTCGGAGATGTATTCGTTTTTGCCGTTACGGTTGGTTTCCTGGTTGTTGGCGATATAGTGCTTAGCGCAGCCGCCCACCCCAGTGGACTGGAGGCCCCGGATAAAGGCCGCCCCGGTTTGAGCCACCAGCTGGGGGTCCTCCCCGTACATCTCATAGTTCCGTCCCCCCAGGGGGTCCCGGGCCACGTCCACGTTGGGCCCCAAACAGATATCAATGCCAGAATTGCGCAGTTCCCAACCGACTGCCTCTCCCACCTTGGCAGCGGTTTCGGGCGAAAATGCCGCGCCGATGTTGATGCCGGAGGGGAAGCTGATGTACGAACGGTCGCCGGGACGGGTTTTGGCAATGTGGTCGATCAGCCCCTCGACTTCCGGTTCGCCCTTATACTTTTCCCGCACCTCGTCCAGCTTCTGGCCAGCAATCTCAAACAGTTCCGGGTGGCGAGAGATGGCGACCATTCCCTCCTGGCCGTGTTCCGGGGAGAAAAAGTAGTCCATCATCATCTGGCTGCCATTGACGCCGGTGGCACCATCCGCCAGGACGATGGCCGGGATGTCCATATCCGGGATGGCGTAGGTGTGGCAGGCGGTGTAGGCGGCGACGAGATTGGCCTTCTCCTCCAGCGTCAGGTCTTTGAGCACCGCAGGGATGGAAGAAAGTCCGCAGAGTTTTGCGCGCATGATTTCGCTCCTTTCTGAAAAAGGGCGCCCCCGACTGGAAGCGCCCTTTTTTGGCAATATGTGGATTCCTGTAAAGTTTCAGCCGGGTAAACCCCAGTGAGATTATCTCTGGACGTACCGGTCGTAAGCAGTCTGGGTGATTTCGGTTGCCCGTTCGATGCCCATCGATTCCAGCGTGGACTTGTAGCTGTCCCAGTTGGTTTCGACGTCCAGAACGCCAGTAATCATCTGAGCGGTCTGTTCACGGTAGAAGGTGTCGATATCGGTCATGATGCTGGACCGTTCAACTGCTTCATCGGCAGTCAGCGACAGGTCATTGGGCATGACCCAATCCTGATCGTCAGAACCCCAGATATCCAGCATCCCAACATCCTCTTCGTCAAGGCCCTGGAGCTCACGGGTCCAGTCATACCAGTAGGGCTGAGAAGACGGCGGCATTGCATAGTTGCACTGAGCCTGGGCGAAGGAGTAGCCATCGGGGCTGTTCATAACCTTGTCGGTCCAGACGGGGTTGCCCTCGTCATCCAGCGTGTAGGTGTCGCCTTCCACACCGTAGTTGCAGAGCATCGAGCCTTCTTCGGTGAAGAGGTAGTCGAACCAGCGGAGGATCAGTTCAGCGTGCTCGGTGTTGGCGGAAATTGCATGAGGCTGGCCAGAGTAGTACTGATCGGCCAAGCGGAGGTGGATCACATCATCCTCGTTGACGCGAGGTGCGGTGCAGGCGGCGATGACCATATCGGTATCTTCGGTGGTCTGTTCATAGAGGGAGGCCATCGTGTACATCGAGGTCCAAGCGCCGGTCTTGCCGGTAACGATCATAGTGGTATCGCCGAAGTAATAGTTGGCGGTCATGAAGTCGGGGTCGACCAGACCTTCTGCATACCACTGGCTCATCAGAGAGACATAATCTTTCCAACCGTCCAGATAGGGGCCATAAGCGGCAGTGCCATCTTCGGTCAGCTGCCAGCCGCCCGTAACGCCGAAGCCAGACATAAAGGCGGAAGCAAGGTCATATGCGCCGTTGCCCATCAGGGACAGAGGAGCGTAAACGCCCATCTCCTTAAACCCAGTCAGAGCTTCATGCCAGTCGTCGTAGGTAACTGGCAGGTCGAGGCCCAGTTCATCCAGCCAGTCCTTGCGGACCTGCAAGCCGTCCCACGGCGGCTGAATGGATTTCTGGAACTGATAGAGGGCGCCAATCCGGCCGGAGTCGGTCATGGATGCCTTGCGGTAACGGTCGTTGGAGTTGCGGACCGCGTTATAGTGAGGCGCATACTCAGGGACGAGGTCGGTCAGGTCGAGGAAGTAACCATCATCAATGCCGGCCTGGATACCGTCGGAATAATAACCAGCGCCGTACATAACATCTGCCAGCTGGTTGGAGGAGATCATCAGGTTGAAGTTGGTCTGGGTATCGGCGCCGGAGGACATCTGCCATTCAATATGGACACCAGTCCGAGCTTCCAGTTCCTGATAGACGTCAAGGTCGTTGTAATCGTTCTTGACCTGGGAGGCGTTACCGTCGGTGGTCTGGAAGTAGGTAATGGTGACCGGCTCTTCGGTCAGCGGCAGGGTGACGTCGGGGAGTTCGTTCGGGTCGGTAACTACACTCTCTTCTCCGCCTTCAGTGGACTCGGTGGCCGTCGAGCCATCAGAAGGGGTGGACGTCGTGGTGGTTCCATTGCCGTTGCAGGCCGCGAGAGACGAGGCGAGCATAGCAACGCAGAGAAGCGCCGTCAGCTTTCTTGCTTTTTTCATTTTGTAACCTCCTGTAAAAAGCATATTGATATAAGAAAGTACCTTTCCGGATGATCAGCCCTTGATCGCACCGATCATGACGCCGGACTCGAAGTACTTCTGTACGAAGGGATAGAAAACGAACATCGGCACCGTCGAAACGACGATGGTGCAGTATTTAATCAGCTGACGGTAGAGGGTCAGCTCGCCGGATACCGACGAAGAGTCGATATTGCCGGAAGTGGAAGCTGTGTCGGTGGCGGTGATCAGGATCTCGCGGAGGATCAGCTGCAGCGGGAATTTGCTGCGGGTCCGCAGGTAGATCATCGCGTTGAACCAGGAATTCCAGTTACCGACGATGATGTAGAGGATAACGGTGGCGAGGGTCGCCTTGATTAACGGCAGGACAATCTTAAAGAGGATGGTGAACTGTCCGGCGCCGTCCAGCTCAGCCGATTCGATCAGGCTGTCCGGGACGGTCTGCATTGCGGTGCGGACGATGATCAGATAGAAGGCATTCATGCAGGTCGGCAGGATAACCGCCCAGCGGGAGTCGTACATATTCAGGGTCTGGGTGACGATGATATAAGAGGTGATCATGCCGCCCGAGAAGAGCATCGTGAAAGAGATAGCCAGCATAATGGGATTGGCCCAGAGGAAGCTCTTACGGGAGAGGGCGTATGCCCCCATGACGATGAAGAGCATTCCGAGGACGGTGTTTGCCACAACGTAGAGGATGGTGTTGGCAAAGCCCGACCAGATGGAGTTGTTCTGGAAGACCAGCGTGTAACCGTTGACGTTAAAGCCGGAAATCCGCCAGATGATGCCCGTCTGGTTCAAAACCCAGGAGGCGTCCGAGAAGGAAGCGCATACAACGTGCCAAACCGGCATGATGCAGGCCACAATCACAATCGCAAAAAACAGAATATTGATGCCGTCAAACAAGCGGCTGCCAAAGGATTTATTTTTTACCATGTTTTCAGTCCCCTCCCCTTAGAACAGCCCGGACTCGGTAAACTTCCGGCTGAAGGCGTTGGCCGCAACCAGTAAAACGAGGTTGATAACCGAGTTGAACAGGCTGACCGCGGTCGAATAGCCGTAATCGAACTCCTGCAGACCTTTACGGTAGGTGAAGCTGGAGATGATGTCTGCGGTTTCGTAAACCTGCGGGTTGTAAAGCAGGATGGTCTTTTCATAGCCGACCGACAGCATCTGGCCAATCCGGAGGATCAGCATAATCATGATGGTGCCCATGATGCCCGGAACGGTGATGTGGATGATCCGCTGGAACCGGTTGGCCCCGTCAATCTCAGCCGCTTCGTATAGGCTCTTGTCGATGCCAGCCAGGGCCGCTACGTAGATGATCGAGCCAAAGCCGACGCCCTGCCAGAGGTCAGAGATGACGTAAATCGGCCGCCAGTAGCCCGGGATACTTAAAAGGTTGGTGTTGCTGCCGGTGAAGAGGGCGATAATCGAAGTGATCGCACCATCCGACGAGCAGAAGTCGACGATGATACCGGCGACGACAACCGTCGAAATGAAGTTCGGCATGTAGGAGATGGTCTGGACCGTCCGTTTATATTTCTGCGAACCCAGTTCATTTAAAAGGAGGGCGAACAGAATCGTAAACGGGAACTCAATGCAGATCTGTAAGAGCGAGAGGATAATCGTGTTGCGGATAACCCGGACGCAATAGATTGAGGTAAAGAAATCTTTGAAGTTATCCAGCCCCACAAATTTTGACCCCAGAATCCCGAGGTTGGGTTTGTAGTCCTCAAACGCCATCAGAAGCCCGCCCATTGGCATATAACAGAAGATGACGAAAAAGGCGATTGTGGGGATCAGCATCACAAAGAGGGCTTTGTTCTGTCTAAAGTCCTTTCGGATGTGGGCCCAGGTGTACTTCCTGGTGCTGACCTTTTTGGTTGGTGCCGCATTAACCATGAAACCAGTCCTTTCTTATGCGTTCCACCTGTCAATTTGTCAGGTTTCTCGCAGTCGCCGTTTTGGAAACTGGCTATATTGTAGCATGTTGTGAATAAAATATAAATAGCCGGAATTTTTACGCAACAAATGGGTCATAAATGGCAAAATTGCGTATTTTCATCCCCATATCTGATATCCAAAATCATGAATTTTGGATATCCTTCCGCCCTTGGGCCTGCAAAAAAGGATAGAAGCCAGATGATTCTGACTTCTATCCCCAATCCATTACTGTTTTTTGATCTGTCCCGGGGTAATGCCCTCGTACCGCTTAAAGCTCTGAATCATCGCTCGGGAGTCCAAATACCCAGTCAGTTCAGCCGTTTCTTTGACCGTCTTGCCTTCTTTTAAAAGCTCTTTGGCGTGGGCAAGCCGGGTCATATGAATTTCGTCCAAGATACTGTGGCCAACCGCCGCCCGGAACTTACGGCTGATCACATTCAGCGACATATTCCATCGGGCGGCAATGGCACTGACGTTTAAGCTGCCATCGGCGTAATATTCACGAATATAGGCCTGCACTTCCTGCGTCCAACCACCCCTCCCCACGGGGTCCAAAAGGGAAGTTTTCTGTTCGTCGTGGGTCTGTTGGAACAGACGGCGGACCTCCTGCCGCATCCGTTCCAAGTCGGGCGCCACCAGAATCCGCCTGAGTCCGTCTGCGGCCTCCTGTTCCGAAAGGCCAGCATACCGCCGGAAAAGATACACCATGTCGATATACTGTCCCCGCAGCAGCTGAATCACCGAATGATCCTGCGGAACCTCGGCGGAGAGCATTTCGTTGAGAACCTCCCCAGCCTGGTCCAACTTGTTATTTTTAACCAGGTTATACAGCTTCTGGCGGGACTGGAAACGGATCTGCTGCCAGACTTCCTTTCCCGAAAAACTGTCGCCGCCAATCATTCGCAATTTTCCCCCGCCGGGCTGCTGGCCGAGAGCAAGGGCTTCATTAAATCCCAAAGGAGCGTCCTCCAGGTTTTCCCAAGCCCCACTGATGCAGCAGGTTACCGATAGGTAAAGATACTCCTCCATAAAGGAAATCGCCTTTTCCAGGTCGGCCCGCAGCTGAAAGTCTTCCTCCGACGACTGAAAAACCATGGCGACAAAGCCGTCCATCGTCAGTGAGACGCCGCTCCGCTTTTCCAGCACCAGTTCTTCCAATACGTTGCGCACCGAGAAAAACAGCATGTCTACCGCCGAAGGAAACTGCTGTTTGGGCACATTATCAAAATATGCCGATTTTTCCAGATCATGAAAAAAGAGAATCAGCACCCGGTAGGGCTCGCCATCCTCGATATACTCGGATAAGATGTACACATCCCGGCTGTGGCCGGTGAGCAGGCCGGACAACATACCGTTGTGCATCTGTTGACGGCGGCTGCTGAGCTGATTTTGGGTCATCTGCTGCTCTTCGATCAGCTGGCGGAGCGACCGCTCCAATTCCAGGAAACTTCCGTCCCCCGAGTCCCGCTCCCCCTGCCGCAAAAGTGCCAGCATCCGTTTATAGGGGGAGAAGGTCCGACGGCTGACAATGACCGAGAGAAGGATGCCCACTGCCGCAAACAGGACAAACTCCAAGAAAAGCTGCAACCGGCTCCATTGAATCGGCGCCATATAGACGTCCCGCTCGATCAGAAACCCGTAGTAAAGCCCGCTGCAATTGGAGGGGACGGTAAAATGCAAATAGTCCTTGTTTTCCAGGGAAATAACGCCGCTCCCATCGGGGTCCGACACATAAGCCTGCTGGCAGAGGTCGTTTCCGAAAAGGAAATTGCCCTCCCGGTCCCTCAGGTAGTAGGAACCATTGCCGTCCGGCAGCGAAATCCGACGCAGCGGATACATCATGCCGATACAGGCCAGCCGTTCGTTATAATCCTCCGTATAACTGTAAGAGAGGACCACCAGATAGGCATTATCTCCCTCCCCCAGCACCGCCGGGGTTGCAAAATACCTGCTGGAGGAGAGCATCTGGTCAAATTCATCCTGATTGAGATTATATGGCTGCAAAAAAGCGGCCATATTTCCCAATTCAAAGGCGCGGCTGTTGGTGACCAATTTGTCGCTCCGGTAGAAATAAACAAAAGCGTTGGAACAGTTGTTGCGGGCGGCCGCAGCATTTAAAATATCCGAAAGGTCCGTTTGATCAAGACGTTCTTTACCGGAAAGATTATAACTTTCCGACAGGTCCTTGAGGACCGCGTCCTCAGCGATCATCCGCCCGAAGGAGTAGGAGGACTGAACAGTGGAATTGAGTTCGGTCCAAACGGCATCCACCATCCGCTCCTGATCCCGCAGCATCATATCCCGGACACTCTGCTCCAGTTTTAAACAGGTAAATAACGACAGCACCAGCGGAATTAAACAAACGCATAAATAGGAGATAAATATATTCCGGTAGATTTTCATTCTACGGCCCCCATCATTCCATCATAATATTTTATCCATATGCCATCCGGCAAAAAAAGAAAACTTTTCTCTTTATTGAAAGCAATATCTTTGTCATATATTATAACAGAATTCTAAGCATCCGTCAATCATTTCGTTTAAAAAATCTCGCTGTATGCCATAAGAATTGTAAAAACTTCCTAAAAACAGATCTTTGCCCCGTTGACAACAGGGCGGAGGATTATTTCTTCTTCTGGCCGTAGTAAGCGTTGGCACCATGTTTGCGGAGATAATGTTTATCCAGCAAAACCTGCTGCATCGGCTCCCGCTGGCCCAACAGTTCGGTGTGCAGCGCCATCATCGCCACCTCTTCCAGTACAACGGCGTTGTGGACCGCGTTCTCCGGAGAAGTGCCCCAGGTAAAGGGACCATGGCTGTGAACCAGCACCGCCGGCATGTCGCCAGGATTTTTCCCCTTAAAGGTCTCGACGATCACTTTGCCGGTGTTTAATTCGTACTCCCCTTTAATTTCCTTCTCGGTCATCTTGCGGGTGCAGGGGATTTCTCCATAAAAATAGTCACCCTGGGTGGTGCCGTAGGCGGGAATTCCCCGACCGGCCTGGGCAAAAATCGTCGCCCAGCGGGAATGAGTGTGGACAATCCCGCCGATTTCAGGGAATTTGCGATAGAGTTCCAGGTGGGTCGGGGTATCGGAAGAGGGATTTAACTCCCCGTCTACCACCTTGCCGGTCTTCAGATCGACCACCACCATGTCCTCCGGGCGCATGGTGTCGTACTCGACCCCGGAGGGTTTAATCACAACGAGCCCCTTCTCCCGGTCGATGCCGCTGACATTGCCCCAGGTAAAAGTCACCAGATTGTATTTCGGAAGCAGCAGGTTAGCAGCGCAGACCGCCTGTTTTAGATGTTTAAGCATATTCATTCTCCTTATCTGTTCACGGGCACGACTTTCCGTCCAAAGCATACTGCCAGATGGCACGGGTCACGCCGTCGTTTTCGTTGGTGTCCGCCACAAAGCGGGCGCAGGCCTGGATTTCTGGGGCGGCGTTGCCCATCGCAAAGGAGTAGGCACTGGCCTCGAACTGCCCAATGTCATTATACTGGTCGCCGAAGGACATGCATTCCTCTCGGGTAATGCCCCAATATTCCTGAAAGAAGCGGATGCCGCTGCCTTTGTCCACCCCCTGGGCCATGACGTCAATCATCGTCGGCCCCGAGATGAGAAAGGAAAGCTGGTCTCCCAGCTCCTGCTGAAACCGGCTGAGCAGCTGATGCAGGTCGACCCCCGGCAGGGTGCGGACGGTCATTTTGGTCAGGGGTTCGGCGACGGTGTGCAGGTCCTCCACCACAAAGGTCCAGGGCCGTTCCCTTTCCGCCCCCGGCCAGTGCTCCTCCTCGGTCATATACATTCCCTTCACCGTGGTGAAAAAGGGAGGCTGTACCGGCAGAGTGGCGCAGAGGTCCAAAAAGGCGTAGGCCGACGCTTTAGGCACCTCTGCCAGGTGAACCACCTTCCCGCCGCAGATGAGGCAGCCGCCGTTGTCGCAGATGTAGTCCACCCGATCGGCTAAATCGCCGAAGTTGGACCGCACCGACGGATAAGCCCGGCCGGAGGCCGCTAGGAAATGGATTCCCCGGGCGTCCAGAGCGTCCAGCGTCTCCACAAAATCCCGGGGCAGCCTGCGGTTGGCCCAGTCAGACCCGGCCAGCAGCGTTCCGTCCATGTCTGATGTGATCATTCGGATCATAATTTATCCTCTTTCACAGCAAAAGGCCGTCCCCCCGGTGTACGGGGGGCAGCCTGTAAACTGTATCGTTTATTTTTCAATATCCAGCAGCTGAACATGGTGGCTGTCCCAGCTGCAAGGCTTCCAGTAAGGAAGCTCCGGCCCGTTGGGGTTACCGGTCTTGACGAAGTTTGCCCAATAACCGTTGATCCGCTCGGCCAGCTCATAGTCTGCCGGGGATTTCGGCCGCCAGCTGCGGTCCAGGGTCTTAAAGACGTACCAGAGTTCCGCCGAATGGAAGGCCCCGCTCTGGTCCCCCAGCAGTTTGCGGTCAAAGAAGTAGACGTAGGCGGGATTGCGGCCCTTCTCGGCATTTTTTAAGCTCCAGTTGATGCAGCCGTAGTAGAGCTGGCTGTGGCCGGTCATATCCGGGGTGCAGCCCAGGTCGTTGCCGCAGGAGCCGATCATATAAGGAATGTCGGGGGTGTCGCCATCTTCGACCACCTTATTGTAACCCTTTTCCAGGAGGTAGCCGTCGATGACCGGCATAAAGGGAAGATTGTACCCCTTCTGGAAGCAGTAGCCCATCATCTGGCCCGCCAGTTCCATAATCTTTTCGGGGGTCAGCGCCCGCATCTCGCAAAGGTTTTTCGCTCCGGAAATCCGCTGGAATTCCTGGCCGATGTCCAGGCCTTCCTCCACCGAGCGGTCCCGGAGAATCCCGGCCTGGTAGCCGCCCGCCGACTGCATAATCGCCCCGGCGACCATTCCCTTGGCGAGGGGAGAAGAAATCAGCGTCTGAACGCTCATCGCGCCGGCCGACTGACCGAAGATGGTGATTCGATTGGGGTCGCCGCCAAAGGCCTCGATGTTTTCATATACCCATTTGAGCGCCGCGACCTGGTCCAGGCTGCCGAAGTTGCCGGCGTGGCCGCCCATCTCCTCCATAATCTCGGGGGTGTTGAGGAAACCGAAGGCCCCTAAGCGGTAGTTGATAGTGACCAGGATGACACCTTTGCGGGCAAAGGCGTCTCCGTCAAACTCCAGTTCGGAGCCGAAGCCGTTGATGAGAGCGCCGCCGTGAATCCAGAAGGCCACCGGCAGTTTTTCACCGGTCAGCGGCCGCCAGATGTTCAAATAGAGGCAGTCTTCGTTCATCGGAGGCATGAAGGACGGGTTGGAATAAAACTCCCGGGCGTAGTTGATTCCCTGCCCTTCCTGGGGGGCCTCCTGGGTAAACTGCCAGGCACGGTCGGGAAATTTCCCGGCGTCCAATACCCCTTCCCAGGGTTTCAGCGGCTGGGGCTCTTTCCAGCGCAGTTCCCCGACCGGGGGCTGGGCGTAGGGAATGCCGAAATAGGTATAGCAGCCTTCTTTTTTGCGGCCGCGAATCTGGCCATAACGGGTGGTAACGAGTTCCATATTTATCCGTCCTTTCTGCGGTGTGTTCCGGCACGGTACCGGTGGTATTTTCATTATAGCATATTTTTTCGGCTCTGAACAGTGCATTTTATGAAAAATGCATGGCCGGAATTTACCGCGAAAAGAATTGGCAATCACCGAAAGCGGCGTAAAAAAGTGGCCATTTTCCCTTTAGAGCATCCCCAAAAGCGTCTCCAGACGCTGTAATAACCCGTCCCGCAGCTGGGAAAGGGACTCTTCCGCCCAGGCGGGGAAGTGCTCCCGCTGGCAGGCGAGCACCAGCGTCACCAGTGGCATTGCCACCCCGTCCGCCGCTTCATCCAGCGGACTGACTGCCGGTCCTCCATAGGCGGCCCGGAAGACCTCCCCGGCCTCCGGAGTCATCGAAGCGAGCACATTCCGAACGTCCGACAGCCAAAACCCCTTGCCTAGGAAGTTATAATCGAACATTAAGGCGGAAGAGCTGTCCCGGGCCACCGCCAGATTGGTATAGAAAAAGTCATTGTAGGTTAAGGTCCGAGGAATCCGGTCTAAAACCTCTTTAACCGCAGCGAAATTTCGTTCCAGCGTCTTCCAGACCGGCAGTTTTTCAGTGGCCGTTTTCCGCTGCACCATCATCAGGTTCGGCCAGGTCACCCAGTCGTACTCGTCATAAAATGTCTGCTGGGGGTTATCCCGGAGATACGCCTGGCCTTTTTGGTGCAGTTGCCGGTACCACTCTGCCAGCAGCCTGGCGGTGGATAAGTTTCCCAGGTCCTCTTTGGTCCCGTACCGGAAACGGCTTTGGAGAATGTCCTCCATCAGAATCCCGGTTTCGGTCATCCCGTAAACCTTTAAGGTCGGAATGCCCAAAGAGGTCAGAATCCGGTAGTTTTCCAGCTCCCGGCAGAATTCCGGCTTCTCAAAAACCTTGAGCACCCGGGACCCCTCTTTCCCCATAACCCGGGCGACGGTGACCCCATCCTTACACTGCAAAATCGTCTCCACCCGGCCACCGGGCAACAGTTTATCCAGTTCCAGCTCCACCCGATTCATCGGCCCTCTCCTTTCCAAAAGGCTTTTTCCAGCTTTTCCAGCTCCTCCGGACTTCTGACGGCGATTCCCCCGTTCCAGTGGGGCGGGCAGAGGGAACGGTAAGCGGAGGTAAAATACCGGTCGTCCAACAACACCACCACCCCCCGGTCGGAGTCGGTGCGGATGACCCGCCCGGCCGCCTGGAGGACCTTGTTCATCCCCGGAAACCGGTAGGCGTAATCAAACCCGTCCCCAAACCGCTCGCCGCAGTAGGACTTAAGCTCCTCCTGCCGGGGGCTGACCATCGGCAGGCCGACGCCGATCACCGCCGTGCCGATCAGCTTCTCGCCGGTGAGGTCGATGCCCTCCCCGAACACCCCGCCCATGACCCCGAATCCCAACAGGGTCCCTTTGCTCTCGGCGGAAAACCGGCCGAGAAAGGCCTCCCGCTCCTTTTCGTCCATTCCCGGGGCCTGAGAGAGAGTTTCCACCTCCGGATACCGGTCGGAAAACTTCTCCATCACCATCTCCAGATAGGCGTAGCTGGGGAAATAGGCCATATAGTTGCCCGGGCGGCCCGACACCATCCGATAGAGATAGCGGGCCACCTCCTCGGCACTCCCCTCCCGGTCCCGATAACGGGTGCTGATTCGGACAAAGTACAGCCCCAGGTTTTCCCGGGGGAAGGGGCTGGGCAGGGCGACGCAGCGGGCCTCGGGACAGCCGAAGAGGTCTTTATAATAGGCCGGCGGGGAGAGGGTGGCGCTGAACAGCAGCGACCCCCGCCCCAGTTCCAGACTCCCGGCGATAAAGTCGGAGGGGTCAAAGCAGAGAAGAGCCAGTTCCGCCTCGCTCCCCCAGGCGGAACACTGGGTGCGGTAATGGTCGTCGTAACCGTCTGCCGTCCGAAGAAGGTCCTGGAGCTGAAAGTAAAGTTCCAAAAGTTCGTCATGGACTTCCCCCTCCTTATGCTGGTCGAGAAAATCCCGCATCGGAAGGGTCAAAAGGGAGAGTTTTTCCATCAATGTCCCCGGGGGCATATCCTGGAAAAAGGTGTGGTTTTCCTCCTCCATACAGAGGTCGTGCAGCCGCTTGAAGGCGGCAATCGCCTCGGAAAAGGCCTTTTTGAGCCGGGTCCTCTTGCGGCCCAGCAGCCGGGAAGCAGCCTCCAGGTCGGTCAGCCGCAGAGAGGCCGAATACATATCCCGCGCCCGATCGGGGAGGTTGTGGGCCTCATCCACCAGAAAGAGGAAATCCCCCTTCCGGTCGAAGTACCGCTTGAGGGAGACCACCGGGTCAAAGAGGTAGTTGTAATCCCCGATCAGCAGGTCGCACCAGAGGGAAAGGTCCAGCTGAAACTCGAAAGGACAAAGGGTTAATTCCCTGGCCAGCCGTTCGATTTTTTCCCGGGTGAAGTCGCTCTCTTTGAGGGCCTCCCGGATGCCCGCCCGCAGCCGGTTGTAGTACCCGTCCGCATAGGGGCAGGCTTCGGGGTTACAGTCCCGTTTTTCGAGGAAGCAGAGCTTGTCCTTGGCCGTCAGGGTCAGCACCCGAAGGGAAAGCCCTCCCCCTTCCCGCAGCAGCCGGACGGCATTTTCGGCAGAAGCGGCAGCGGTTCCCCGGGCAGTCAGGTAAAAAATCCGCTCGGCCAACCCTGCCCCCATCGCCTTAAGGGCCGGAAAAACCGCGCTTAAGGACTTTCCAATCCCGGTTGGCGCCTGGCAGAGGAGCACCCGCCCATCCCGGAAGGCCCGGTAGGCTTCCCCCGCCATCTCCCGCTGCCCCGGCCGATAGCGGGGAAAGGGAAAATGAATCTCCCGCAGAGCGGCGTCCCGGCGGGTCTGCCAGTCCTTCCGACCCTCGGCCCAGGGAAGATAGTCGGACAACAAGCCTAAAAACCGCTTTTCCAGCTGCTCGGAGGAGCTGACCTGCCGGTACCGGCGGATTTCCTCGGTCTCCAGAGAGAAGTAGGTCAGCATGATCTCCACTTCGGACAATCCTTCCGCCTCGCAGAGAAGGGCGCCGTAGATTTCCGCCTGAGCCCAGTGTTCCGGCAGCCCCTCCTCGGGGATGGGCCCGGCGGTGGACTTGATCTCCTCCACCGTCCGACGGCCTTCCTCTCCAGTGAACACCCCGTCCGCCCGGCCGTCTATTGTAAAGCGGATGTTGCCCAGTTCCCTTACGCCGCTGAGGGTCAACTCGCTCTGGTAGTCGCTCCCCTCCTGCTTTTTCGCCTCCGCCTGGAGACGGCGGTGTACCCGAGCCCCCTCCTGGGCCCGGTCAAAGGAGCCCAGGCGGTTGTCAATGCTGCCGCCCCGCAGCAGAAATTCCGCCAGTTCCCGGGCGGAAAGATGAATTTCGGTTTTCGGGTTTTCCATGGTGTCCTCCCTTCTGGTCGATAAAATAAGCGGAAAATTTTACAAAAAAATCCTTTTGGTTTTTTAAAATTTGTGCTATTATAGAAATAGAATCCCAGTGACCGACAGGAGGAAATACCATGAAGCTGACCTTTATCGGAGCAGATCACGAAGTCACCGGCAGTTGTCACTGTCTGGAAGTGTGCGGGAAAAATATCCGCATCGACTATGGCATGGAGCAGGGAATCAACGATTTCCAAAACGCCGACCCGCCCTTCTCCGCTGCCGCCACCGATTACGTCTTCATCACCCACGCCCATATCGACCACACGGGGCTGCTGCCGCTGCTCTACCGGGACGGGTTCCGAGGCCGGATCTATGCCACCGCCGCCACCACCGAGCTGTGCGGGATTATGCTTCGGGACTGCGCCCACATCCAGGAGTCGGACGCCGAATGGCTCAACCGCAAACGCAAACGGGCCGGCGGCGAGATGACCGAGCCGCTGTACACGATGCAGGACGCCGAAGGGGTGTTACAGCTCTTTACCCCCTGTCACTACGGAGAGTTGGTCCATGTGGCGGAAGGCATTGACATCCGGTTTATCGACGCCGGTCACCTGCTGGGGTCCGCCAGCATTGAAGTCATGCTGAAGGAAAACGGGGTCGAGAAAAAGCTGATCTTCTCGGGGGACATCGGCAACGTCAACCAGCCCCTCATCAAAAACCCCACCTACCCCACCGACGCCGACTATGTCATCATGGAGTCCACCTACGGTGACCGGAGCCATGGGGTTCGGCCGGACTACGAGCGGTCGCTGGCCGACATCATCGCCGAAACCCTTTCCCGGGGCGGGAACGTGGTCATCCCCTGCTTTGCCGTCGGCCGCACCCAGGAGGTCCTCTACTTCCTGCGCAAGATCAAGGCGGACGGGATGGTGCCGGGATTTGACAAGATAGACGTCTGGCTGGACTCGCCGCTGGCCATTGAAGCCACCCGGATTTTCGACGAGCAGACTAGGGAATGTTTCGATCAGGAGACGCTGGACCTGATGGACCGGGGGATCAACCCCATCCAGTTCCCCGGGCTGAAATATTCAGTCACCAGCGAGGATTCCAAAATGATCAACGAGGACCCCTCTCCCAAGGTCATCCTGTCGGCTTCCGGCATGTGCGACGCCGGCCGAATCCGCCACCACCTCAAGCACAACCTCTGGCGATCGGATTCCACCATCGTCTTCGCCGGCTACCAGGCGGTGGGGACCCTGGGACGGTCGCTGCTGGATGG
>CALXHB010000103.1 GCA_944387995.1 uncultured Clostridia bacterium | reverse complement strand
GCTGGGTGACGGTGGTCATCAGCTGTCCCTGGATGAAGCTGAGAAGGAAGGAGCAGCCGTACATCACCGCCAAGGTGACGGCGATCCGGGTGACGGCCGCCATATCAATTCCGCCCATCAGCCCGGAGGAGATGACGTCGGTCAGCTGTGAAAGCTTATCCGGCCCGATGATGGTGAAGATGGTGCCGCCAATGGCGCAGACCAGGGCAACCGCAATGGCGGGGAAGAAGGGTTTGCAGAACTTCGCCAGGGCAGAAAGCCCGCCCGGCGTATAGGAACCGGTTTTTACCATAGGGCGTTGAGGGTGTTGTCTCATCTTTGCAGTTCCTCCTTTGAAAGCTGGGATTCGGCAATCTCCTGATAGACCGGGCAGGTTGCCAGCAGTTCTTTGTGGGTGCCGATACCGACGGCTTTTCCGTCCTCCAGGACGACAATCCGGTCGGCGTCCATAATCGTCCCAATCCGCTGGGCGACGATCAGGGTGGTAATGCCGGCGGTTTCGCTCTTCAGCCGCTGGCGGAGGGTCCGGTCGGTCTTGTAGTCGAGGGCGGAGAAGGAGTCGTCGAAGATATAGATTTCCGGCTTTCTGGCAATCGCCCGGGCAATCGACAGCCGCTGTTTCTGGCCGCCGGAGAAGTTGGCGCCGCCCTGGGCTACGGGGCTGTCCACCCCGTCCAGCAGCTGGTCCACAAACTCCGACGCCTGGGCGATCGAGAGGGACTGGCTGACAGTTTCGTCGGAGACAGACCCTTTGCTATTTTCCCCGAGGGTGATGTTCTCCCGGATGTCACCGGCAAAGAGCACCGCCTTTTGGGAGACGTAGCCCAACTTGTTCCGCAGGGCCTTCCGGTCGTATTCTCTTACGTCCACCCCGTCCACCTTGACGCTCCCTTCGGATACGTCGTACAGCCGGGGAATGAGGTTTACAAGGCTGGATTTGCCGCTGCCGGTGGCGCCGATAAAGGCCACCGTTTCCCCCTTGTGGGCGGTAAAAGAGATATCTTCCAGCACGTACCCGTCCCCGCCGGGGTAGCGGAAGCTGACGTGGTCAAATACCACTTCGCCCTGACTGCCATCCCCGTCGGTGCGGCTGCCGTTCTGCATCCGGGGCTTGGTTTCCAGCACTTCCAGGATACGGCTGGCGGAAACCTGGGCTCTGGGGTAGAGAACAAAGATGATCGACAGCATCAGGAAGGACATGATAACCTGCATCGCGTAGGAGGAGAAGACCACCATATTGGAGAAGATCAGGAGTTTATCTCCCATGCCGGCGGCTTCAATGATATAGGCGCCGATCCAGTAGATGCCCAGTGGAACTCCGTTCATTACCAGGCTCATAAACGGGGCCATAATGGCTGTTGCCCGGCCAGCCTGGAGGTTATTGGTGGTGAGGGCGTTGTTGGCACCGGTGAACTTGCCTTCCTGGTAATCTTCGGCGTTGTAGGCCCGGACAACCCGGAGACCAGTTAGGTTTTCCCGCATGATCCGGTTGAGGTTATCGGTCAGCCGCTGGACCTTCTTAAACTTCGGCAGCACATAGATCATCTGGAGTCCCAGCATCACCAGCAGCAGGATAACAGCCGCAGCGGTCAGCAGGGTCCACTGCCAGCTGCCCTTTTCCTGGATTTTGAGGATGGCCAGCACCGCGGTAATCGGTGCTTTGACAATCATCTGCAAGCCCATCGCCAGGACCATCTGCACCTGGGTAACGTCGTTGGTGGTGCGGGTGATGAGGCTGGCGGTGGAGAAGTGCCCCATCTCTTCGCTGGAGAAGGAAAGGACCTTGTGGTAAAGGGCGCTTTGAAGATGGCGGGTTAATGTCGAGGAGATAATGGAGGTGAAAAAGCCGGTGGCGATGGCGAGGACCATACTCCCCAGGGCGCAGCCGAGCATCAGTCCGCCGGCCCGTAGGATGTCGCTCATCGCGCTTCCTTCGGTCTGGACCAGGACGGTAATCTCACTCATATATTCCGGCATCCGCAGGTCAAGCCAGACCTGCCCGAGGATAAAAAGAAGGGCGGCGCCGGTCATCGCCCATTCCCGCTTGGTCAGGTATCGGAACAATTTAAACATGGTGTCCTCCTTTGTAATTAGCTGGAAATTTTAGGGAATTTTTTTAGCTAAGAAAGTTAGCTATTTATGATGAAAAAAAGCGGTTATGCCCGCTTTTTGTGGTTTTCAAGAGGTAAATTTTTCTTTTTGCGTCATAAAATGCTCGGCTTTTTTAGATATTCTAGTTAGAATTTGAACGAAATTGTAAGCGTCTTCGTCTCCCAAAGACTTTAAAAATGCAATCATCGCCTTTTGGACCTTCTGTTCCATCTTGTCAGCTTCCTGTTTGCCTTTAAGCGTTAGGATGAGCAGGGTTTTCCTTCTATCATCCGGATCTTTTTGCCGGAGCAGCAGCCCCTTATCCTCCAATCCCCGCAATACCTTGCTGACATAAGCGGTGGAGGCGTTCATCATCTGAGAAATATCCCCCGGCTGGGCGGAAGCATTGTGATTTAAATATCCCAGTATGAATCCTTCGCCTTTGACGGCTTCGGAAATCATGCGGGAAAAGTCGGTGAAACGAAGAGTGATCATCGCATGCACCATCTCTTTTAGCAGCCGCTGGTAGTCGATGTCCTGCATATTTTTCATTCCTTTTTTGCTTTCTAAATTACCTAACTACATTAGCTATTATAGCAAGGTGAATTTCTCTTGTCAAGGGGGTAAGGGCAATTTTGAGAAAAAATATTGGCGCTTCAGGCTGTCAAAAAAGTCTTTGGGTATTGAATGGTTGCTGCGCGACGAATAATTTTGGGCGTAAGCAACTGTGAAAGGCAGGCTTTCGTTATAAATCCGTGCCTGGAAAGGGGCTCAGGCATTCCAGCTAAAGCTGTCATGCAAGAAAAAATATTTACGGGCCGGTCAGAATGACCCGTATTTCCTGCTGAAGCAGGAACCCATATTTTTTCGCAGGTGAGGGCACCACTGGAAGTAAACGCACCCTCTCCGCTTGCAAAGCAACGCCGAAGCCCCTTTATAAAAGGGGTCGACCCTAAACTCTTTATGGCCCCCGGGGGCTGGAGACTTTGGAGTCAGCGCCGACTGTTACAGATAAGAACTTTGTCGACAGACGAAACCGCCCTGCCCGGGTTACGTCCAGGCAGGGCGGTTATAGAGTCGTTTAGCGGTTCAGTTCAGCCGAGTAGAGGCCCGCACGGATTTCTCCCAAGACGTTCAGTTTGATCTGGTCGCCGGTATCGGCGAAGAGGGCTTCCTCGTTGCCGTCGGCGATCAGCCGGTAGATTCCGTCCTTGGTTTGCAGGAAGATGTAGGTATTCCCTTCGATGACCGCCGTCTCCACCGGAGCGGTCAGCCGCACCGTTTCGGGTTCAGATTCGGTGTTGACCACCTGGCCGCTGCCGTACCGGTCGACATACTGCTGCCAGGTGTCCTGGACGGTGTCGCCGGCGACGACCCGGGTGTAGTCCTGGAGGTCGACCATCGCGTACTTTTTAATCAGCGCCCCGTCGTCGGTCATGGCCATGATATAAACCGGCCGTCCGCCGACGTTGACCAGGCTGGGGAAGGAAGCGCGGTAGCCGTAGTTCATCACCAGTCCTTCGGCCGCCGTCTCAGCGGAGTATTCCTCGGCACCATAGATGTCGTACCGCCGGACCTGTCCGGTGTGTTCGTCGCAGAGGACAAAGGCGATGTTGGACTTGTCGTTGGCGGCGGAGGTGATGCCGGTGAAGGCGTTTAGGTTGTCGCCGACCACTTTATATCCATAGTCGTCGGTGCAGGTGTAGACCCCGGTTTTGGCCAGCTTGGAGTTCCAGAACCCTTCGCCGTACAGCCCGGCGTAGTTAATCAGTTCGATGATGTCGTCGGCCGGATAGACGATGCTGACCCATTCGGGGGCGTCTTCCGCCGCGTACTGCACCGTTTCGCCGGTGACCGCGTCGCAGACCAGGACGCCGTTCGGCACCCGGACCTGGTTAATGCCCACCCGGAAGGAGTAGGTGGTGGCGATCCAGTAGGGGTTGCCGTCGTTGTCCACCTCAAAGTGGACGTTGCCGAAGACGGCGGTGGGGGCGCAGAACTGGAGGTGGCGGTAGATGTTTTCGTTGAAATAGGAGGTATCGGAGTAGTGAATCGGTTCCGGGAACTCGATGTATTCGCTGCTGCCGGTGACCGGGTCCACCGAAACGTAGCCGGGGATGCCGTCATTCCGGGTGGAGAGCCACTTCCAGAAGCTGCCGTAGCCGAGGGTCGCGACCTTTTTCGGCTGGGCGTTGACGGTGGTGGTCATAAACTGCCCCAGTTCATACTGGGTGGCCAGTGTCCCCAGAGAGCCGATCTGCCGGCGGCCCATCGCTTCGGCGGTGACGGTGTCCATAATGGCGATGTCGGTGATTTCGCCATTTTCGACCATCTGGATTTCAGAGGCAAAGTCTCCGGCAGAGATCCGTTCCTCTCCGGCGGCGGCGTAGGTGCCGGCGTGGAAGAGGGGGGTGGAGAAGAGCTGGATGATAAAGTAAACGGCGAAGATGAGTGCCGCGGCGCCGAAGCCGAGGAACCCTTTCCAGGTGGGCTTACCGTTTTCGATGAGGGTATCGTGGCCGAAAATCAGCCGCAGGACGCCGTAAACGGCGCAGAGGGCGATCAAAAACCACCAGAACCCGGTGTCGTGGAAGTTAATCGCCGGATGGGCGTAGTAGTAGTACCCACCTGCAAAGATCAGGGTGATGCCGATGGGCAGCAGGGTGCGCAGGACTTTTCGTTTTGTCATGATGTTCTCCTTTCAGGATTGGCCGGGCCTATCCCCGGCTGCTGATTCTATCATAGATGATTTTACCCGCCTGCGCAAGGGGATTGACAAAATCTAAGGTCTTTTTGACAAAAATTAAGGAAGGCCCTTGTAATTTCCTACTGCGTTTGGTAAAATGAAATATAGGATTATATCCTAAACATTTCTAAAATGGAGGAAAAAGTGAATGACCAAAAAGATTGTTGTGGCTTTGCTGGCCGCAAGCGTCCTGACGGTGGTGCCTACGGTGATGCCCACCGCCACCCTATTGGGGGAAGGTACGCTAATTGCGACTGTAAGTGCACAAGATGATGGTGTTTCTTGTGAGGGCACTTCCTGCGCACATGCAGCAGCCGTTGGCGGCCTGCATTATACCGATCTCCAGTCTGCTTTAAATGCAGCACAGTCGGGTGAAGTAACGCTTCTGAAAGATATCACGGTGACAGGGGTTGTTACGATTCCGAATGGTGTTACGCTGAACCTGAATAATCATAAGATTTTTGGGAACAGTTGTGCAGCTATCATTGTTAATGATGGATCGACGGCTTTTGTTAAAAATGGCACTCTGGCTAGCACGAATAAGTTAACTGTTGCAGTCAATGGCGGAAATTTAACGTTGACAAACTGCACGGTCACCACAGAAAACATTGATCGCGCGATTCAGACTAACAGTAATGGTACCCAAAATAAAGCAGTCTTGACCCTTGACAATTGTAAGGTTACATCGTCCGGGGACGGTATCGATGACTTTGGTGCCGGCAATACCGTTACTTTACGAAATGGTACGGTAATTAACTGCAATGCTGGATGGGCTGTTTATCACAACGGGTCGGATGCTGGTTTTAAGCTGACTGCAAATGATACTACGCTTACCTGTACGGATAAGACAAAGGGCTACAGTGGTGTTTATGTTTCTGCCAGTACAAGTAGTTCCGATCGAGACGGCAGAAATGTCATCAGCTTCACGAACTGCACCATTACTGGTCCCACCGGTATTGAAAGCAAATACACCGACGTTACGCTTACCAACTGCGACATTACCGCGACAGTTCCAATGGATTTTTCGCAAAATAACAATGGTTCTACCGCTCTTGGCTTTGCGGTGGTATCGACGGATAACTCTATGTCTCCTAGTATCCCGAAACCCGATGCTACTATTGTCATTAACGGCGGGAACTATAAGGGTGCAGTCGGTTTGAGCCAACTTGACGGAGTTGGTGATAAGCCGGATTTTGCAGAAGCAACTTATATTGTTAACGGCGGACGTTTTACTACAGATCCCTCCGATTATCTGTCGGATAACGTCGAGGCGGTTGTTGCATATAGTGATTCTTCCTTCGGTGTTTACAATGACATCCAAGACGCCGTAGACAGTGCCCGTTCCGGCGAGACTGTTACGGTTTATAAGTCTGGTCTGACCGTTGAGGTTGACGAAAACAGCGGCATTAAGTTTGAGTCGGCTGAAGGGGTTACCCTGCCTACAATGGTTCCGCCTTCTGAACCCGAGGAAGATGAGGCAGATGAGGAAGAAATCTACATTCCCTCTACTCCTATCGAGGACGGCATCCACAAATATTCGATGGGTACGATGCTCTACGTCGACGGCAAGCGGGTCAAAGGCCTCTACGAATATGAAGGCGCAACCTACTACTTCAACGACCAGGGCTTCATGCAGACCGGCTGGATTGAGATGGAAAACGGCTGGCGCTATTTCGGCGAAGACGGCCAGATGGTTACTGGCTGGCTGCAGCTCGGCAATGTCTGGTACTATTTAGATCCCGCCACCGGCCTCATGCTGAATGACGGCCTCGCCACCGTCGGCAAGTCCACCTACTACTTCTACGACTGGGGCGGCATGGCCTCCGACTGGTGGTATGAGGCGGAAGACGGCGGCTGGTACTTCTTTGGCGGCAGCGGTGCTATGAAAACTGCTCAGTGGCTGGAGTGGAAAGGCGACTGGTATTACCTGACCGAAAGCGGCCAGATGGCAGCTGATACCACAATCGGTGGGTATTACGTCGACGCAAACGGCATTTACCGCGCATAATTTGACGCTTATTGAAGGCGGCTCTCTAAAAGGGGGCCGCCTTTTTGGCGCACAAAAACCCCCCATCCGCAGCCGGACGGGGGGTTTACTGTTATGCAGTCAATTAGTATTTCTTTCTTGCCACATAAGAGGTGTGGAGGAGATGATGGGCCTTTTCACTGCCGGGCTCGCCCAGGAAGTCCTTGTAGATCTCGATGATCGAGGGGTTCTGGTGGGACTTGCGGATGGTGAGGGCTTCGTCTTCCTTGTAGAGGCCCTTGGCCCGTTCAGCGCGGACGTCGGTGAAGTTGCGGACCGAAGCGGGGACGAAGGGCTGACCGCCGCCATTGACACAGCCGCCAGGGCAGGCCATGATCTCGATGAACTGGTAGTCGGCTTCGCCGTTCTTAACCGCCCGGAGGAGCTTCTTGGCGTTGGCCAGGCCGGAGCAGACGGCAACTTTCAGGGTAGTGCCGCCTACGTTGTAGCTAGCTTCCTTGATGCCGTCGGTGCCGCGGACAGCGGAGAAGTCCAGCTTCTCGGCGGGGGTATCGGTCCCGGTCAGCCAGTCGTTGGCGGTCCGGAGAGCCGCTTCCATAACACCGCCGGTGGCGCCGAAGATGCCGCCGGCGCCGGCACCGAGGCCGAGTGGCGCGTCAAACTCTTCGTCAGGCAGCAGGTTAAAGTCGAGGCCGCTGGCCTTGATCATCTTAGCGAGTTCTCTGGTAGTGAGGGCGTAATCAACGTCCGGCACACCGGCGGCAGCCTGATCGTCACGGCCGATCTCGAATTTCTTCGCGGTGCAGGCCATGATGGAGACGACGACCATGTTCTTGGGGTCGATGCCCATCTTTTCGGCGTACCAGGTTTTAGCGATGGCGCCGAACATCTGCTGAGGCGACTTGCAAGAGGAGAGGTTCGGGATAAATTCCGGGAAGTAGTATTCGCAGTATTTGATCCAGCCGGGGGAGCAGGAGGTGATCATCGGGAGGACATCGTGGTTTTTAATCCGTTCCACCAGCTCGTGGGCTTCTTCCATGATGGTCAGGTCGGCGCCGAAGACGGTGTCGAAGACCTTGTCAAAGCCGATGCGGCGGAGAGCGGCGACCATCTTTCCTTCGACGTTGGTGCCCATCGGCAGGCCGAAAGCTTCGCCGAGGCCGACGCGGACGGCGGGAGCGGTCTGGACGATGACCGTCTTTTCAGGGTCAGACAGAGCGGCCCAGACGGCGTCGGTGGAGTCCTTTTCCTGCAAAGCGCCGGTGGGGCAGGCGGTGATGCACTGACCGCAGGAGACGCAGGCAACGTCCGCCAGGTCCTGATCGAAAGCGGTGCCGATGTGGGTGGCGAAACCGCGTTCGTTGGCGCCGATGACGCCGCAGTCCTGATATTTCCGGCAGACGGCGACACAGCGGCGGCAGAGGACGCACTTGGAGTTGTCGCGGATCATATGGGCGGCGGAGTCGTCGATTTCATACTCGTTTTTCGCGCCGTCGTAGTAATGCTCGTCGGTGATGTTATAGTCGTTGCAGAGCTTCTGGAACTCGCAGCTGCCGCTTCTGGGGCAGGAAAGACATTCCTTGTGGTGGACCGAGAGGAGCAGCTCGAG
>CALXHB010000102.1 GCA_944387995.1 uncultured Clostridia bacterium | reverse complement strand
CTGGAAGGCATCCGCCCGGTTTTGCAGGAGCGGGCCGCAAAAGGGGAGACCTTTACCCTGGTGACGATGGCGGCCAGCTTGACCATTGAGAAAATCCGGGAGATGGCGGGGGTAAACGCTCCGATCGTCCGGATTATGCCCAACCTTCCGGTTTCCATCGGTGAAGGGGTTATCCTTTACACCTCCGACGGCGCCGAAGCCACCCTTCCGGCCCTGTTGGAGGCCCTTGCTCCGGCGGGAATGCTGGTTCCCACCGAGGAGAGGCTGATCGACGCCGGCAGCGCAGTAGCCGGATGTGGCCCTGCCTTTGCCTGCTTATTCGCCGAAGCCCTGGCCGACGGCGGGGTCGAGTGCGGACTGCCCAGAGCCCAGGCGATGAAGCTGGCTCTTCAGATGCTGGCTGGCACCGCCCAGCTGCTGCTCCAGGAAAACGAACACCCGGCTGTCCTCAAGGACGCAGTTTGCTCCCCCGGCGGCACCACCATCGCCGGGGTCCACGCCCTGGAAAAGGGCGGGTTCCGAGCCGCTGCCATTGACGCGGTAAAGGCGGCGTATGATAAGACCATCGCGCTGAAATGATTTTGCCCTTCTGAATCCCAAAACACCCCCGGCCGTTAAACCCTGTGGCCGGGGGTGTTTTCCTATGCTCATTTACTGCATCGCGCCGTCTGAACCGAGATAGACCTGTTTACCGTCCTTATTGACCCAGGTGTCATGGGCCATGGCGCCGGAGTCGGTGAAATAGTACCATTTCCCGTCCAGCTGGAGCCACTGGCTCTGGGCCATCTTGCCGGAGCCGCCAAACCAATACCAGTTCCCGTTGATTTTCTGCCAGAGGGACTCATACCGGACCCCCGAGCCAGTGACATAGTACCATTTGCCGTAGTCCTGCACCCAGTTCCACTGGACCATAACCCCGTCCAGCCCCAGATAACAGTACCCCACTTGGTAGGTGTTGTTCATTTCCTCAATGGTCCCGTCGGGGTTGACATACTTGTAGTTGCCGTCTTTGTACCGCCAGCAGTTGACCACCCCGGCTCCATAGTCGTTGAGATAATAGGTATCGCCTCTGGAGGTCATATACCAGCCGCTTTTTTGCATGACGCCATCCTTGTCGAAGATATAGGCCTTGCCGCCAATATACTGAAGGCCGGTCAGGATGGCTCCGTCCTTAAAGTAGTAGGTTTTGCCGTTTTCGGTGACAAACCCGTTTCGAGCACTGTCACTGCCGTCGGTTTGCAGGACGCCCGCCTGGTTAAAAGTATAGCTCTTGCCGTCGATGGTGACGGTGCCGGTGGCCATCTTTCCGTTTTCGTCGAAGTACCAGGTCCGGTCGCCGATGGTTTTCCAGCTGCCGGGCTGGATGTCATAGTAGGAGAGGACCGACGCCACCTTTTCAATCGAAGCGACCGCTCCCCAGTCAGAGGTGGTGGCAAAGATTTTTTTCATCGCCTCGCTGTTCTGGACCGAGAAGATCCGGTGGGTGTCGGCGCTGCGGTTGGAGGCGGAGTCCTCGATGGTGGTAGTGGTATCGGGGAAGACAAAGGTCATCGTCCGGTCGATGCTGGCGGCGTTGAAAAGCGCCCCCGATTCAATTGTCGTCACCCCCCAGGGGATGACGATGGGGTTGTCCATTGAGTCGCCGGACAGGCAGCTGCTGCCGAGGATCTCCAGGTTTGGATGGGCGGGGATTTTGGTCATCTCCGAGGGGAGACTAATCAGCTTTTTATAGTCTTTGGAGTAAAGCGCTCCTTCATAAGCGGCGTACAAGGGGTTATCCTCGTCCACCACATACTCCTTCCGGACGTTTAAAGCCCGTAGTTCCACCGTTTTTCCGATCACTAGCCGGTCGCATTCGGGATAGGATTCCACCTCAGTCAGCCCGTCCGACAGGACCACCGTCCCAGGTTGGATAAAAGAGTAGTTGCTAAAGGCGTAAAAGCTCTCCACCGAATGGATGCTGCCGTCTTCCTCTTCCTTCATGTGGTTGTAGGAATGGGGACCGGTGCCGTTAAAGGTGAGGGTGTCGGTCTCACAATCGTACGCCCAGCTGTACCCGTCTCCCACGTCACATTGGATGGATTCCGACGGGAGCGACTGGAAATACCCTTCTTCGTCGGGGAGACTGACATTCGCGTCCAGCTGGATCACCCGGATATCCTCCCGGTACTCTTCCCAGGGGGCCAGCCATTCAGGGGTGCAGTAATCCTCCAGCGGGGTGATGTTGGTGGGCGTCTTGTGGTAGAGGTAGGCTTTTCCCTCATAGATGGTCAGGTTGGTGGAGCAGGAGGTATCCTCTTTTAGCGACTGGAAGCGGAGGGTCCCGGTGGTCCGGTTAAAGGACCATTTGACGTCTCCGACGGTTCCAGAGGTGGTGCTGGAGGCGGCCGACACCGATTCCGACAGAACCGGTAAAACGGCGGGGGCAGCCGTCAGGATCATAGAGCCGATCATCAGGCTGCATACCAGTATCTTGGTCCATTTTTGCATATTCATTCTCCTTTCCCGGTGGTATAAACAGTATATGGTATTTTGGTTTCTTTATAAAAAAACACCGGGGCAAAGGAAAAGGTTGCAAAATTTTTTCCATAGGAAGAATTTTGTGTGAATAGCCAAATATATCCTTCCAATCCTGGTCGTTTTAACAAAAGAAGAGGAGATGACCGGGAAAAAAATCCCCACCTGCAAAAGTGGGGATTGGATGGGTATACAATACGATGAACCGATCTTTATTTTTGCAGCGAGAGAAGCCCCGCGCAGTAGGAAAATTTTTCGAATTGCAGCTTTGGGAACGCCTCTTTTAACTCTTCCACGACGAAATAGATTTCGTCCGGGTCCCACCGCTGCCCTTCCTGGGCCCGGCAGATTTCCAGGGCCGCCCGGGTTTCAAAGGCAACGTCCCCGATATAGATGCAGCCCCCATCCTGGAGGAGGGGGAGAAGTTCCTTCAGAAACTGGACCTTTTGCCCATCGGTCAGGTGGTGCAGCGCATAGGTGGAAAGAATCGCGTCATAGCGTTCCTTTTGCAGCTGCCTCACCAGCCCTTGGGTAAAATCTCCCTGGTACAGCCGGGCATCCGGCATCTTCTGCCGAGCTAAATCAATCATTTTTTCGGAAAAGTCCTGTCCATAGATGCCGCAGCCCTGTCGGTACAGCCGGGATGTGAGGACCCCGGTTCCAAATCCGATATCCAGAACCTTTTCGTGGGGACGGGACAGGACCCGTTTCTCGATCTCTGCGAGTATCTCGTTGTAACCCGCAAAGGGGTATTTTTGACTCTCGTCGGTCTGTTCCACATTCTGGTCGTACTGGGAAGCCCATTGGTCAAAGCCTTTTTGATTCAACATAATTTCTCTTTCTGGTTGGGGTGTGTCGGGAAAAGCTTATCCTTCATCCTCCGATGCAAAGGTCATCTTTTCCAGCGTCTGATACAGCTCGTCGGTGTTTTCCACAATTCTCTTGGCACCGTGTTCCTCCAAAAACGCCCGGTCCTTAAAACCCCAGCAGACCGAAATCTGTTCGGTGCCGGCGTTTTTGGCCGTTTCAATGTCCACTTCCGAGTCGCCGATGTAGATGGCCTTTTCCGGTGTCATATGCAGCTGCTTCAGCGCCGACAAAACGGTGTCCGGCGCGGGTTTCGGGCGAACGCCGTCCCGTTCGCCGATTACCACCGGAATCAGCCCCGGGAAGTAGGCATCGCAGAGTTTTTTGACCGCGGCGTCAAACTTGTTGGATACCACCGCCACCGGCACCCCCTGGGCCCGCAGCCGTCCCAGCAGCTGGATAATCCCGTCGTAGGGAGCAGTTTTCTCCCGGCAATGAGCCGCGTAGTGCATCCGGAAGGTTCCGTAAGCCTTTTTAAACTGGGGGTTTTCCTGGCCGTCCGGCACGCACCGTTCGATCAGTTTCATAACCCCGTTGCCGACAAACTGCCGGACCTCCTCCCGGGTGCGGTTTTTCAGTCCCGCCGCCTTCATCGCCGCGTTGACGCTGGTGGTCAGATCGTCCAGCGTGTTCAGCAGTGTACCATCCAGGTCGAAAATGATGGCATGTTCTTTAAGCATAATATTCCTTCCTTCCCATCTGTCCGTCCACAGGAGGAAAGACGTTTTAAGTCAAACGCCTTTTGTAAGCTGCCTCCCCTGGGAAACGGTCTATCTCTGCCGTCAGGTTATCCCGGCTTTTCCTTTTTTCATTATACCACATTTTCCCCCCATTTGGCAAATTTTGCAGGATGCTGCTCGGAAAAAAGGTCGAAAAAGTTGTCTTTTGCTGTAAAACACATTTTTCTCCGGCGGGATTTTCCGGTATTTTAAAAGATTTAGAGAGGATTTAAAAAAACATTCTTGACTTTCATGGTGTGAAGTAATAAAATAGGAACGTACAAATAAAAAGTGGCCGCCGGACGGAGCGGCCCGATAACCTTAACAGGAAAGGATGGACGGCAGCTATGAATGAAAAGCTCCGCGAATTAAACGTCGAGTTTCTGTTTTCGGCTGTGCTGCAGCTGCACACAATGGAGGAGTGCTACGACTTTTTTGAAGATCTCTGCACCGTTCCGGAACTGCGGGCCATGTCCCAGCGGATTCATGTCGCCAAGATGCTGAGCGAGAAACGGGTCTATTCGGATATCGTTTCCCAGACCGGCGCTTCGACGGCGACGATTTCCCGGGTCAAACGGTCGCTGGACTATGGATGCGACGGGTATAAGATTGTATTTGAACGGATGGACGCAGAAGCGGCCGAAAAGGCGGAAGCGGCTTCCGGGGAAGCGGACGGAAAGGAATAAATATTGAGCGGATATAGCAGCTTCGCCTATGTGTATGACCAGCTGATTACCGGGGTGGACTATGAAAAAATCGGGGCGTATTTTGATGCCTGTATTGCCCGGGCCGGCGGTCAAAAGGGAATTTTGTTGGACCTCGGCTGCGGGACCGGCAGCCTTTCGATGGTCATGGACCGGCTGGGATATGACGTGATCGGTGTCGACGGCTCCTATGATATGCTGGGCGAAGCAATGGAAAAAAAGGCGGAAACCGGGCAGGATATCCTCTATCTGGCTCAGGATATGACCGAACTGGACCTGTACGGCACCATCGACGCCGCGGTTTCCAGCCTGGACTCCTTAAACCACCTGGTCACCTATGAGGACTTTGACCGGGCCATCGGCCGGACAGCCCTCTTTATGGCCCCCGGCGGGGTGCTGGTGTTTGACGTCAACACCCCTTATAAACACCGGGAGGTGCTGGGAAACAACACCTTTGTCTACGACAAGGAGGAGGCCTACTGTGTCTGGCAGAATTCCACCGAAGGGGATTTGACCCAGATGGACCTGGATCTTTTTGTCCGCCAGGAGGACGGGAACTATACCCGGATGGAGGACAGTTTTTCCGAGCGGGCGTACAGCCACGAGGAGATTGTGGACTCGCTCACCCGCCACGGGTTGGAGCTTGTGGGGGTATTTGACGCCTGGACCTTTGACCCGCCCCGGCCGGATTCCGAGCGGCTGGTCTACCTGGCAAAGATGGTTCACTCTGTCCAGTCAAGACCCAAGCCTTAACAAAATCAAATTGCGTCGACGGGGCCTTTCGGGGTCCCGCAGCGTCTCTTGTAATGAAGGAAAGGAAACTTATACCATGGCAAAACTCATCCGCGCCCTGTCGGCTGACGGTTCGGCGATGGCAATGGCCATCGATTCCACCGATATCGTCTCCCGTCTTGAACAGATTCACCACACTTCCGCTGTGATTACCGCCGCCGCCGGCCGGCTCAGCACCGCTGCCTCGATGATGGGGACGATGCTCAAAGCCGAGCAGGATACCCTGACCCTCCGGGTGGATGGCGGCGGACCCGCCGGGGTGATTCTGGCGGTGGCCGATTCCGAAGGAAACGTCAAGGCTTCCCCCCAGAACCCGGTGGTCGAGCTGCCCTTAAACGCCAAAGGTAAACTGGACGTCGGCGGGGCAGTGGGCCGGGACGGCGCCCTTTCGGTCATTCGGGAGATGGGGCTGAAAGAGCCCTATATCGGCCAGGTGCCGCTGGTTTCCGGAGAGATTGCCGAGGACGTCACCGAGTATTACGCCATCAGCGAACAGACCCCCACCGTCTGTGGGCTGGGAGTGCTGGTGAATCCTGACCTGACCGTCTTGGCGGCCGGTGGATTTATCATTCAGCTGCTGCCTTACGCGGCGGACGGGGTCATCGACCAGCTGGAGAAAAACGTAGCGGGGCTGCCGCCGGTTTCCTCGATGATCCGGGACGGGATGACCCCGGAGGAAATTGTAAAGCGGCTGCTGGATGGCCTTGACCCCAATATCCTCGACGAATACCACCCCGAATACCGCTGCAACTGTTCCCGGGAGCGGACCGAGGGGATGCTTCTGTCCCTGGGCCGCAAGGAACTGGATGATATCATCAACGAGGACCATGGGGCCACCGTCTGCTGCCATTTCTGCAACAAATCTTACACCTTTACCGAAGCGGAACTGATTGCGCTGCGGGATTCCATTCCCACCGGAGAGAACGGGGGAGAGGCATGAGGGTCTTTCTGATCGGCGATGTGGTCGGCGCCCCCGGCTGCAACTTCCTGCGGGAAAAACTCCCTGCCTTTAAGCAGAAGGAAAAGATTGATGTGGTCATCGCCAACGGAGAAAACTCCGCCGTGGGCAACGGTGTTCTGCCGGGCTCGGCGGGGCATATCTTCGACAGCGGCGTCGACGTCATCACCGGCGGCAACCATTCCTTCAAGCGCCGGGAGATTTACGACTACCTCCCCGACCACCCGAACCTTCTCCGCCCCGCCAACTATCCCCAATGCCCCTATGGGGAAGGGTGGTTTCTGCTGGACGGGGGAAGCTACACCATGTTGGTGGTGAGCCTTTTGGGGGTCGTCTATCTGGAACCGCTGGACGACCCGTTCCAGACGGTCGACCGGATTCTCCGGGAGCATCCCGCCACTTATACGATTGTGGATTTCCACGCCGAAGCCACTGGAGAGAAGATGGCGATGGGCTATTATCTGGACGGCCGGGTTTCTGCGGTGGTTGGCACCCACACCCACGTCCAAACTGCCGACGAGCAGATTCTGGAAAAGGGCACCGGCTACATTTCCGACCTGGGCATGACCGGGCCCATCCGTTCGATTCTCGGCACCACCCCGGAGGACATCGTCCAGAAGATGACCTCCCATCTGCCCACCCGCTTTCACGTCCCCGACAGCCCATGCAAACTGGAGGGGGTGCTGTTGGACCTCGATCGGAAAAGCGGCCTCTGCACCGGGATTCGACGGGTTCAGCTGCGATAAGGGGAAAAACGATAAAAAATCTTGCAATTTTTCCCGGACAGGCTTATAATAAAGGTAAGGAACAGGTTTAACCACCTGATTTTACCGATTGACATGGAGGAAATACCAATGGCAAAGCAATTTATCGTTGAAACTTCCGCACGGCATGTCCACGTCACCAAAGAGACCCTCGCGGTTCTGTTCGGGGCTGACGCCGTTCTGCACAACAAGAAAAACCTCTCTCAGCCTGGCCAGTTCGCCTGCGAAGAGAAGGTCACCGTTGTCGGGCCCAAAGGCTCGCTCAAATGCTCCATCCTGGGGCCGGAACGTTCGGCTGACCAGGTTGAAGTCTCCTTCACCGATGCCCGTGCACTGGGCGTTGTTCCCCCCGTCCGGGAATCCGGCGACCTGAAAGGTTCCGCTCCCTGCAAACTGGTGGGGCCTGCCGGTGAGGTTGAGCTTTCCGAGGGCGTCATCGTTGCGAAGCGTCACATCCACCTGACCCCCGCCGACGCCGAGGAGATGGGCGTTAAGGATAAGGACGTCGTTTCGGTCAAGGTCGAGACCGGCGAAAGAAGCCTGATCTTCGGCGAGGTTGTCTGCCGCGTCAGCTCTTCCTACGCGCTGGCCATGCACATCGACACCGACGAAGCGAACGCTGCTGGCTGCTCCGGCACCGTTATGGGCGAAATCGTAAAATAATTTCTTCCATAGGGAAAAATTAACACAATGAAAAAACCGGTATCTTGAGCGCTTTTCGCGCTCAAAAGATACCGGTTTTTATCTTTTTATCAGGTATCGAAGGAAAGGTAATACATCCTATCGGTGTCGCTGTCATAAAGGGCCACCGAGAAGTTGAAGGACCCTCTGTCAAACAGCTGGGAATCGTCGCTTTTGTCCAGGCTTCCGTCCTGCCGGTCTTCAAAATAGTAATAGCCGTTTTCGATTTTCGGGAAGCCCGCTTGTTCCGCTAAATCATAGCTGTAATTCACGCCGTCCCTTTCGCCGCCGTACAAAATCAGGTTCAGGTTTTCCGAAAGGGGGAGCGGTTTCCATCCCTCCAGGTCTTCCGAAGCCTGCTCCTTGTTTGCGGCGCAATCCAGGATGAGGAAGTAGCTGCCGTCTCCCAGAAAGCCCCCATGGGTGTCCGATTCTTCCACCACCGTAAAATCGGCCTTGTCAAAGCCGAAATACTCTTTTGAATCGGCCTGGGTGGAGCAGGAAGATAAACCGCACAGCAGGAGAATAGAAAGAATCGATGCAAGGAATCTTTTCATCTTTATCCCTCCAACCTCAGATATATTTTACATCTTGGGCACACGGTAGGCCGGGTCAATGGCAATCAGTTCCGACAGGGTGTCAATCTCGAGAATGTCCCCTTCCTGACAGGGCCGGGGTTCGATATAAAACTGATCGTTATAATGGGTCAACGGGACGTCATCCCAGTAGCATTGTTTTCCGCCGGGAGCGTTGAACAGCTCGGGCAGCAGACGGGCCATCTTTTCCCCGTCCTCTTTGGTCCAGTAGGTGATGTCGTACATGTGGTAGCAGTCGGTGCCGCCCACCTTCATGCCGGTGACCCGACCGTTTTTGACCACCAGCCGCCAGTCGTCGGTTTTGTCCATATGAACCCCCAGGTAGCTGGCGCAGTATTCGTAGGGCCGAATCAGCTTCGAGTTTTGCAGATAGAGGTCAGAGTCCAGCACATAGGCATTTCCGAACAGGTCTTTGACCTTCATCGCCGAGGAGATGTTGTTCATCTCCTGGTAGTCGGGGTTTTCCACAAACCGGATCATCGGGTACTTTTTCAGGAGCACGTCAAACTGTTCCCCCAGATACCCCCGGACGATCACAATGTCGGTGATGCCCGCCGCCAGAATCGCATCCAGCGTCGTTTCGATCATCGGCCGCCCGTGGATTCGGACTAACGCCTTGGGGGTGTTTAAAGTGATCGGCATCAGCCGGGACCCAAACCCGGCGGCAAGAATAACCGCCCGCTGCACTTTATAGGGGGAGAGGGCCTTCAGCCCCTCTTCGGTCACCCGATACCCGTCGGAGGTGGAGGAGACCCAACCTTTGTTCATGGCGGCGGTCAGGTGCTGGTTGACCGTTCCCAGGGACAGTCCCGATAAGGCCGCAATCGCCCGTTGGCTTCCGGTGCCATCGGGGTTGTAGAGAAGGGTGGTCAAAAGGGTAAATTCTTTCCGTGTAAGCGACATGGAATCGCATCCTTTCGATGTTCATATGCCGCATTATACCACATTTATCTGAACAATACAAGGGAAAAGTAACCGGCTTTCCGTTTGAAACCCGAGCGGTTTTTGTGAATTCCACTTTTTCACATTTTTCCCCCAAAATTTGCCGCCTTTCCCTTGTATTTTTCGTGTCAATATGTTATAATTTTACCAGAGAAGGCCACTATTGGCTGGTTTTAGAAAGAGAGCCCCACCGGGGCAAAAGGGAGGATTGTCTGTGAAATGTCCTTACTGTGGATTTGGCGAAAGCCGGGTTATTGATTCCCGCCCTACCGAGGATGATGAAAAGATTCGCCGGAGACGGGAGTGTTTATCCTGCGGCCGGCGGTTTACCACCTATGAATTTGTGGAGTCGACCCCGCTGATGGTCGTGAAAAAGGATAAATCCCGGCAGATTTTTGACCGGGAAAAACTGCTGCGGGGAATCGTCCGGGCCTGCGACAAGCGGCCGGTGACGGCGGAGATGCTGGACGGCATCGTCGATCGGATTGAACAGACCTTCTTAAACCGGATGGTGCGGGAGGTCTCTTCGGAAGAACTGGGCGAAGCAGTGCTGATGGAACTGAAAAAGCTGGATAAGGTGGCCTATATCCGCTTTGCGTCGGTTTACCGGGACTTTTCCGATGTCGATACCTTTGTGGAAGAGCTGTTAAAACTCCAGCGGGAGGAATAACTGCTCCCCCTGCCGCATACATCTGGGTTTTGTCCGGAGGATGAAGTGGTGGGGAAGGTGATTCTTTTGTGTGACGGTTTGGTGACCGGTGGCAGAATTTTTCCGGAAAATTTTTTCAGGAAAATGCAACTTTTTGCCATCCCCGGACGTATTACTTATAGAGAGTGACAAAAAGCCCTTGATCGGGTCTCTAGTTGGGGAGAAGGCCCGTTGCTTGTAACGGAGGTGATGCCATATTGCGTCTGGAAAACCAAAATGATGGAACGAATTGTTTGTTAATCTTGACAAGATTTGGCAGGAATGTTACAATGAAAGCACGGCGGTGACTAATTTACCGTGTCCATCCGCCGCACTTTTGGGGAAAATGGATACGGAAAATCTGCAAGGAGTGAAATGTAATGAAAGCAGTTTTCAAAAAGATGATTGCAGTTGCGTTCTGCGCGGCGACTGCTGCTTCTATGCTGAGCATTGGCGTTTCGGCGGCTGATCCGCTGAATCAGAATCTGATTGAGTACGGTATGTACAGCGATTCCAG
>CALXHB010000101.1 GCA_944387995.1 uncultured Clostridia bacterium | reverse complement strand
AGCTGCTGCCTCCGAAGGTTACTAGTCGCGCAGCGACCATCCCATAATCCTTGCACAGGGCGCGGCCTCACCCCCGAAAGCCCACCTTTCACGGCTGCTGCCTCCAAAGGTCACCCGTCGCGCAGCGACCATCCATACACAAACCAAAAGCCCCTGTCCAATCGGACAGGGGCTTTGTCATGCAACGATTGAAGAATTATTCAGCTTCCAGCTCGTCTTCCAATTCCTCTTCTTCCGCCTTGGAAGCTTCGGAAACGGTATCACTGCGCATCCGGATGGATTTCCACTTGCCGCTCTGGTAGCGGAGCAGAACCAGCACCGAACGGAGCAGCTGGTCGCAGGCCATCGCAATCCAGGCGCCGTAAAGGCCGAGGGGGGTGTACTCAACCAGCACAATCGCGACAATCGGCCGGACAAGCAGGACGGTGATAAAGGTGATGACCGCAGTGGCGCGGGTATCGCCGGCGCCCCGCAGACCGCCCGCGATGATGAACTGGGAGGTCTGAAGCGGCTGCAGCACCGCCACAATCAACAGAATCCGGGCGCCAGTCTCGACGATCTCCGGCAGACTGTTATACAGTTCCACGATGTACCGTCCAAAGAAGACAAACACTAAAGCGATGACGATTGCGCAGCCCATACCAATGCGGCGGGTGCGGGAGCAGTAGGCCTGTGCCATGTCGGGACGGCGTTTGCCCAGCGACTGGCCCATCAGGGTGGTGGAGGAGACGGCGAAGGCCTGGCCGGTCATGAAGGAGAGGGCCTGAATGTTCATGCAGGCCTGGTGGGTGGCGTAGGCGGTGGTGCCCAGCCCCGCGACGGTGCGGGAGAAGATAATCATGCCAGCCCGCATCAGCAGCTGCTCGATCATTGCCGGAATCCCGATGTTCATCAGGTCGCCCAGCGTCTCCTTGTGGGGCATGAAGCCTTTTTTGAACTCCAGCTTGAGAAAGCCGTTGCCCCTTACCAGCAGCACCAGCGAGATGCAGAAGGCGACAAACTGGCCAATAACCGTCGCAATCGACGCACCGGCGACGTCCAGTTCGGGCATCCCCAGGTTGCCGTAGATCAGCATCCAGTTGAAGAAGACGTTGACTACGTTGGCGATCAGGTTATAGAACATACTGGACCGGGAGTCCCCGACCCCTCGGAGGGAGGCTGTTATCGTACTGGTCAATGCCATCGTGATAAAGCCAGCCATCTGAATCTGGAGGTACTGGGTCGCCCAGATGGTAACCTGTTCCTCGGTGGAGCCCATGAAAATGACCATCGGCTCGGAAAAAACCACCCCGAGAATCGAAAGAATAATGGTAGCAAAGAAGGTGAACATCAGTCCCTGCCGGACCACAAGGTTGGCCTTCTTGGCGTCGCCGATGCCCTTATACCGGGCAACCAGGGCGGTGACGCCGGTGTTCATCGCCATAAAGGCCGTCATCAAGAGAAACTTCGGCTGGGTGGTCAGGCCGACTGCGGTCAGCGCCTGAGCGCCCATCTGGGGGTCTACGCCGGCACCAATCTGGCCGACCATCATCAGGTCCACCATCGACGCCAGCTGGGTCAAAACCAGCTCCACAAAGCTGGGCCAGGCGATTCGGATAATGTCGCGGTACAGTTCCCCCGACTGTACCCCTTCGGGGAGGTGTTTGGTAACCTTAAGGTTGCCGCTGAGAACCGATGCGTCACCATCCGGAAGACGGTCCAAAGCAGTTCGCAAACGGTTGCTGGAGAGACTTGCCATGTGCTCGCCGGCATCGCTGCCGGCACTTCCCTTCTTTCTTTCTCGATACACCCGCCGGTCGTCCGGCGGCCCGGCAGGCGTCTACCGGTACACTTTAATTTTGGAACTTCTTTATTATACTACATTGCAAAAATGATGTCCAGATTACGGCGAGTTAATGGGGAAAAAATCAGCAATTCTTATAATCTATGTGCCATGTTTTTGGCAGTTGTGTCAAAATTTAGTAAAAATCCCATAAAACGGTGTGCAGATTTATAAAATCGACCCTTTTCCCCTCCAAAGGACAATCGGATAAAATTTTTAATCCTTATGGGAGTATTCTGCTCTCTCCCTCCAGGCTAAAACGGAAGGTTCAGCTTCCCAATTCCCACCGACAAAAGGCCGATCAGCAGCACAACTGCCCCTTCCGCCGCCAGCCAGAAAGGCGCCCCCAACTGCCGTTTCAGCTCCTTACCCAGTCTAAACAGAATGTACCCCAGCATTCCCAGGGCCAGAAGGGACAGGAGAATCCGCTGCTCCCAAAAAAGCAGGGCCAAAAAAACCAGGAAACACCCCAGCAGCACCGTCCCCGCCATCCCGATGACCAGGAGCAGCCATTTCCACACCGCCCGCTCCAACTTTCGCCAGAAATCCTCGTCCCGCATTTTTACCCCTCCCTCAATGAAAGACCAGATTTAAAAACTCCCAGACCGACAGCCCTTCTGACAAAGCGGCCAGCAGCCAGTCGATGGCCCATCCCGACCCCAAAATCAGCCATTTCCAGTAGCTGTTTTGCAGCTTGGAGGTTAAAAAAGCCGTGAAGCGCCAGGTGAGCCAAAAGCCCACCAGAAAGCCCAGCAGCTCCGCCGTATGTTCCAGGGAGGCGTGCTGTTTGGCCATGCACCAGAGGGCGTAAATGAGGATGACATACAAAACCCACTCCTTGGCAATGTCCAAAATCATCTTCAGCCGGTTCCGGGTTCTTTCCTCCATACCCTTTTCAACAATCGAGAGAAGGTTCCCCTCTTCGATTGTCTTCCTCCTTTCCGCCATCGTAAAAATAGATACCGTGACCCTTTTTATCATTATACCGGGAAACGGAACTTTTCGCAAGACAGCAAAACCGCCCCTACGATACGGCAGGAGCGGTTTTTTCGATAAAGATTATGGAATGGTCGCTGCGCGACGGGTGACCTTTGGAGGCAGCAACTGTGAAAGGTAGGCTTTCGGGGGTAGGTCCGCGCCTGGGAAGCGATCATGGAATGGTCGCTGCGCGACGAGTAACCTTTGGAGGCAGCAACCGTGAAAGGTGAGCTTTCGGGGGTAGGTCCGCGCCTGGGAAGGGGCCCAGGCATTCCAGCTAAAGCTGTCATGCCAGAAAAAATATTTGCGGGCCGGCCAGTATGGCCCGCATTTCCTGCTTAAGCAGGAAACCATTTTTTTTCGCAGGTGGTCACACCACCGAAAGAAACGCACAACCCCGCTTGAAATTGCGTTTACGCAATTTCAATAGGCTTGCGAAGCAATGCCGAAGCCCCTTTAAAAAGGGCTTGAGCCTAAACTCCAATTTGACCCCCGTCGCTGGAGACTTTGGAGTCAGCGCTGATTGCCGCGTGAGCTTTTTCCCCCTCCGACCGACCGCCGTACAACATCATTATTCCTGTTTAATCGCGGTGAGGGCGCTGATCTTGACCGCGCGGTTGGCGGGCGAGAACCCGGAAAGCAGCCCCACGAGGGTCGCGAAAGCCACCGCCCCGATGGCGAGCCACCAGGGAATGATCGAGCTGCCGCCGATGGAGGTGGAAAGCCCCATCGAATCGCCGCCGCCGCCACCCAGGCCGCCGTAGTGGTTGATGACAAAACTGATGACGTAGCTGACGATCACGCCGACCACCCCGCCGGCAAAGCCGATGCAGCCGGCCTCCAGCAGGAAGACCCCGCGGATGTCCGACAGCGAGCAGCCCAGCACCTTCATGACGCCGATTTCTCTGGTCCGTTCGTACACCGACATAATCATCGTGTTGGTGATCGAGAGGGCGGCGACAAAGAGGGAGATCGCTCCCAGGGAGCCAAGAATCATCTGCTGCTGGTTGGCCTGGTCCTGGATGGGTTTGCGGACGCTCTCCATCGAGGAGGTCTGGAAGCCGAAGTCCTTGATGTAGTTTTCAACCTTCTCGACGTCGTTCATATCCGCCACCTTGATGATAACCTGGTCATAGGTGGTCTTTTTGGTCCGGTCCACTTTGACGCCGTTATACTGGTTGTACTCCGCCTGGAGGGATTGCAGATAGTGGACGTCCATAAAGATCGAATAGTTGGGGGCCGGGTTTTTCTCCCAGTCGCCGGTGAAGATGCCGGTACAGGTGATCTTGTATTCCGGCTGGCGCTTGGTGTTCTGCTCCTCCTGCTTGTTGATGGTCAAGACCAGTTTGTCCTTCATGACGTCCACGTAGGGATCCGGGAGGTTCCCCTCGGCGTCGGGGATCTGGCTGACGGTGTTGTTCTTTTTGTCCATCCAGTTATAGAGGGCGTCGGAGCCGAATATAATCATATTCGACATGTCCTCCCCCTCGGGGAAGCCCCCTTCGTTGAAGGAGTACCCCATCTGCTTGAGGGCGTCGAAGTCAACGCCGGTGACCTGGCCGTTATAGGTGTAGCGGCCGGAGGTGATGGTGAAGTTGTCCCAGGTAGAGGAGTAGGCGTTGACCACCGGGGTGACGGCGACGACGTTCTCCTGGGCGCGGATGTTGTCCAGCATCGCGTCGTCGAGGGGGGTGTCGGTGGTGGTGCCGTAGTTGTAAATCGAGATGATGGTGAGGTCGCCCAGCTGGGCCAGCGTCTCGTCCAGGGTCTTCTGCATCCCCAGCCCCAGCGAGATCATGACGGTGATCGCGCAGGTGCCGATGATGACGCCGCTGACGGTCAAGATGGTGCGGACCTTGCGGCGGAGGAGGTTTTTGACGCACATTGCCACCGAGTCCCGCATGGTCATCCCCTTGTCCCGCCGTTTCGGGCGGGCTTTGGGGGAAGAGCGGGTCTTCGGGGAGGGGCGTGCCTTTGGGGAAGGGGTCTTCCCTTTGGGTTTAGTATTGGTCATCGTCGTTATCCTCATCGTAATCGACGTTGTCGTCGTCGTCCTCGTCAAAATCGGGGACAGCTTTGCGGCGGCGTTTGCGGCGGACTTTCAAAATCACCACCACGACCACAATCACAACCACCCCGGCGCCGACGCCGATGGCGATTTTGCCCGCGAGGGGCAGGCCGGTTTCCTCGACCACCGGTTCCTCGGGCATATCCATGCCGGGGTCGTAGGTCATCTCCTGGACGGTGGTGGTGAAGGGGCGTTCGAGGGAGAACTGCTTGCCGGAAGCGTCCTCATAGGTGAGGATCAGCTTGCCGTCGATGGTGCCGGGGGCGTCGGCGGTGAGGTTGGCCTCGTAGTAGTCGCCGGAGCCTGCCTGGACGTTGCCGATGTAGGAAGAGGCCTCGCTGGCGGTGAAGCCGGTGCCCTCCACGGCAATCGAGAGGTTATAAATCGGGTTTTTGCTAATTTTTACGTAGGAGACCGAGCAGTAGATGGATTCGCCCACCTAGTTGATATCGCTGATCTGGACATCCTCCACCTGGAAGCGGTCGGGCTGGGTGACGGGGATGGTGATGGTCTCGGTGGACTTTAGGTTCTGGTAGGTGTTCCCCTGTTTCGCCTGGAAATCCAGCTCGATGTTGATGCCGTAGGACTTGGGGGAAGCGTCCGCCTTGACGGTCAGTTCAATCGACTCGGTGAAGGTCTCCCCGGGGGCAACCCGGTCGATGTAGAAGGAGTTGGAGGAGTTAGCGGGGGTAAAGACGCCGCCGGTGGTCTCGTCGGGAGCCGAGGAGATGACCATCTTGACGTTTTCAATCGGGATGGTGGCGGAGGTGTTGCGCAGGGTCATCGACAGGGTGAAGTTGGAGCCGCCCACCACCGACGATTCCTCCCCGTAGGAGTAGCTTTCGATGATGACCTGAGGGGTGAGGGTGGAGTCGGTGCCGCTCTCACCGCCGCCGCCGGAGGACTCTTCCGGTTTGCCGGAGCAGGGGATGAAGATGCTGGCCTTGGACTGGGCACCGGTGGAGCCGCCGCCGGAGGTATCGCTGCCGCCGGAAGAGGCGGTGCCGCAGGTGGCGGTGGCGGTCAGGATGGCGGTGCCGTCGGTGACCGATTCATCGGCGTGGATGGTGTAGGTGAAGGAGGAGGTGGCGCCGGGGGCCAGTTCGGTCAGCCGCTGGACGTCCATCCCGTCCCGGACGGTCAGCTGGCCGCCGGTAAGTCCCCCCAGCTCCATGACGATGTCCTTCATCATCTGGTTGGAGGTGTTCTGGATGTGGATGGTGAGGGTGGTGTTGCCGTTGTATTTGAGGACCTGGTCCGCCAGCTCATAGTCGGTGATGACCAGCCCGCCGGTGGACTCGATCACCTGCTTGGCCCGGAGGCGGACCGAGAAGGTGGTTTCCTCCGAAACCTGCTTGCCGTCGTATTCATAGACCGACTTGATGGAGATGGGCACCACCGAATCGGTCACACTGGACGAAGCGGAAACCTCGTAGGAAATCGACGCCCGGCGGGAGGAGCCGAAGCTGACCGACTGGGTGGCCGAAGCGGAGTTTAGGTACAGCCCCTCCGGCATGGTCAGGGTCACCTGGGCGGTGCGGACATTCCGGGTGGCCTCCAGGGGGATGGTGATGGTCTTGGACTTGCCCGCCTCGATCTCCGGCATAAAGGCGTTCTCCGCCACGGTGATCTGGTTGCCGATCAGGTCGGGCGCCGAGGGTTCGGAGGAAGGCTCAGAAGAGGAGGTCTCTTCCTTAGTGGGAGCATACTGCCCATACGACAAAGTATAATAATAAACAGTGCTCTGTCCCGTCAGATTGATTTCAATCTGCGGCCGGTTATCCCGCTGTTTCCCATCATAAGTCAAAGTCCCCGCCGGAATATAAATGTAATATCCGTCGGTGGCGTTTCCCTGAATGGTGCCGCTATAACTGTTTTGGATGCCATTGACACCCGTTACCGTGACTTTAGCACCATTGTAAATACCGCTGATATAATTTTCGGTACC
>CALXHB010000100.1 GCA_944387995.1 uncultured Clostridia bacterium | reverse complement strand
CCCTTACCGGCAGGAAAACAAGGGAGGGAAATGATTTTGGATACCATTCGGGAACTTTTAGGACGACGGATTTTATTTTTTGACGGCGGCATGGGCACCCTTTTGCAGGAAAAGGGGTTAAAACCGGGGGAATTGCCGGAGAGTTGGAACCTGCTCCATCCGCAGGAAGTCTTGGACATTCACCGGGATTATATTGACGCTGGAGCCGATTTTATTACCACCAATACCTTTGGTGCCAATCCGCTGAAAATCCGGGGGCAGTCCTTTGATGCGGCGGAAGTTACTGCTGCCGGGGTGAAGTTGGCTCGACAGGCGGCCGATGAAGCCAAGCGGCAGGTTTATGTCGCACTGGACATCGGACCTACCGGAAAATTGTTGCAGCCGCTGGGTGACCTGGATTTTGAAACCGCAGTGGATGCTTTTAAGGAAACCGTTCGGACAGGCGTTGAAGCTGGCGCAGACTGTGTCATCATTGAAACGATGGGGGATATCAGCGAAATCAAGGCAGCGGTTTTAGCTGTCAAGGAGAGCTGTACCCTTCCGGTTTTTGTGACGATGGTATTTGATGAACGGGGAAGGCTACTGACGGGCGGCGATATTCCCACGGCAGTGGCGATGCTGGAGGGCTTGCGGGTGGACGCCCTTGGCCTGAACTGTGGGTTTGGACCGGAACAGATGCTGCCACTGGTGGATCAGTTGGAGCAGTGCTGCTCGATTCCTGTTTTAGTCAGTCCCAATGCCGGTTTACCGGTTGTGGTAGACGGTCAGACCCTCTACAATGTCTCTCCTGAGGAATTTGCCGCGTCAATGGCCTTGATTGTGAAAAAAGGGGCCTGGATGGTCGGTGGATGCTGCGGAACCACTCCTGCTCACATCCGTGCAGAGGTGGATGCCTGCTGGAATCTACCGGTGCGGGCGTTACCCGATAACCGCCGGACGGTAGTTAGTTCCGGATCTATGGCGGTGGTCATAGGGGAACATCCGGTGATCATCGGTGAACGGATCAATCCCACTGGTAAAAAGCGGTTTAAGCAGGCTTTGCGGGACCAGGATTACGATTATCTCTTGAATGAAGGTCTTAAGCAGGTGGACTGTGGAGCCAATATACTGGATGTCAACGTTGGATTGCCGGAAATTGACGAAGTCGCGGTGATGCGGGAGACGGTCAAGAGTTTGCAGGGGGTGCTCAATCTCCCGCTGCAAATTGACACTACAAGTCCCCAGGCGATGGAAGCGGCTCTTCGCATTTACAGCGGCAAGGCTATGGTCAATTCCGTCAACGGCAAGGCCGAAGTGATGGCCGAGGTTTTTCCACTGGTGCAAAAATACGGCGGGGTCGTGGTCGCCTTGACCCTCGACGAGGGAGGAATTCCCGAGACGGCGGAGGGCCGGCTGGCGATTGCCGAGAAGATTGTCCAGACAGCGGAACAATATGGCATCGGGCGGGAAGATATTGTCGTGGATGCATTGACTATGACCATTAGCTCCGATCAGAATGCCGCGCGGGTTACCTTGCAGGCTTTGAAGTTAATTAAGGAGCGGTTGGGAGTCAAAACGGTCCTCGGTGTGTCCAATATTTCCTTTGGGCTTCCCCGGCGGGAGGTGGTCAACAGCGCCTTTTTGCTGCTGGCACTGGAACAGGGCCTGGACGCGGCTATTATCAATCCTGGTAACGATCGGATGATGGAAACTATTGCCGCTTATGGAGCGCTGTCCGGCCAGGACGCCCACTGTACCCGCTATATCGAACGATTTGCCGATCAACCGGCTCCGGCGGCTGTACAGCCGTCTCAGACGGGAATGACGCTGGAACAGGCAGTAGCTCGAGGAATGAAATCAGAGGCAGTTTCGGGAACCAAAAAACTGCTGGAAGTCCATCAGCCAATGGAAATTATCAACGAAGTCCTGATTCCGGCCCTCGACAAAGTGGGCAAAGGTTTTGAGAAGGGGACAATCTTTCTGCCGCAGCTGTTGATGAGCGCTGAGGCGGCTGGAGCGGCTTTTGATTATCTTAAGGAAGAGATGCGTAAAACCGGCGCCACCAAGAAGAAAAAAGGAAAGGTTGTCATTGCAACTGTTAAGGGGGACATTCATGACATCGGGAAAAATATCGTCCGGGTTCTGTTGGAAAACTACGGCTTTGATGTGATTGACCTGGGAAAAGATGTGCCGCCGGAAACGGTGGTGGAGACAGTCCTGCGGGAAAATGTTAAGCTGGTGGGACTGAGCGCTTTGATGACTACGACGGTACCGTCTATGGCGGAGACCATTCGTCAGTTGAGAAAGGCGGCGCCTGATTGTAAAGTAGTAGTAGGCGGTGCGGTCATGACCCAGGAGTATGCCGACCAAATTGGGGCGGATTGCTATTCTCAAGACGCCATGGGAACGGTTTATTACGCCCAAAAGTGCCTAGAAAATGCTGTAAAGGAATAAAGCTTGACACAAAAACAGCCCTTCCGACAAGAAAATCGGGAAGGGCTGAGTGCTGTAAGGCAAAAACACTTTACAGAATTATTCTACGGGAATAAGGATCGGACGCCGCTTTTCGTAGAGGGTCACATAATCAAAGCCGGCTTGTTTGGCCAGAATTGTCGATTCGCTCCAGCCGGAACCAATGTCGGCTGAACAATGTGCGTCTGAGCCGATGGTGACAATTTGGCCGCCGAGACTGCGGTAGAGTTTGAGAATATCGAGATTGGGAAGGGTGGTCGAGATTTCCTGGCGGAAACCGGTGGTGTTGATTTCGATGCCTTTGCCCCGTTCGATGACTCGGCGAAGAATCGGAATCAGCTGGTCTTCGTATTCCAGCATATTGACCGGGGTTCCCTGTTTGGCTGCATAAAGACGGATAATGTCAATATGCCCGAGACAATCAAAGTCTCCGGCGTCAGCCAGTTCATACATCGTATCAAAATAGTTTAAGCAGATGTCTTCAACATTTTTGGCATTGTATGCGACATTGGAAAGGGTCAAGGTTCCGATTTTATGGATGCTTCCAATGACATAGTCAAACTCGAAGTCGCTCAAAATCGACTTGGCCAGTTCGGGGTTGACCATTGGCTGTCCCAATTCGATGCCTTTGCGGATAATCAGCTGCCCTTCAAACTTTTTCTGGGCGGCTTCGATGTCCGCCAGGTCTTTTTCGATGTAACGAGGTGTGAAAAAGCCTACCGGATAGCCGGGGGCATAAAACTCGAAATGGTCGGTGATAGCAATCTCTTGGAATCCTTTTTGAATTGCTGTGTTGCAAAGTTCCTCAATGGAGACTTTAGAGTCGGGAGAGTGTTCGCTGTGCATATGGTAATCCGCATGGTATCTTCTGCTCATAGGAATTCATACCTTTCTTTTTGACAATGGGAGGTCGGTAAAACCAACCATGGTTAGAAGTCATCTTAATTTTACCGCAAAAACCTTCTATTCGTCAACCCCTGAATAGAAAAAAGGCCTTTAATCTTCAATGCGGCTTGGATTTGGCAGAAAACCGTGCAAAAAGGTTTGTCTTTCGGGAATGGTTGTGGTATAATGATCTAGTGTATACTTGGGTGGTCTGCCGGATAAAAGGAGAGGAAAGATGCGGATACTCGGTATTGACCCTGGCTATGCCATTGTCGGGGTTGGAGTAATAGAATATAACGGCCATAGCTTTCGGACGCTGGAGTACGGTGCCATTACGACACCGGCAGGGATGGACTTCCCAGCTCGGCTGGAGATGATTTACAGCCAGATGCAAGAGGTCCTGATGCTCTATAAACCGGAATCCATGGCGGTGGAGAAACTTTTTTTCAACACCAATACAACAACGGCTATCGAAGTCGCCGAGGCCAGAGGGGTGATCCTCCTTTCGGCTCAGCAGGCTGGGGTGCCGGTCTATGAATATACGCCTTTACAGGTTAAACAAGCGGTAGTTGGTTATGGACGGGCGGAAAAGCGGCAGGTGATCGAGATGACAAAAAAACTGCTCTCGCTGACCCGGACGCCGAAGCCCGACGATGTGGCGGATGCACTGGCCATTGCCATATGCCATGCTCACAGCGCGCCCAGCTCCGTCGCTAAACAGTTGATGCAGGCGATGGGCAGATAACAACCGGAGGAGAAACAGAATATGATATACAGTGTACATGGTCAATTGGTGCATCTGGAACCGAACCTAGCGGTCGTGGAATGCGGCGGGGTCGGATATGGGGTGCGGACATCAGCGGTAACCGTTTCTCGCTTGCCCGCTCTGGGGGAAGAGGTTACGTTATATACCTACCTTCATGTAACCGACGCCGGCATTGACCTGTTTGGTTTTTCGGACAGCTATGAGCTCAGCTGCTTTAAAATGCTGCTGGGAGTAACCCGGGTAGGCCCAAAAGCGGCTCTTGGGGTTTTGTCCACTGTCACGGCGGAGCAGTTCGCAATGGCGGTGGCGGCTGGCGATTATAAGACGCTGGCCAAAGCGCCCGGTCTTGGGAATAAGACTGCGCAGCGGATTGTGTTGGAGTTAAAAGACAAGCTCCAAAAGGAAAAGCTCGGTTCTGCTATCGAAATGCCGGATTTTACCCCGGCCACCGAAAGCTCCAACGCCGGAGAAGCCATCAGCGCTCTGGTGGTGCTGGGCTATACCCAGGGGGAAGCCGCTTCGGCGGTGATGCCGCTGGACCCGTCGATGCCGGTGGAAGATATGATCAAAAAGGCGTTGCAGGTACTTGCCGGCCTCAATTGACCGGAATAAGGAGGAATCGGCTTGTTTCAGTCGCAATACCATCAGATGGATGACGAAGAGATGGATTTTGAAAACCGGATCACTGCCCCTGAGTTTACGCCGGAGGATGTGGATACCGAGTTTTCCCTTCGTCCCCGGACGTTATCGGAGTACATTGGACAGGATAAAGCAAAGGAAAACCTGTCGGTCTATATTGAAGCCGCCAAAAAGCGGGGAGACGCCCTGGACCATGTGCTCCTATATGGGCCTCCCGGGCTGGGAAAGACGACCCTTTCCCAGATTATCGCCAATGAGATGCACACCAACCTGAAAATCACCTCTGGCCCTGCCATTGAAAAACAGGGGGATCTGGCTGCTCTCCTGACCAATCTAGCCGACGGAGACGTCCTGTTTATCGATGAGATTCATCGGTTGTCCAAACAGGTGGAAGAGGTTTTGTATCCGGCGATGGAGGACTTTGCCCTCGATATTATCATCGGTAAAGGTCCTTCGGCTCGCTCTATCCGGGTCAATCTCGCCCATTTTACGTTGGTGGGCGCAACCACCCGGGCTGGGCAGTTGACCGCCCCTTTGCGGGATCGTTTTGGGGTTATATTGAAGCTGGAGCTATATGAACCGGCGGATCTGCAAAAGATTATCATGCGCAGCGCGGGCATTTTAGGTGTCCCCTGCGAACCGGAAGGGGCGCTGGAACTGGCCAAACGTTCCCGTGGGACCCCTCGAATTGCCAACCGCCTGCTGCGCCGGGTGCGGGACTTTGCCGATATTCTGGGTACCGGGACCATTACCCGGGAAATCGTCCGGACGGCGCTCGAACGGCAGGAAATCGACGAGCTGGGGCTGGACAATGTGGACCGGCGGATGCTGCGGGCGATTATTGAGAATTATAACGGCGGTCCGGTGGGGTTGGATACTCTGGCGGCGCTGCTGGGGGAAGAAGCGGTTACCATCGAAGATGTTTATGAGCCCTATCTGATGCAGTTGGGCTTTTTAAACCGGACCCCGCGTGGGCGATGCGTGACCGACCGGGCTTATCAGCATCTTGGTCTCGCCCGGAATGGGCAACAGTTTCTGCCCACCAAATAACCGGATCGGAAAGGATATTAATACATGAGAGCAGCGGACAATTGGCAGGATTATGCCCTTTTAGATGCTTCAGCCGGCGAAAAGCTGGAACGGTGGGGCCGAATCACCCTGATCCGGCCGGACCCCCAGATCATCTGGAAGACCGAACGGACAGCCCCTGGCTGGAACCGGGCAGACGCTCATTATTTTCGTTCTAAAACTGGAGGCGGGCATTGGGAATATGCGCACAAGCTTCCCGAACACTGGACGGTTTCCTACCATGGACTGACTTTTAAAATTTCCCCGACCGGGTTTAAGCATACCGGGCTTTTCCCGGAGCAGGCGGTCAACTGGGACCTTTTCTCCGAACGGATAAAAGGTGCCGGACGGCCGATTTCGGTACTGAACCTATTTGCCTATACCGGTGGAGCGACCCTCGCCTGTTTGCAGGCGGGAGCCAGCGTCTGTCATGTGGACGCTTCCAAAGGAATGGTCCAGTGGGCCAGGGAAAACGCGCAGCTGTCGGGGCTTGACGATAAGCCGGTCAGATGGATTGTCGACGATTGTGAGAAATTCATCCGCCGGGAACTTCGTCGGGGACACCGCTATGACGCCATTGTCATGGACCCGCCTTCTTACGGCCGGGGGCCTGGCGGGGAGGTCTGGCAGCTGGAAGAAAAAATTTATGAGCTGACTGAACTTTGCGGCGAGTTGTTGTCGGATCATCCGCTCTTTGTCGCCCTCAGTTCCTATAATACCGGTCTTCCGGCATCGGTTATGGCCTATCTTCTGGGAGTAACCGTTGGGAAGAAACATAAAGGGCAGATTGAGTCGGACGAAATCGGCCTGCCGGTGAAAGAAAGCGGCCTGGTCATGCCCTGCGGCGCTGTGGCAGTTTGGACAGGGGTATAAACGGAAAGATAATCGCAAAAGGTGGTATAATGGAAAAAAAGGAGATCAGCGTCTCGGGACTGACTTTTGTTTATCCTGCAGACGAGGAGGGGATGCCGGGACAGGTGGTCCTTCGGGGACTTGACCTGACCATTCCGGCGGGCGAGTTTGTGGCGGTACTGGGACACAATGGGTCCGGCAAGTCCACCCTCGCCAAGCATTTCAACGCGATTTTACAGCCGACCGAAGGGGATGTCGTCGTCTGCGGCATCAATACCAAAGATGAAGACCGGATATTTGATATCCGGCAGCAGGTGGGGATGGTTTTCCAAAACCCGGATAACCAGATTGTCGCCACCATCGTGGAGGAAGACGTCGCCTTTGCGCTGGAAAATCTCGGTGTTCCGCCGAAAGAAATCCGCAAACGGGTAGATGAAGCGTTGAAAGCGGTCGATATGTACGAATATCGGGAACATGCTCCCCATCAGTTGTCCGGCGGTCAAAAACAGAGAGTAGCCATCGCGGGAATTCTGGCGATGCGGCCGGAATTCATCATCCTGGATGAACCGACAGCTATGTTGGACCCTCAGGGCCGGAAAGAGGTCCTTCGGACCATTAAAGAGTTAAACCGTGACTTTGGTACGACGGTTGTCCTCATTACCCATTATATGGATGAGGCCGTCCAGGCAGACCGGGTTGTGGTGATTGACGATGGAAAAATTCTGCGGGACGGAACGCCCAAAGAGGTGTTTACCCAGGTGGAGATGCTAAAAAGCGTCGGCCTGGATGTGCCCCAGGTTACCGAACTGGTCTATGAACTGCGGAAAGAAGGGATTGATCTCCCTCTGGACATTCTCACCGAAGAGGAGTGCTACGAGGCGCTGAAAAAGCTTTTGGAGACTACTCCTCTCACAACCTCCAATTGAAAGGGCGGGAAGGTTGTTTTGGTCATTTCTACTGAGCATTTAACCTACACATACAGCGCGGGCACGCCCTTTGAAAAGGTAGCGGTCCGGGACGTTTCTTTGACGATCGGCGGCGGTGAGATGGTCGGGGTAATCGGTCATACCGGCTCCGGTAAATCGACCCTGATTCAGCATCTTAACGGCCTGTTAAAGCCGACCTCCGGTCGGGTACTGCTGGATGGCAAAGATATTTGGGCAGCGGGGCCCGACATTCGCCAGGTACGGTTCCATGTCGGGCTGGTTTTCCAGTATCCGGAGTACCAGTTGTTTGAAGAAACGGTTTATAAAGACATTGCGTTTGGTCCCAAGAATATGGGCCTGGATGACAAGGAAATTGATAAACGGGTGCACGAAGCGGCAGAGTTCGCTGGTTTTCCCACCGACCTTTTGGACAAGAGTCCCTTTGAGCTTTCCGGCGGTCAGAAGCGCCGGGCGGCCATTGCTGGGGTTATTGCCATGGAACCGGATATTTTAATCCTGGACGAGCCGGCAGCAGGACTGGACCCCCGGGGCCGCAACAAGATTTTGCAGCAGATTCGGGAGTACCATGCCTTTACCGGAAATACTGTTCTGCTGGTATCCCACAGCATGGAGGACGTCGCCAACTTTGCAGATAAGATTCTGGTGATGAATAACGCCGAAGTGTTTGCCTATGACACGGTGGAACGGGTGTTCGCCCGCAGCGAAGAGCTGAAGAAAATCCGTCTTTCGGTGCCTCAGGTGACCAACGTCTTCCATCGGTTGGCAGCTGATGGGCTGCCGGTGCCGGAAAACGTCTATACCGTTCCGTACGCGAAAAAGAAACTGTTGCGGCTATTGGGGAAAGGGGGACGGAGCGATGCTTAAGGACATCACCATTGGTCAGTATTTCCCGGGACATTCGGTGGTTCATCGGATGGACCCGCGAATGAAGCTGATTCTGACGATCTTTTATATTGTCATTTTGTTTGTCGTATCCAACCCTTTCGGCTTTATTCCGTCGGTGCTCTTTTTGGCGGGAGCCTATATGGTGGCAAAAATCCCGGTGAAGATGATTGCGAGAAGTATCAAGCCGATTCTCCCGATTATCCTCTTCACCAGTATTTTAAACCTCTTTTTTATCAATGGTGATTCGGTGATCTTTACCCTTGGTCCTCTTCATATGACCTGGCAGGGGGTATACACCGCTTTCCGAATGGCGTTGCGGCTGGTGCTGTTGATCGCAGGGACGTCGCTGATGACCTATACTACTTCGCCGATTTCGCTGACCGACGCAATTGAACAGCTGTTGGGGCCGTTGAAGCTGGTGCATTTTCCGGTGCACGAGCTGGCCATGATGATGTCAATTGCCCTGCGGTTTATCCCGACCCTGGTGGAAGAAACGGACAAGATTATGTCCGCTCAGAAGGCGCGGGGAGCCGATATGGAAAGCGGCGGATTGATTCACCGGGCAAAAGCACTGGTGCCGATTCTGATCCCGCTCTTTCTCTCCGCTTGTCGCCGGGCCGAGGACCTGGCGCTCGCGATGGAGTGCCGCTGCTACCGCGGCGGGGAAGGACGTACCCGGATGAAACAGCTCCATTATTCTCAACTGGATTTTATGGGACTTCTCATTACCGTTATTCTGTTGGCAGTGGTGATTGTCCTTAACTTGATTCCGATGCCGTTTCTGAACTGGCTAATGTAAGGAGTGGGGTTTTTGCGGCGGCTGCTGTTTGAAATTGCCTATCAGGGAACCCTTTACCATGGTTATCAGGTGCAGGCTAATGCCCTTACCGTAGCCCAGGTAGTTCAGGATGCGGTGGAAAAGGTGTTTGGCCGACGGGAGAATATCACCGGCTGTTCCAGGACGGATGCCGGCGTTCATGCGGAGCAGTATTTTTTCCATATGGACACCGACAGCCGGATTCCAACTGATGCCGCGGTACGGGCTCTTAATGTCAACCTTCCAGGGGACATTGCGGTCCTTTCTTGCCGGGAGGTTTCCCCCTCCTTTCACGCCCGTTATAGCGTGGAGTGGAAAGAATATACCTATAAAATCTGGAACGGCCCAGTTCGCAATCCCTTTTTATCGGGAATGGCGCTGATGCATCCGTTTCCTCTCGATGTGGAATTGATGGATCAATGCGCCAAGGAATTTGTCGGTACCCACGACTTCCGGGGATTTTGCAGCACCGGAAGCAAGGCAAAACCGACTATTTCCGACGGAGGCGAGTCGACGGTTCGGACGGTTTTTGCCGCTTCGGTCCGGCGTGAAGGAAACATGGTCTTCTTCACTGTCTCGGGAGATGGTTTTTTATATAATATGGTGCGAATCATGGTTGGAACCTTGTTGATGACTGGCATTGGACGACTTCACCCGGGGGAACTGACCGAAATATTAAAGAGTGGTGACCGCACTAGGGCGGGAATTACAGCCCAGCCGTCGGGATTATATCTGACGCGGGTTTCCTATACGCCCTTTGATCAGAAGGAAGGTGTCACAGACGGCTAAGTTTTCATGGCGCGATTTACTGGCCAAACGCAAACCGGTTGACCGGTATGACCTGGCCGCCTATCGGAAGAGGTTAAAGATCAAAAAAATCCAGCGGATTGTGGTTACTGTTTTGTCGCTGGTGATCCTGTTGGTGGTGCTGATTATCGGCATCTACCTCTATCGAAACTATGATGTTGATGACCTGGCCCAGAATCTGACCGGCCAGCAGGCCAATACCGGGACGGTCCAGAGCAATGGCTTCCCGGTGTCGCTCAACGGCGAGGTACCGCAGGATTTATTGGTGGTTGGAAACTCGCTGGTCCTGCAAACCCAGGATGAGATTATCTTCGTAGACAGCGGCGGCGGCACCCAGCACACCTTTACCCATCGGTATACCAATCCGGTGTTGAAGGGGGATGGCTCCCGGCTTTTGACCTATGACCGGGGTGGTTATAGCTATCGGATTGATTCCAGTTCCGGTCTCAATTACAGCGGACGTACAGAGGCCACCTTGATTACCGGAGATATTTCCAGTCGGGGCAGCTATGCTCTTGCCATTTCGGAGAATCGATATGCTGGCAGTGTCATTGTCCGCAGCCGAAGCAACGAAGATATTCTAAAATGGTCTTCGGTGAATGATCAGATTGTGGATCTGGCGTTTTCGGATAACGGTTCGGAACTGGCCATCGCTTGTGTGGGGTTTGAAGATAACCAGCTGGTGAGCAAGGTGTACATCCTGGACGTCAGTGTCTCTACCACCCAAGAAAAGGCAGAGATCTCTTTCCCAGGCGCGTTACCGGTGGCGTTGGACTATAAGTCCGATGGAAGTATTCACCTGATTTGTGACTCCTACATTGGGGTTATCAACTCTAACTTCGAGTCTTCCACCGTAAGCTTTTCCAATAGCCTTTATCGCTACTATTTTACTTCCGACCGTACGATTCTGTTAACCACCGATTTAAGCGCAGTTTCGTTTACCCTGACCAGTATAGGTCAAAATGGAACAAAAGAAGATGTCCAGATAAAAGGCGGCGGAAACGATATTGCAGTGGATGGTCGAGGCAATATTTATCTTTTGGAAAAAACGTCAATCCAGCGGTTTAATTCTAAGCTGGAACTTTTGAAGGAAATATCGGTTGATTCTTCGATCTTCTCCATTGCTACGCTCAATAATACGCTTTATCTGCTGAGTGATTCCCAATTGGCGCGCCTTTCGGACCTGGAGGCTAGCCAAGCAGCAGAAGGGGAGGGATGACACAAAATGGAAAACTCGATTGTCAGCCTGGTTTTGGACTTGATGGTCGTTTTAATCGCGGTGGGCTTTGTCTGGTATGGGGTGCGCCGGGGGTTTTTGGTGATGCTGGTCAATACCGGCGGGCGGTTGATCAGCTGTATCGTCGCTTATATTGCCAGCCGGGCGTTGGCTACGACGATATATAACGTCTATATCCATGACCGGCTGGTCAGTTCGATTTCGGAGTCTATTTCCGGCACCCTTTCGGAGTCTGATGCGTCGGTACAAGTTTCGGTTATCTTACAGGAACTGCCCGGTTTTCTGAGGAATATGGTATATGGGTTGTTTGGAAACGCTTCCAACATCAGTGCAGCGGTGGGGGAAACCCTAGACGGGTCGGTCACGGCAATTACCTCCACGATTGTGGATCAGGTGGTTTATCCGATTGTCTATCTGGTATTACAATGTTTGCTGTTTCTGGTTTTGTTTGCCTGTTTAAAGATCATCATTGGCGCCCTTAGCGAGACGCTGCGCAATCTGCGCCGGTGTATACTAATAGGGGTTCCGGATATGCTGGCCGGAGCGGCTCTTGGCGTTGTGGAAGGAATATTATCCATTTTTGTGGTAGTGGTTATCATTCAGCTGCTGATCTATTGCAGCGGCGGACAGATTCCCTTTCTCAGCGACGATACCATCCAGTCTACCCATCTGTTCCGAATCTTTTATAATTTTAGTCCATTTGTAGACAATTGAATGGAATGGAACCGAATTTTACGAATTGGTTACTTTTTTTTCATGGTTGCAGTCTACATTATCGGGCCAAAAAGCCATATAATAATGGATAGTCTCGAAGAATATACGGTTTATAAACCGCTAACAAGAAAGGATAAATCTGGATGGATATGTTATGCTGCAAATGCAAAAAACGTCCCGCTGTCCTGTTTATGTCTAGATTTGATGGCAAAGAGACAATCAATGAAGGATATTGCCTGAAATGTGCATCCGAACTCGGACTCCCGCAGGTAAAATCAATGATGGACAGCTTGGGCATTACGCAGGCTGATTTGGATAATTTAGATGAACAGCTGGAAAACGGTATGTTTGAGATGGGCGGCGCTGATACCATGCCTCCGTTTTTACAGAAGATGTTTGGCATGGATGGAAATAGTGGC
>CALXHB010000099.1 GCA_944387995.1 uncultured Clostridia bacterium | reverse complement strand
GATGTGCCGGTACCAGAAGTGGTAGATCTTTTCGCCGCGGAAAAGGCGGTTGGTCACCCGGTAAACCATCCGCTCCTTCTTTCCCTCCGGCAGATACTGTCGGGAGGCATTGTAATCAAACATCGTGATGTACTCGGTGATCGTCCGCCAAAAGGGACTTTTGACGTAATCGTCCAGCACAAAGATGTCGACGAAAAACCCGTGGTGCATCTCGCAGTCCTTGATCTGGGGCTCCACAAAGGCGGTGTTGTCCTTGCGGATCTTGGTGATTTTAATATGGTACCCCGGATCGGTCCGGATATCCTGGTAAAAGTATCCCGGCACCGGGTGGGCCGCCCAATAGGCCCGCAGTTTCTCAAAATCCGCCCGGAAGAGAACGATGTCCGCGTCGTCGTCCCAGGGGATAAAGCCGTGGTGACGGACCGCCCCCAGGGCGCTGCCGTAAAAGAGGTAGTAGTTGACCCCGCAGGCCTTCGCCTGACGGTCGATGACCGAAAGGATTTCCTCCACCGTCTGCTGCACGCGGATCAGGGTTTGCTTGTCCACAAAATATGCACTCCTTCTATGTCAAAAAGCCGCCCCGTCGCCGGAGCGGCTCCTTGTTTCCATAAAGCCTTTTCGCAATAAATGGTCGCTGCGCGACGAGTAACCTTTGGCGTAAGCAACTGTGTAAGGCAGGCTTTCATTATGAGTCAGCGCTTGGCAGAGGGCGCCGCCCTCTGCACTTCTGCCAACCCTTTTAAAAAGGGTTGGACCCTAAACTCCTAATCTGCCCCAGTTCGATGGTCACTATAATGTCAGCGCCGTTTAGCCAATTGAATCGTCTCGTCCTCAAAACGTAAGACGGGATGATCTTTACTGCTCTGCCGCTTTTTTCACCTTTTTGGTCCGGCGAGAATCGGGAAGTTTCCATTCGGGCGCCTGTCCCTTACGGAAAATCCAGTCGTGGAGCATCGCCACAAAGGGTTTGCGGCCGGCTTTAAACTCGCTGTCCATAAAGTAGACGGTGGCACTCATATAGGTCCAGAAGACAACCCCCAGGTAGTAGATGCCGTAGATAATGCCGGTATCGGTCATCGTCCGCAGCAGGATGACCACCAGCACGCAGATGCAGGCGACCACCAGCGGGTTGAACCGCCTCTCCTTAATCATCCAGATGTAATAGCGGACCACCCGCTGCAGCACCAGGATGCCGAAGAGGACAAAAGCTGCCAGCCCCACAAACCCCGATGCCGCTGTGATCTGGAAGAAGAGGTTATGCAGGCCGCCGGAGACGCCGGGCAGATAGATGTCCGCCCCAAAGGCGGTAAAGTACCGGGCGGCGTAACGGTAAGCCTCGTCCGGCACGTTGTCGTTGCCGACGCCAAAGGCGGGGTGATCTTTAATCATCTCAATGCCCGCCTGCCAGAGGTAGTAGCGGCCGCCAAACTGGGTGCCGAAGTCCTCCCGTTCCAGCTCCACATCCCCGGCGGTGACGACGGCGGTGGAGCTGGTGTTGGTAACGTCCTCCAGGGTCTCGTTTAACTGTTCCGAAAGGGAGGTCTTGAGGACAAAGTTCGGCAGGATTTCCAGCGCGTAGGTGTGGGTGCCCAGCAGCGCCAGCGGCAGCACCACAGCAATAAATACCGTCTGGCCGATCTTCCGCTTGCGGGCAGGCTTATCCACCGTGTGAAGGATTCCCGGCAGGCTCATCAGCACCACCAGAATAATCACGTAGAAGCAGAGGCTGAACAGGCTGGTGCGGGAGTTGCACAAAAAGAGAATCAGCAGCTGGACGGCGTTATTGATGATGTAAAACGCCTTCAGACGCCCCGAGAGGTTCTCCCGCTGAATGATGACGCTGACCACGGTCAGCATCAGGTTGATGACCATGAAGAAGCTGGCGGCGTTGGGGTTGGAATAAAAGCCCCAGATCCGCCCTTCATAGATGCCGTAGTAGTAAACAACCCCCTGAATCGTATAGGCGAAGGTGATGTTTAAGAAGAAGGTGACCAGAGAAATCGCCTGACCGATAAAGGTGGCGATCATGAAGGTGTGGTTAAACCGCAAAAGCTCCCGCTTAACGGTCCCAGGAGATTTGCGCAGGTCGTAGCTGTACATCACCAGCATATTGCTGATGATATAGGCCCACATCACCAGGTTGCGGGCAAAATTTTGATCGTAGTTGACAAAACAGGTGATCCCGTAGGCGATCAGGAAGAGGTAAAGCACCCCTCTGAACCGGTTGACCATGAACAGCCGCTCGGTAAACAGGTCCTTCACCAAAATCAGCGCCGACCAGGCGAGGGTGAATTTGACAAACGGCCCGATCACCGGGTTTAAAAATGCGCAGGTGCGGATGACCACCATCACCAGCACCACCAACCGGTAGAGATTGTGGTCCAGGATGACGTCAATCGCCCGGCGGACAAAGGATTTTTCCATCCAGTTATAAACTCCTTTCCGTTTCGATTTCATCCCGGCAGTCAATCTGTCCGATGATAGAGTTTTTCAATCTGTTTCACCTGGGAGGGAAAATCGAGGCCCTTCTGCCGCAGCTCCTCCCCGTAATCCCGGCGGGCGTCGCCCTGGTCCATCGAAAGGACCTTCCCGGCGAGGGAAGCCTTGTCCTCCTCAAGGGAGAAGAACTGCACCAGATCGGTGACCCCCGCCTCTTTTGTGACCTTATCGGAAACCAGCACCGGCAGCCCTTCTGCCGCCGCTTCCACCACCGTCAGTGGGAACCCTTCAAAGAGGGAGGGCAGCACCATCACGTCCATCGCACAATAGGCGTCCTGGGGGTTTACAATGTTGCCGGTGAAGACCACCGACTCACCAATTCCCATGGCAGCCGCTTTTTCCTTGGTTTCTTTTAAGAGGGGCCCGTCGCCGCAGAGAAGCAGCACCGCGTTTTCCCGCTGTTTTTTCACCTCAGCAAACAGCTCCAGCAGGAAGGCGTGGTTTTTCACCGGCGAAAACCGGCCCATATGCCCCACCACAAAGGCGTCGGCGGGGATATGCCGCGAGCGGCGGAAACGGTCCCGACGGCCTGCATCCCAGTAATAACGGGACAGGTCGATGCCGTTGAGCATAACGGTATAGGACCCTTTTCCGTAGGCAAACTTTCCGGCTGCGTCGGAGCAGGCAAGGCGGGTGATCGGAAGTTTTGCAAGCTTCCCGACGTTTAGCTTATGGAGCAGCGCCGCTAACTTCCCGCCCTCGGCCCCAGCCGAATGGATATGGGCGATGATGACCGGCACATGGGCCTTGACGGCCTCCTCCAGAGGGACAATGTTGCTGGCGGTGGAGAGGTGGATATGCACCACATCGTACTTCTGCTCCTGCAAAATCCGCCGCACCGCCTTGCGATGGGCCAGGGGGTGGCGGTTGCGGGGCGGAATCACCTTAATCCGGCCGTAACGCTCTTTGATCTGGTTTTCAAAAAACGGGTGCTCCGCCGTCGAAAGGAAGGTGACGTCGTAAGTATCCTCCGGCAGCTCTTTAAAGAGGTTGACCGCGTAGGTGGACATCCCGCCGTTGCCGGCGCCGATCACCCCACTGAGAACCTTGGTGGGCGGGGCAACGGGGCGCTCGTTTTTGGGCTGTTCATACAGGGAGGCAAAATCCCCCGCTCCAGGCATCTCGGGAATACCGGCAGGGATTTCCCCCGGGAAACTAGGTGTTCCCTCTGGGAAACCCGGTGCTCCCTGCGGGGAGCCGGGCATTTCCCCCGGAAAGCCGGGAAAGGCATCGTTTCGGTTCATGGTACCCTCCCCCATCACTTGACCTGAAAGAGGTCCTGTTTGATCTTACTGGTGGAAATTTCGGGGGTGCGGGGGAGGTAAACTACCTCGCAGTAGTCCTTGAGGAAATCAAACTTCCCTTTCCAGTCGTCTCCCATGACGAAGACGTCCACTTTAAACTCCTTGACGTCGGAGATCTTCTGCTCCCAGCAGGTTTCCGGAATGACCAGGTCCACATACCGGATCGATTCCACCAGCGTCTTCCGCTCCTCATAGGAGAAGTAGCACTCCTTCCCCTTGCCGCGGTTGAACTCGTCGGTGGAGAGGGCTACAATCAGGTAATCCCCCAGCATCCGCGCCCGGCGCAGGAGGTTGATATGTCCATAATGTAACAGGTCAAAGGTTCCATAGGTGATGACTTTGCGCATTCGCTTTATCCATCCTTTCTCTCTTCATCCGGGATAAGCCCCGCAATCCGCAGGCAGCGCAGGGCGTCCTGGCCGCCGGGATACCGGTTGACCAGCTTCCCGACCCGCTCCCGTTCTGCCCGGTAGTTGTCTTCGCCGGACAAAAAGGCGCGCAGGAAATCCGCAAACTCCTCCGGCGTGCGGATAAACGGCCCCGGCATCAGCGGGTAGGGGTCGTCCACCACAAAGCCCCGGGTTTTGCGGTACTCCTCAATATCGCCGACGGTGAAGCCGATCGGCCGGTTTAACAAAAGGTAATCAAAATACACCGATGAATAGTCGGTAATCAGCCCATCGGATACTCCCAGCAGGGCGTAAAGATCGCAGCCCGCCTTCTGCATATCGTCGTTGGTCAGGATTTTAATCCGGGAGGCCCCCCGCAGGTCCAACAGCGACAGGTCCTGGGCGGGGTGAATTTTGGCCAGCAGCAGGGCGTTTTCCCGCTCTAACAGTTCGTTCACCACCGCCAGATCCTCCTGGCTTTCCAGCACCGGCAGGCCGGTCCCGCCGTGGGCGGCGGTGTCCTGGTCCCCCAGAAAGCTGGACTGCCGGAAGGTGGGGAGCCACAAGATTAGCTTTGTAAAGTTTTTCTCAATCCCCAGCTGCCCCAGCGGGTCGCCGGGGGTAAACATCGCGTCGTTGCGGGGATGGCCGCAGACCGCCACCTTCTCCTTCGGGCAGCCGAAGGCTTTAGCCATAATCGGCACGAAAAAGTCGGAGGCCGCCAGCACATAGGTGAAGAAATCCTGGTCTTCCTCCTTCTCATACCGCCCGATCTTTTTCAGCGGCGAGCCGTGCCATACGTTTATGACCATCTGTCCCGGAGAAGGTTTGACCGGGTACTTGCCGAAGGAGTAAAAAAAGGTCCGGGAGGTCAAAAAGGGCAGAAGGCCCCCTTTATTATCGGTAAACCGGACATTTGCCGGATGGGGCCGGGACTCCCAGAGGGCGTGGTCGTTTAACGCGCAGATAATCTCGTAGTCCTTCGATTCCGGGCAGCGGATAAAGGCGTCATAGACCGCCTTTACGTTGTCCCGAAAGCCCATGTTGCTGTAAAAGACCACCCGTTTGGGGTTTTTCGGCAGCAGACGGTTTAAATAGGTGAGGGGCGCCATCAACCGGCGCAGGGTATCTTTTTGCATCCGCTCTCCCCCTCACTTCCGCAGCACGCGGTCGTAAAATCTTCCCCGCAGGCCGTTGGGCATCAGGCTGACCACAGCCTGCCCCGAAACCGCGTAAAGGAAGTCCCCAAAACCCGAGACCCCGGTCTTGTGGATAGCCCACCGGGCGTGGACCGCGTTTTTCAGATACTGCCAGCCGCCCCGGCGGCGGTAAACATCCTCGCCGGCCCGGAAATAGAGGATGAAATCGTCCAGGTTGCGGGCCTTGCAGCCCGCCGCCAGCATCCGGGCCCAGAGGTAGTAATCTTCAAACCCGGGCATATGCTGATAGCTCCCGGCCTTTAAAACCGCCTCTTTTTTGTACATGACGGTGGGGTGGTTAAAGGGGTTTCGGGTGCGGGCATACTGCCGGATCTCCTCGTTGGTCAGGGGAACCGTTTTGCGGCGGAGGATATGGTCCACAGAGCCGGAAAACTCCAGCACATGCCCCCCGCAGATGTCCAGCTCCGGGTCTTCCTGAAAGGCCTTTAACTGCTTCTCAAACCGGTCGGGGAAGGCGATGTCGTCGGTGTCCATCCGGGCCACCAGCGGATACCGGCAGGCCAGCAGCCCGTCGGCTAGCGCCTTGCCCAGCCCCCGGTTTTCGGTGAAGCGGAGCACCTCCAGCTCGGGGCAGAGGTTTTCAAACTCCTGCACTGCCTCTTCCAGCTCGTCGGTCAGATGGCCGTCCTCCACCAGCACCACCTGGTCGGGTTTGACCGTCTGGGTGAGGATGCTGCGGAAGCTCTCTTTTAGATATTCGGTTTTTTCCTTTTTATAAACGCTCATCAGGACGGAAAACCCATCCAGATTCGGTTGATCAACTTTCATGCTTATCTCCTATCCGCAGGATTTTTCGCGTAAACATATATAGGATATTATACCAACCTTTCTTGGGCCGGTCAAGGACCGATTCATGAATTTTTAGCCGCAGGCCGGGTTTTCTCCCTTTCACTATACCCGTTTAGGCACAAGAAAATGCCCCCCGGAGGAAAGATTCCCCAAAGGAGGGCAAAAATGGCTTGGGAAGGGTTTCCTTTTACCGCTTCGGTAGGCCGGCGTCGGGGGCAGGACCCTGGTATACGTTATATTCCGACCAGATATCCTCCAGCCGGCTGAAGGTACGGGTAACTTCGTCCTTCTTGCGCAGGCCCACAGCCGCGATCAGGGCGTTAACCACCGAAAAGGGCGCCACCAGCGAATCCACAAAGGAGGTCATGTCGCTTCTGGCCGCCAGCAGGGCCGCGGCCCCCTTGGCCAGCGGGGAACCTTCCCCGTCGGTGATGGCGATAACCTTCGCCCCGGCGTCGGCCGCAAACCGGCAGGCTTTGACGGTCAGGGTAGAGTAACGGGGGAAGCTGATGCCGATCAGCACGTCCCCTTCCCCAATCCGGACCAGCTGCTCGTACAGCTCAGAGGTGGAAGAGGTGTGAACCAGGCGGACGTTGGAGAACATCAGCCCAAAATAATAGTCGATAAATTTTGCCAGGCTCCCAGCGCTCCGGTCGCCGATGACATAAACGGTCTTAGCCCCGGCAATCAGATCCACCGACCGGTTAAAATCCTCCCGCGAGATCTCTTCCAGGGTGTGGCGGAGTTTTTCAATATCATAGGCCAGCATCTTGTCCAGAACGTCCCCTTCGCCGATCCGGTCCCGGGTGACCGCCATCCGCTGGACAATGGTCAGCTGGGTCTTGATGACCTGCTGCAGTGCCCGGGAGAGCTCGGGGTAACCGCTGAACCCCAATTCATAGGCAAACCGGACGACGGTCGACTCGCTGACCCCGACGGTGGCGCCCATCTTGGCCGCCGTCATGAAAGCGGCTTTATCAGTGTGGCTGGTGATGAAATCGGCAATCCGCTTCTGGCCTTTGGAGAAGGTCGGACGCGCCTGTGCAATCTTATCCAGTATATCCATTTACTTCTATTTCTGCCTTTCCCCCGCCGGCCGCAAACCGGCGGTAAATTCCTGCCTACATTATACCAATAACCGCTATTTTTTGCAAGTGCTTTTCCTAAAAATTGCAAAATCTTCCTCAGCGGTTAAGCACGAAAAAAGGCCCCACGGTTTTCCCGCAGGGCCTAAATCCTGGAGCTGTTAACCAGATTCGAACTGGTGACCTCGTCCTTACCAAGGACGTGCTCTACCACCTGAGCCATAACAGCACTCTCTGTCGTTGGTCTGTCGTTCGACAGCTTCTTAATTATACCCGCTAAGCCGGAAAAAGTCAACCCCTTTTTTCGTCTTTTTTCGCGAATTGTTTCATCATACAGTTTGACGGAGAAAGCACTGTAATTATTATGTAAATTTTCCAAAAGTTGGAAATCCTTTCAGCTATCTGCCTATTTTAGGCCCGCAGCTTTCTGGGCATTTGCACATAAAAACCGTCCTTCCTGTCATTTTATTCACAATTTTGATATTGATTTTTTTCTCGCCCACTGGTACAATAGGAAATGTGGAAAGTCTCTGTTCTTTTCATTTAAATGGCTGGAAAGACAGGCTTTTTAGACAATTCCATTGAAAGGGGAAGTTAACATGCTCACCAATAACAAAAATGTTCTCAATTGGGTTGATGAGATGGTCGCGCTTTGCCAGCCGGACAAGGTTGTCTGGATCGACGGCAGCGAAGAACAGCTCCAGGCCCTGAGAGAGGAAGCAATCTCCACCGGCGAGATGATCAAACTCAACGACGAGAAGCTCCCTGGCTGCCTTTACCATCGGACCAACCCCAACGACGTTGCCCGTGTTGAAGACAGAACCTTTATCTGCAGTAAGAAAGAAGAAGACGCAGGCCCCACCAACAACTGGATGGACCCCGATAAGATGCACGCCCTCTTAAACCCGCTTTACGACGGCGTTATGAAGGGCCGCACCATGTACGTTATCCCCTATTCCATGGGCCCGATCGGCTCGCCTCTTGCCAAAGTCGGCGTTGAGGTTACCGACTCGATCTACGTTGTTCTCAACATGGATATCATGACCCGTATGGGCAAACAGGCCTTCGAAAACCTGGGCGAAACCTCTAACGACTTCGTCCGCGGCCTGCACTCCAAGGCGGATGTCGATCCTGAAAAGAGATATATCGTTCAGTTCCCGGAAGAGAACACCATCTGCTCCATCAACTCCGCTTACGGCGGCAACGTTCTGCTGGGCAAGAAGTGCTTCGCTCTGCGTATCGCTTCCTATCAGGGCAAGAACGAAGGCTGGATGGCTGAACATATGCTGATCCTCGGCATCGAGAATCCCGAAGGCGAAACCAAGTATATCTGCGCTGCCTTCCCGTCTGCTTGCGGCAAGACCAACCTCGCAATGCTCATTCCTCCGGAAATCTACAAGAAGAAGGGCTACAAGGTTTGGACTGTCGGCGACGATATCGCTTGGCTGAAACCCGGTCCTGACGGCCGTCTCTACGCCATCAACCCTGAAAACGGCTTCTTCGGCGTCGCTCCTGGCACCAACCTGAAGTCCAACCCCAACGCGCTCCACACCACCGAAAAGGGCACCATCTTCACCAACGTTGCGATCAACGAAGATACCAACACCGTTTGGTGGGAATCCCTCGACAAGAACCCGCCTGAACATGCAATCGAATGGAAGGGCGCTCATGTCAATGGTCCCGAGTACGTTGCAAACGGCGGCAAACTGGCTCATCCGAACTCTCGCTTCACCGCGCCTGCGAAGAACTGCCCCTGCCTGTCGCCTGAATTCAACAACCCCAACGGCGTTCCGATCTCCGCTATCGTCTTCGGCGGCCGCCGTGCTAAGACCGCTCCGCTGGTTTACCAGTCCTTCGACTGGAAGCATGGCACCTTCGTTGGCTCCATCATGGCTTCCGAAACCACCGCAGCTGCTGCTGGTGCAGTAGGCGTTGTCCGTCGTGACCCGATGGCTATGCTGCCCTTCTGCGGCTACAACATGGGCGACTACTGGCAGCACTGGCTCGATATGGGCGAGAAGCTGGGCGACAAAGCTCCTAAGATCTTCCACGTCAACTGGTTCAGAACCGATGACCAGGGCCACTTTATCTGGCCGGGCTTCGGCGACAACATGCGTGTCCTGATGTGGATCCTCGCTCGTTGCGACGGCTCTGTTGACGCAGTCAAGACTCCTATCGGCTACGAGCCCAAACCTGAAGACATCAACATCGAAGGCCTCGACGGCATCACCCTCGATACCATCAAGGAACTGCTGAGCGTTGACGTCGCTTCTTGGGAAGACGATATCTATCGTCCTGTCACCGGTATCGAAGCTTTCTACTCCAAGTTTGGCAACAAGCTGCCTGCTGAGATGAAGAAGCAGCTGTTCAACTTGAAGGTTAGACTGGCTACCGCTGAATAATGCCCCTTTCAAAGGGCCCTCGTGGTCGGGTTAGAGCTCCGGCTTTAATCCTCACCTCAAAGGCTTAAATTTAAACCCGGCGTGATAAACCACGCCGGGTTTTTTATTGGGCCGCGGGTAAAAGTTTGGGAAGTCCTTGCAATTTCTAAAAAGACATGTTATAATGAAAAAAGTGATTTCAAAATCTGAAGCCAAATAGAACAAATTGGGGTATTGGCTCGGCTGGGAGCCGCCGCGAAAAGTGCGGCAGCAGCGGTTCGATTCCGCAATGCTCCACCCTTTTACCGCAGGTCTTAGGGTCTGCGATTTTATTTTATCACTTGGAAAGGATTTTGAAAAACATGGACACGCTCCCGCTATTGATCGTAATTATTTTCTGTATCGTCGGCTCTGCCTGCTTCTCCGCATCTGAAACCGCCTTCTCGACGATGAACCGGATCCGGATGAAAAACCTGGCCGATAACGGGAACAACCGAGCGGCAATCGCACTAAAACTGGTGGATCAATATGACAAGCTGATCTCGACCATCCTGATCGGCAACAACATCGTAAACATCCTATCCTCCTCGCTGGCCACCGTCGTCTTCACGATGTGGCTCCAGGATGTGGGCGTTTCGGTCTCCACCGTAGTGATGACCATTGTCGTTCTGATCTTTGGCGAGATTTCTCCTAAAACGGTGGCAAAGGAAAACGCAGAGGCCTTCGCCCTGGCAACAGCCCGGCTGATGCAGGCTCTGATGATTATCCTTACGCCGATTAACTTCGTATTCTCCCAGTGGAAAAAGCTGCTGGACCATGTGTTTAAGAAAAAGACCGAACCTGGCATCACCGCGGAAGAGCTCATCACGATGGTGGACGAGGCCCAGAGCGACGGCGGTATCGACGAACACAACGGCGAACTGATCCGGTCGGCCATCGAATTCGACGACCTGGACGCCAACGACATCATCACCCCCCGGGTGGACCTGGTGGCGGTGGAAAAGGATACCCCGATGGAAGAGGTCAGCAACATCTTCATGAAGAGCACCTACTCCCGGCTGCCGGTCTACGAAGACAACATCGACAAAATCATCGGCATGGTCCACGAAAAGGACTTCTTTACCGCCTATCATAACGGCGCCAAGTCCCTCAGCCACTGTATCAAACCGGTGATCTACGTCTCCAGCGGGATGAAGATTTCCCGGCTGCTGCGGCTGATTCAGCAGTCGAAGACCCACATCGCCGTCGTAGTGGACGAATTCGGCGGCACCGAAGGGATTGTCACCCTGGAAGACATTCTGGAACAGCTGGTCGGCAACATCTGGGACGAACACGACATTGTCGAACAGGATATCGAAAAACTGAACGACACCACCTATGTGGTTTCCGGCTCCTGCAGCCTGGAAAACTTCTTTGAAACCTTCGACCTGCCCCAAAAAGAGGATACATACGAATCCATCACCGTCGGCGGATGGGTGATGGAGGAGCTGGGATGTGTGCCGGATATCGGGGCGCAGTTCACCTTTGAGGGCCATCAGGTGACGGTCACCCAGGTGGAAAAACGGCATGTCAAGGAAATCCAAATCCGGCTGGCAAAACCCCTCGAACAGACGTCAGAATCGGATAAACAGGAATCCTAATTGAAACGCAAAACGGAACCGGTGTAGATCATCGGTTCCGTTTTTTGTTGGGCTTACCTGCGGATTAACCGAAACGTTCCAGCTTTTTGCCCAATGTATCCGCGGCCAAGTCTCTATTGAAGACTGCGAGCCTGTCGAGCAGTCCTAACCCTTGCCCCGCGGGGTGTGCGGCCGCGTCGAATAAGGGGTCCAGGGGCCTTTGGTCCCTGGCGCATCCAGGCGCGGAGCCTGGTCCCATCCAAGGGGAACCCTTGGACGCTGCCTTAAGGGCAGCGGAACAAATATCCAATACGAAAAAGGATATGCGGGCCACCCCGCATATC
>CALXHB010000098.1 GCA_944387995.1 uncultured Clostridia bacterium | reverse complement strand
TCTGTGGTGATGAACTGGACGTTTATTCCGGAGAAGACGGCCTGATTACCCCCATCCTGTCGGTGGGCGGTATCGGCGTTATCTCGGTTCTGTCGCACCTGGTGCCTCGGGAAACCCATGAGATTTGTGCAAAATATTTTGCCGGGGATGTGAAGGGAAGCGCGGCTCTCCAGCTCAAGTATCTCGATCTTGTGAAGGCTCTCTTCTCGGATGTCAGCCCGATTCCGGTGAAAGCCGCGATGAATATGATGGGATGGAATGTCGGTCACTGCCGGATGCCTCTCATCGATATGACCCCCGAAGGGGAAGCTAAGCTGGCGGAAGTGATGCGCCGTCACGGCCTGATTCAGTAAATAAAAAGCGGGAAACCCGGGCTGGGAAACCAGTCCGGGTCAAAGCAGATAGATGTATAAAAGGAGAAGATAAAAGATGGTAAGGATTATCCTCTGCGGCTGTCAGGGTAAAATGGGGCATGTCATTGAAAGCTGTGTCGCCGAACGCGGGGACTGTGAAATCGTCGCAGGTTTTGATATCGTCAAAGAACCGGCCAAACCCTATCCTGTGTACACCGATTTTTCGGACTGCAAGGAAGAGGCGGACGTTATCGTCGATTTCTCCAATCCTGCCTCCCTGGATGGCCTGATTGCCTATGCTACCGGTCACCAGCTGCCTTTGGTCATTGCGACGACCGGTTACAGCGAAGAGCAGACCAAAAAAATCCACGAAGCCGCGACTAAAGTCCCCGTCTTTTTCTCGTTTAATATGTCCCTTGGGGTAAATCTGCTGGCTGAGCTGGCGAAAAAAGCAGCTGCGTTTTTAGGGGACCAGTTCGACATTGAAATTGTGGAAAAGCACCACAACCGCAAGGTGGACGCCCCCAGTGGTACAGCGCTGATGCTGGCGGATGAAATCTGCTCGGTCCTGCCGGAGCCGCACACCTATATGTATGACCGTCATTCGGTCCGCCGTAAACGGGAAAAAACCGAAATCGGCATTTCTTCGGTCCGGGGCGGAACGATTGTCGGCGAACACGAAATCATCTTTGCCGGCCGGGATGAGATCATCGAACTGAAGCATACCGCCATGAGCCGGGAAATTTTCGCGGTCGGGGCGCTGAATGGCGCGGTTTATATGGCGGGCGTCAAAGAGCCCCGCATCTATACCATGGCCGATCTTCTGTAAGGAGAGGTGAGTGAGGGTGAAGGTTATCACCAAACTGAATGTGACCCAGGATGTGGCGTTGGTCACCCTGAATAAGGTCCCTGCAAACGTCGATTTTATCTGCAAAATCTTTGACCGGCTGGATGAAGAGGGGATTAACGTCGATATGATCTCCCAGTCTCCGTTGACCGGCTCCTTTGTAGCAGTGTCTTTTACAACCAACAGCGATTCAATGGTAAAGGTGGCAGCGCTTGTTAATGAGTTCCGGGAGGAATGCCCCTCCATTCGGCCGCTGTTCAGCCACCACAACATTAAAATATCGCTCTATGGAGCCGATATGCCTCAGCACCATGGGATTGCGGCCAGTGTCTTCCGTCTGCTCAGAGACTGTGGGACGGACGTGCTGATGATCACCACCTCGTCGGTGGATATTTCAGTTCTGGTTGATGATGCCAGCTGGGAAGAATGTGTGAAAAAGCTCCGGGAAAAACTGGAATTGTAAATTTTTTATGAACAGGAATATACAACCTTGCATTTTCCGCCATAATGTGATAAGATAACAAATGCATTACGCACGTGGCTTTTTCTGCCTGCGCAAGGTGCCGGTTTCTGGTCGCGCAGCAATAGCCGCGGTGGATCCTGGCTTAACGGCCTGGAAAACCAAATTTTTTATTAGGAGGACTACCCAGAATGGCAGTAGTATCTATGAAGCAGCTCCTGGAAGCTGGCGTACACTTTGGTCATCAGACCAGAAGATGGAACCCGAAAATGGCTCCTTATATCTTCACCGAAAGAAATGGCATCTACATCATCGACCTGCAGAAGACCGTTCGCAAACTGGACGAAGCTTATAACTTTGTTCGTGACGTTGCGGCTAACGGTGGCGAAGTGCTGTTTGTCGGCACCAAGAAACAGGCTGCTGATTCCATCAAGGAAGAGGCTGACCGCTGCGGGATGCATTACGTCAACGCCAGATGGCTGGGCGGTATGCTGACCAACTTCAAGACCATCCAGAAGAGAATCGAACGTCTTGCTCAGCTGCGCAAGATGGAAGAGGACGGCACCTTTGAGCTTCTTCCCAAGAAGGAAGTTGTTAAGCTGAAACTGGAGATCGAGAAGCTGGAGAAGTTTATCGGCGGTATCAAGAAGATGAAGACCCTGCCGGCTGCTCTGTTTATTGTCGACCCCAAGAAGGAAAAGATCGCGGTTTCCGAAGCAAGAAAGCTGCATATCCCGATCGTTGCAATTGTTGATACCAACTGTGACCCCGACGAAGTTGACTATGTTATCCCCGGTAACGACGACGCAATCCGTGCTGTTAAGCTGATTGCCGGCGCTATGGCAAACGCGGTTCTCGAAGGCCGCCAGGGCCAGAGCGACGCTCCCGCTACCGAAGAAGAAGTTCCGGTCGAGGAATAAGCTGATACACAGGCTAAAAACCCGATGGGAAACCCCAATCGGGTTTTTTACCCGCTAAACAAATTGAGGAGGATATAATCATGGCATTTACCGCTGCTGATGTAAAAGAACTGCGCGAAAAAACCGGATGCGGCATGATGGACTGCAAGAAAGCCCTGGCTGCTTCTGATGGCGATATGGACAAGGCTGTCGAGTTCCTGCGTGAAAAGGGCCTGGCTGCTGTTGCGAAAAAGGCTAGCCGTATTGCGGCTGAGGGCCTGGTTGTGGCAGTTGTCGAAGGCAATGTCGGCGTTGTGCTGGAAGTCAACGCTGAGACCGACTTTGTTGCGAAGAACGAGACCTTCGTTGAGATGTGCAACAACATCGCTGCTACCATCGTCAAGGAGAACCCCGCTGACGTTGAAACCCTGATGACCATGCATTGCGCCAACACCGATATGACCGTCGAAGAGGTTGTCCGTGACCGTATTCAGGTTATCGGTGAGAACATGAAAGTCCGCCGTTTCGTCCGGATAGAAGGCAATGTCGTTTCTTACGTCCACTCTGGCGGTAAGATCGGCGTTCTGGTCAACTTTGACACCGACCTCGCGGATAAAGACGGCTTCAAGACTGCTGCGAAAGACGTCGCGATGCAGGTCGCTTTCTCCAACCCCACCTATCTTGCGAAGGAAGACGTTCCCGCTGACGTTCTGGAGAAAGAAAAGGAAATCATCAAGGCTCAGATGGACAACGATCCTAAGATGGCCAACAAGCCTGAAAAGGTTAAAGAGGGCATCGTGAACGGCAAGCTCGGCAACTTCTATAAAGAAGCTTGCCTGAAAGAGCAGCCCTTCGTTAAGGACGAGAAGATGAGCGTTCAGGCTTACCTCGATTCTCAGGCTAAGGCTATGGGCGGCAAGATGGTTCTGACCGCTTATGCCCGTCTGGAAAAGGGCGAAGGCCTTGAAAAACGTTCGGACAACTTTGCCGACGAAGTCGCTAGCATGATTAAATAATTTGACTGATAAAGGAGTCAGGTGGATATCACCTGGCTCTTTTTTTATCTTGAATTTCTGCCGGTATTGTGCTAGAATATAGCTATCTTGTCGGAGACGACAGGATTTTGTCAGACTATACGCAGCCTACATCGGAGATCGTTTATGAAAAAATTCGTCATCACCCTTTTGGTCGGCCTGATTTTAGCCGCCGGTGTCGAAACCTTCTTCTGTGATTACGCAGGCGAAGAACAGGCCGCGGTTGAAGCATATCGGGGAGCCCATCAGGCAGAAACGCCTGTGGAAGAACCTTCTTCGGAGCCGGAAGAAGAACCTTGGGAGCCGCAGTCGGTGCATCTGCTGTCGGCGGGCGATAATCTGATCCATTCTTCTTTGTACGAGCAGGCGGCTGCCCGTTCGGAGGATGGGGGATACGACTTTACCTATCTTTATGAAAATGTTGCTCCTTATCTTTCTTCTGCCGATATCACGACCCTTAATCAGGAGACGGTCATCGTTCCGAGTCATTCGCCTTCCACCTATCCGCTGTTTAACTCACCACCGGAACTGGCCAGTTATGTAACCGACCTGTGCGGCGTGGATGTGTTGAACCTGGCCAACAATCATTGTTTGGATCAGGGAACTGAGGGGTTGGGGGAATGTTTAAGTTTCTGGAGCGATAACTATCCGGATGTGTTGACCACCGGCGTTTATCAGAATGAAGCGGATTATCAAACCCTTCGTTTGAAAGAAGTGGATGGGATTACCTTCGCCTTCCTGGGTATGACCGAGTTGACCAACGGGTTATCTTTAGCCTCGGGATCGGAGATTATAATCGATCAGGCATTGGATGACGCGGGCCTTCAGCAGCTTCACGATGAGATCGAGAGAGCAGATGAAGCGGCGGATATTGTGGTTATGAATGTTCATTGGGGAAATGAATATTCCTTCACCCCCACCGACCGTCAGCGCTATCTGGCGGAGCAGATGACCGAATGGGGTGTAGACATTGTAATCGGTCACCATCCCCACGTCCTGCAACCGGTGGAAACCCGGGAGACTTCCGATGGCCGGACGGCATTGATTGCCTACTCGCTGGGAAATTTTGCCTCGGCTCAATCGGACGCTTATTGTCTGATTGGCGGAGTTTTGGATTATACGGTAACCCGGGAATCCGAAGATGGGGAAGCGGCTCTGTCCAGTTATTCCCTGACCCCGATTGTGACTCACTATGATTCGGGGTATGCCAATAACCGCATCTACCTGCTGGATGATTATACCGAAGACCTCGCTGCCAGCCACGGCGTTAGAAGCCGGTACAGCAGTTTCAGCCTCGATTATATCGACAGCCTTTTACAGGAGGTTGTCGGCCAGGAGGCTTTGGATGGGGTAGAGGTTCACTAATTTAAGTTGCTATCCGATCGCCTATGGGCGTTTCAATAGAAAAAAAGAAAGGTTGTGCCGTAATTATGGAGTATCGTTTTTCAAAAAGGATTGAGAATCTGCATCCTTCTGCCATTCGGGAAATCCTCAAAAACAGTGATCCGAATGTTATTTCCCTTGCCGCCGGTAACCCGGCCGTGGAGTCTTTCCCGGTTAAGGAAATGAAGGAAATTGCCGATGACATCTTTGACCACGAGGCGGGTTTTGCTTTCCAGTACGGCATTACCGAAGGGTATCCCCGTCTGCGGCAGTTGGTGATGAAGCGGCAGAAAGAAAAGTTTGGTATCGGCACCGAGAATGACGACATTATGATTATCTCGGGCGGCACCCAGGCAATGGACTTGACCACCAAGGTGCTGGCCAATGAAGGGGACACCGTTTTGTCGGAAGATCCGGCCTTTGTCGGTGCGCTGAACACCTTCCGTTCCTATCGGGTAAACCTGGTGGGCATTCCGATGGAAGATGACGGGATGAACCTGGAGGCGCTGGAAAAGGCGCTCAATGAACAGAAAAATGTTCGTTTTCTGTACACCATTCCTTCTTTCCACAACCCGCTGGGCATCTGCACCTCACTGGAAAAGCGGAAAGCCATCTATGACCTTTGCGCCAGCCATGGTGTCATGATCCTGGAGGATAACCCTTACGGGGAACTGCGGTTTGATGGGGAGGATATCCCGACCCTCAAGTCGATGGATACCGAAGGAATTGTCATTTATACCAGCTCCTTCTCGAAGGTTATGTCCGCCGGTATCCGACTGGGCTTTGTCATTGCTCCGAAGCCGGTTCTCGATAAAATGGCCGTTGGTAAGCAGGCGGTTGATACCCACTCCAACCTCTTTTTCCAGATTCTGATCGCCGATTATATGGAGAAGTACGATTACGATGGTCATATTCAGATGATCTGTGATCTTTATCGTCATAAGAGCGGTCTTATGCTGGATGAAATCCGGAAAGGATTCCCCAAAGAAGTGAAGTACACTGTTCCTCAGGGTGGTCTGTTCCTCTGGTGCACCCTGCCGGACGGAGTAGATATGCTGCAATTTGTCCAGTACGCCAAGAAAAAAGGCGTCGCGATTGTCCCCGGCAGCGCATTTAATGTGGATGAGTCCGCTCCCAGCCAGTGCTTCCGGCTGAACTACTCGACGCCCACCGACGAAAAACTGGTGGAAGGTACACGGATTTTGGGCGAAGCGCTGCGGGAATTTTTGGTAAAATAATCATTTTTTTAGCCATAAAATCCCTTGACAACCGGTTTCGCTGGTGCTATACTTACCTTAAACCAATGACTGAGAAGAGTATCTGGAACCTTTCCTTTTCAGAGAACACCGCAGCGGTGAGAGCGGTGCAAGGAAACTCCGGTGAATGGACTCACGAGGGCGGGAAGAAAGGTTTAAAACTGAGTAATGCCTGACGGTTTCCCTTGACCGTTATCGAAAGGGCGCGTATGTTGGTACGAAGATTTGGGTGGCTTATTGTAACGCTTAAGGCGCTTTTTCCCATTTCCCGGGAGAAAGCGCTTTTTGTATTCCCACTTCCTCGTAAAAAGAAGAAAGGAAGTTTACAGTATGGAAGCACAGATGCAGAAAAAGAAATCGATTTTAAGCGGTATCCAGCCGACTGGCGTTTTTACGCTGGGTAACTATATTGGGGCGGTTAAAAACTGGGCGCCAATGCAGGATGAGTTTGATTGCGCCTATATGATCGCTGATCTGCACGCAATCACCGTTCGGCAGGAACCGAAACATTTTAAGGAGCAGATTCTTTCCTGTTACGCACTGCTTCTTTCTTGCGGCATTGACCCCAAGAAGAGCGTCGTCTTCATCCAGAGCCATAACCCCGACCATGCTCAGCTGGGTTGGATTTTGGACTGCTACACCCAGTTTGGGGAGCTTTCCCGGATGACCCAGTTTAAAGATAAGTCGGCTAAACACCCGGAAAATGTCAATGCCGGTTTGTTTACCTATCCGTCGCTGATGGCTGCAGATATCCTGCTGTACCAGGCAGATCTGGTTCCGGTTGGTGCCGACCAGACTCAGCATCTTGAAATTACCCGGAACATTGCGGCTCGATTTAACGGCATATACGGCGATACCTTCAAGCTGCCGGAGGGTTACACCCCTAAAGCGGGTGCGAAGATCATGTCGCTGGCTGATCCAACTAAGAAGATGTCCAAATCGGATGAGAACCCCAACGCCTGTATTTTGATTTTGGACGACAAAGACCGGATTATCAAAAAGTTTAAACGGGCGATCACCGACTCGGATATGGAAGTCCGCTATGGTGAGGGGAAGGATGGCATCAACAACCTGATGACCATTTACAGC
>CALXHB010000097.1 GCA_944387995.1 uncultured Clostridia bacterium | reverse complement strand
GGGAGACCGCCGCCACGGCGTAGGCGGTGTGCCCCCAGACGTCGTAGTTGTGGTAGCGGGTGTGCTGGTTAAACCCCTGCATCGGGGCCAGCTCGGGGATGGCGGCGGCGAGGACGTCGGGATAGTCCAGCAAAACCTCCAGCACGTTTTCCCCGCAGAGCATCCCGTTTAACTCGGTGAACACCCGCTCCCGGGAGATGCGGGAGAGCATCGGCCCACAGCTATGGAAAGCCTTTGCGGTTTCCGAGTCGGGGGTCAGTTCCAGCCGGGAGAAAAACCGCAGCCCCCGTAAAATCCGCAGAGGGTCCTCCTGCATCCGCCGGACCGGGTCGCCCACCGCCCGCAGCTGCTTATGCTTAATATCAGACAGGCCGTTAAAGGGGTCGTAAAACCCGTAGCGGGGATGGAGGGCCATGGCGTTGACGGTGAAATCCCGGCGGGCCAGATCTTCCCGAAGGCTGGAGGTGAAGGTGACGGCGTCGGGGTGGCGGAAGTCGGAGTATCCGCCGTCCCGGCGGAAGGTGGTGATTTCCAGCATCTGTCCATCCAGCAGCACCCCGACGGTGCCGTGTTTTTGGCCCGCCAGATTGAGCCGGCAGTGGGGAAAGGCGGCGATCACCTGTTCCGGCAGGGCGGAAGAGGCCAGATCCCAGTCGTGGGGGGTAAGGCCCATCGCCGCGTCCCGGACGCAGCCTCCCACCACCCAACATTCCCAGCCGGCATTTTCCAGCGTGCGGATGGCTTTTTTGACCGGTTCCGGCCACCCGGAGGCGGGGAACGAACGGGGGCTTACCCCCTTCATTGGGCGATGGGGGCGAACTGCCCGTGAATCAGTTCGCAGAGGGCCTTGGGGTCCAGCTCCACCTGGGTGCCGATCTTGCCGCCGCTGACCATGATGGTGGTCTGGGAGAGGGCGGACTCGTCGATGAAGGTGGGGAACAGCTTTTTCATCCCCACCGGCGAACAGCCGCCCCGGACATAGCCGGTCAGCCCCAGCAGCTCGGACACGTGGAGCATTTCGATGGACTTTTCCCCGGCAGCGCGGGCGGCGGCCTTCAGGTTCAGTTCCTTTTCCACCGGCACCACAAAGACGTAGTAGCTGGAACGGGAGGCCCCTCGGGTGACGAGGGTCTTAAAGACCTTTTCCACCGGTTGGCCGAGGCTGTGGGCGACTGACGCGCCGTCCACCGCCCCGTCGGGGTGGGGATAGTAGTGGGGGGTGTAGGGGATGCGGGCCTGCTGCAGCAGCCGCATAACGTTGGTTTTTTCTTCTTTCTTTGACACGGGTAACGCTTCCTTCTGTTTTTCTCTATCAAGTTCGGGCCGATGGGTGGTTAGCCGCACAGCCCGTGTTTTTGCATCGCAAGGTAGATGCCGTCCGCTTCTGGGTTGGCGGTGACCTCGTCGGCGATGGCCTTGAGGCCCTCTTTGGCGTTGCCCATCGCGATGCCGTGGGCAACATACCGAATCATCTCGGCGTCGTTCATCCCGTCTCCGAAGGCGTAGGTATTCTCCCGGGGAATCCCCAGGTGGCGGATCAGCGCTTCGATGGCGTAGGCTTTGTTGGAGTTGGGGACGGTCAGTTCCCCGGAATTGTCCCCAAAGGCGGGGACGGTGTGGCGGATGATGGTGAAACTGCTACCGAAGACCCGCTCGATCTCCTCCCAGGGGACGTTCGGGTTTTCCAGGAAGGATGCCTTATTGTAGGCGGTGGGGGTATCGGGAATTGGGAGAATCTGGTCGATAAAGTCGCTGCCGGCTGCCTTCCGTTTGGCGGCCTCTGGGTCGTGTTCCCAGTCGCCATAGAGCATATGCTCCAGCCGGGGAACGAGGTTTTTGCTGCCGAATAGGCCGTCGTTGCTCTCGAGGTAGTAGTCAAAGCCGTGGCTGTCGAAATACTCCCGCAGCTGTTTTAACGGTTCGTCGGCGATGACATGGTGGTAGAGCATCTGGTCCCCGATCTGCACATAGCTTCCCCCGGCGCCGATGACCCCATCGAAGCCTACGTCTAAAATAAAGGGGTAGATTTCGGCGGCGCTGCGGCCGGTACAGAGGTAGCAGAGGTGGCCGTTGGCCCGGGCGGAGCGGATGGCGCGGACGGCGGAGTCGGGGATGTATTCCCGGGCGCCGCCGATGACCAGCGTCCCGTCGACGTCAAAAAAGATGATGCTTTTTTCCATCGTTGAGTCTCCTTTGGGGTAAAAAGTGGGGGTAAGCCCCTTACGCAAACGGTTCATCTATCGTTTTGAGTATACCATATCCGTCTCCCAAAGACAAGATAACGACCAGGGGTTTACGGACCGTTTACAAATTCCCAATGAAGAAAGACGAAAATCCGACTATAATTATAAAGGATGCGGAATTATGGCCCCTAACGGCCATGCCCGCTTAAAATAGAAAGGATGTGGAGAGTATGCCGGCAGCGTATGCACATTATGTTTTTGGAGACAAGGTGATTGGCCTTTTGCCGGAGCATTTACAGGTGATGATCAACGGTTCCTCCCAGTGCCGGGAGCTATTTAACCTCGGCGTCCAGGGACCGGATTTTCTCTACTTTTACCGGCTGTATCTTCCCTTTAACCCGGTGATTTCGATTGGGATTTCGCTGCATCATTCCAGCGCCGAACCCTTTTTCCTGCGGGCCCGGCGGATGCTGCAGAAAAACTTCGACCCGGCCCTTTATTCCTACCTGTTGGGCTTTATGACCCACTTTATGCTGGACTCCACCTGCCACCCTTATGTCCTCGCCCGGATGAAAAAGGCGGCGGCCACCCACCACGAAATCGAGAGCGAATTTGACCGGATGCTGATGCTGGAGGACGCGAAAAACCCCTTCACCCACAACCCGGCGGCCTACTGCGACACCTCGATTGAAAACTGCCGGATCATTGCCAAGCTGTTCCCGTCCCTCACGGCCGGACAGATTCGGGAGGGAATGCGGATGATGAAGGTATCCCGGGGGCTGCTGCGCTGCAACTGGTTCCCTAAGCGGGTGGTGCTCTATAACCTGACCAAGCTCTTCCAGGTGCGGGGGATGGTGCTGACCGAGGCGGTCAAGCCCCAGTGCCTGATGAGCAACAAGGAGCTGCACCAGCTGTTTAACGAGGCTATCCCCGAGACGGCGGCGCTGATCGAGGAGTATGACGAAATCCTGTTCACCCATAAGCCGCTGCCCGCCCGGTTCAGAAGAAATTACGAGACGCTTCGCCATTTCCCGCCGGTGGGGAAAAAGGCACCGGCTGAAAAGGGAAAAACCGAGTAAAATACACCGTCCGTACCTATATGGAGGCGAGTTCAGGCTGTCGAAAAAGTCTTTAAGCATTGGATGGTCGCTGCGCGACGCGTAACCTTTGGAGTGAGCAGCTGTGAAAAGCAGGCTTTTACAGTAAATTAGCGCCTGGGAAGGGGCTCAGGCATTCCAGCTAAAGCTGTCATACCAGAAAAATATTTGCGGGCCGGTCAGAATGGCCCGCATTTTCCGCAGAGCGGAAAACCATATTTTTTCGCAAAGGGCCGCACCACTGAAAGGAAACGTACAACCCCGCTTGAAATCGCGTTTACGCGATTTCAATAGGCTTGCGAAGCAATGCCGAAACCCCTTTAAAAAGGGGTCGATCCTAAACTTCTGATTTGCCCCCGTGGGCTGGAGACTTTGGAGTCAGCGTCGAATGTTACGGATACAACCACTTCATCGACACATTGTGCCCGCTTCTGTTTGGAGGCGGGCTTTTTTGCGGGTAAAATCCGATTGCCATTCCC
>CALXHB010000096.1 GCA_944387995.1 uncultured Clostridia bacterium | reverse complement strand
ACGGCAGCTACCGCTCCAGCGTGCGGCTCTACCCGAAAGGGGAGGGTATCTACGATATTGAAGCCTTTGAAACCCGTCCCGACAGCCGCCGGATGGGCTATGGTCGGAAGCTATACCAGCGGGTGATCGCCCGTTTGGAAGAGATCGACGGAAAAATCTGCCTGCGGGCCGATACCGGCCGGAACAATCAGGCGAGCATCGCCGCCCATCTGTCCGCCGGTTTCCAGCTGGCGCCGGAAGATCCGCAGCATCCGGACAGGGTAAATTTAGTCTATCAGACCCATTGATGGGGTTTCATGTCAGAAAGGGGAAGGATATATGCCGAAGATAAATGTTTTGCCTCGTCAGGTCGCCGAGCTGATTGCAGCGGGCGAGGTGATCGAACGCCCTTCCTCTATCGTCAAAGAGCTGGTGGAAAACGCCATTGACGCCGGTTCTACCACCATCACCGTCGAAATCCAGCACGGCGGGGTCCGCTATCTGCGGGTCACCGACAACGGCTGCGGCATCGAACGGGAGGACGCCCCCAAAGCCTTCCTCCGGCACGCCACCAGCAAGGTGAAAGGGGCGGCTGATCTGGACGCCATCGGGACGCTGGGATTTCGCGGAGAGGCGCTGGCCTCCATCGCGGCGGTGGCCCACGTGGAGATGATGACCAAGGTCAAAGAGAGCGTTTCCGGGACGCTGGTCAAGGTAAGCGGGTCGGAAGTGACCGAAGTGTCCGACGCCGGCTGTCCCGACGGGACCACCATCGTCGTCCGGGACGTCTTTTATAACGTCCCGGCCCGGCTGAAATTTCTCAAGAAGGATACGACCGAGTCGGGGGCGGTAGCGTCGATTGTGGACAAAATCGCCCTCTCCCATCCGGAGATCTCCTTCTCCTTTATCCGGGACGGCAAGCAGATCTACCGCACCCCCGGCAATGGGGACCTGATGGGAGCCATCTACACCGTCCTCGGGCGGGAGTTCGCCAAAGGGATGCTGCCGGTGGATTACACCTCCGGAGGGGTTACGGTTAAGGGGTATATCTCCCGCCCGACGGCCTCCAGGGCCAACCGTTCGATGCAGCACTTTTTTGTAAACGGCCGCTATACCCGCACCCGTACCTGCGGCGTGGCGTTGGAAGAGGGGTTTAGGGGGGCACTGATGGTGGGAAAGTTTCCCTCCTGCGTGCTGATGCTCACGATGCCCTGTGAGATGGTGGACGTCAACGTCCATCCGGCCAAAATCGAGGTCCGCTTCCAGAGCGAGAAGACGGTCTTTGACGCGGTCTACTTTGCGGTCAAATCGACCCTGATGCAGGACGGCTCCCTTCAGCCGAAAGCCGCCTCCCATGCGGAAGCTCCGGTGACCTCCCCCTTCGCCGATCGGACCCAGGCGGAACAGACCACCCTGCCCACCGGCGGATTTTCCACCATGACCGCCCAGGAGTTTAAAGCCCGTTTCCAGAAGACAGAGGAGAAGCCCCGGGAGACAGCGGGGGCGAAGGTGCAGCTGCGGGAGGAATGGCTGCCGCCCAAAAACCGGGAGGTCAGTTTAGATGTGGAGCCGGACCCCGAGGATTTTGCTGACCTTCCCCAGCGGGTGACCGAGAAGGAAAAACGGGAGGCTGTCCGTCAAGAGGAGCTGAAAAAGCGGCTGGCAGAAAAGCCGCCGGTGCAGCCTTCCACCGATGGGGTGGAAAAGGTGGCGGCTCCGGTGGCCTATCGGGTGGCCAGCAGCTTGGATACCGATCTGGATGTTGATTTTGAGGATGAGCCGGAGGAAGTGCCGCTTCCCGTGCGGCCTGCGGAAGAAAAGGTTTCGGCAAAACCGGCGCCGGCTGTTCGGCCTTCGGAAGAAAAGGCCCCGGCAAGACCGGCACCCCAGGCAGTCTCGGAACCCAGCGCCCCTCCTGCCCCGCAGCCAGCTCCCCCGGCGGTGACCGTCTTCGGGGAGGTTTTCTCCACCTACATCCTCTGCCAGATCGGGGAGGAGTTTGTGCTGATTGATAAACACGCCGCCCACGAGCGAATCCGCTATAACCGGCTGAAATCGGAAGGGGAGGTTTTAAGCCGCCAGCTGCTGCTGGCCCCTGTCACCTTGAACCTTTCCCGGGAAGATCACCAGCTGGCCCTGGAACAAGGAGAGGCCCTGAAAAAGCTAGGGTTTGAAGCGGAGGACTTCGGCGGCAACACCATCATCCTCCGGTCGGTACCGGCGGTTATGGCGGACGCCTCCCCGGCGGAACTGTTTCAGGACGCATTGGAAGGACTGTCCCGTTCCCATGCCGGTCTGCCGGCGGTGGACGACATCCTCCACCGGATGGCCTGCCGCAGCGCCGTCAAGGGCGGCGACCACAACACCCGGCAGGAGCTGGAAGCGCTGGCCCGGCGGGTGGCGTCGGACGAGGAGGTCCGTTTCTGCCCCCATGGGAGGCCGGTGATGATTCGGTTTACCAAGCGGCAGCTGGAAAAGATGTTCGGACGGATTCAGTGAGGGAGGTATAGCGTGGAACAGAAGGAAAAAATCCCTGTTTTGGCGGTGGTGGGGCCGACGGCCTCCGGGAAAACCAGTCTCGCGGTGGCGTTGGCCCACGCACTGGACGGAGAGGTGATCTCCTGCGACTCAATGCAGATTTATCAGACGATGGATATTGCCACTGCAAAGCCGGATGAGCAGGAGATGGAGGGAATCCCCCACCATCTGATTGGCTTCCTCCCACCGGATCAGCCCTTTTCCCTGGCGGAATATGTCCGGCTGGCGGGAGAGGCAATCGAGAATGTGGCATGCCGGAAGAAGCTACCGATACTGGCCGGCGGCACTGGGCTGTATGCCGATACCCTGCTTCGCGGGGTCAAGCTCTCGGACAGCGGCGAGGACCCCGCCTACCGGGCGGAGCTGCAGGCTCTGGCCGAAAAGGAAGGGGGAGAAAAGCTGCGGGAGATGCTGATGGCCTGCGACCCCGATTATGCCGCCGGGGTCCATGCCCATAATATTCCCAGGCTCATCCGGGCGTTAGAGGTTTACCACGCCACCGGCATCCCCTTAAGCGTCCACATCGCCCGTTCCCGGGAGGGCGGGACCCCCTACCGTGCCTTCTGGCTGGGCATCAACTACCGGGACCGGTCGAGCTTATATGACCGAATCAACGCCCGGGTGGACCAGATGATGGAGCGGGGGCTGCTGGAAGAGGCCAGGGCCGCCTATGCCTCCCGGATGAAAACCGCCGCCCAAGCCATCGGCTGCAAGGAATTGTTCCCTTATTTTGCCGGGGAAAAGAGCCTGTCCGACTGCGTCGAGACCCTTAAGCAGTCCACCAGGCGGTACGCCAAAAGGCAGCTGACCTGGTTTAGGCGCAACCCGGACATCCACTGGCTGTATCCCGATGAGCTGGGAAAGGAGGGACTGCTGGCGGAAGCGCTGCGGCTGGTCAAAGCAGAGTCCGGCTTTTACAGGAATGTGAATTCTCACCCGGATGCGTTGTAATTCCGGGGAAACTATGGTATAATGAGGTAATATTTATACTGCCGGGTTTTCTGCCAGCGCGGAAAAATCGTGAAACTTTTTTCGGAGTGGGGGAAAGCTTCCCCTAGTCCGAAAGGACGCTTCCCATTTCCCGGCGAAAGGGGTTAAAACCAAAATGAAGAGCTTAAATCTACAGGATGTTTTCTTAAATCAGGCGCGCAAAGAACGGATTCCGGTGACCTTTTTCCTGGTCAATGGGTTCCAGTTCCGCGGGGTGGTCAAAGGGTTTGATAACTACACCGTCATCCTGGAATGTGACGGCAAGCAGGAACTGATCTATAAACACGCTATTTCGACCATCGTCCCCCAGAAGAGCATCTCGATTTTAAACAGCGAAGAGGAATAAGCCTTGAGCACACGACTGATGCGGATTGGCACCGTGGTGCTGGCAGTGTTTCTGCTGATCTACGTTGCCTTCCAGCTTATGCGTTACACCGGCAGCAGTTACAGCTATCAGACGGTCTACTCTACTACGGTCGAGGATAATCTGTCGATTACCGGTGTCTTTTACCGGGATGAAGAGAGTATTCCGGTGAGCCAATCAGGGGTACTTTCCTATACCTACGGGGTTGGGGAAAAGGTCCCCATCGACTCCGAAGTGGCCCGGCTTTATAAGAGCCAGGAAGCCATCGACCTGCAGCGGGAAATTGCTTCTTTGGAGGACACCATTGAAAGCCTTCAGCGGGCCCAGGATGCCGCCAAGACCAGTGAAGCTATTCTCCCGGAAACATTAAACGCCCAGATTGCCCAGGATGTCGGGGAACTGATCGGCTACCGGGACCAGTCGAACTTTACCTCTCTGGATACCCTGCGCACCGAGCTGATTGAGGCGTTTGCCCGCCGGCAGATCGTGGTGGACGCAGAAACCGACTATACCGGTGAGATTGAAGAGCTGCAGTCCCAGCTGGATTCGATGAAAGCCCGGGACGACGCCGTCTATACCTCTTATACCAGCGATGTGGCGGGATATTTCGTCGACCATGTGGACGGATATGAAGATATTTGTACCACCGATGCGTTGGCGGAGATGACCGCTTCCGATCTGGACAAGTTTGTCAGCTCCTACACCAGTTACGCAGCCGATTCCTCCCATGTAAAGGTGGTTACCGACCATATTTGGAATTTCGCTTTCACCGTTACCGAGGACGAGGCGCTCTCTTTGGCAGAGGGCCGGACGGTTCAGATTCGCTTCCCCAACCAGTCGGAAACCGTCAGCATGACGGTGGAAGAACTGCGCCGGGATGTGGACGCCGGGGAATACCTGGTGATCCTGGAAGGGGACCTGATCGACAGCTACCTCCTGACCTCCCGGGTACAGGCCTGTGAGCTGATTATCAATACCTATACCGGCCTCCGGGTGCCGAAATCGGCCATCCGCTATGAGGACGGGGAGCCGGGTGTCTATGTGGTCCTGGTGGACAAGATGTATTTCAGACGGATTAACGTCGTTTACGAAACCGCTGAGTTTGTCGTGTCTGCCGAGGATTGGACCCCGGATGAAGGAACAGCCTTGAAACTTTATGATACCGTCATTGTGGAAGGGGTGGGTCTTTATAATCAGAAAGATGTCTGAGCCACCGGAATATCCCGAGGTGGCAGCGCGGGTGCAGTTTTATCAGCAGCGTCTAAGGGAGCTGGAGGCAGAGTGCGGCCGCCCGGAAGGGTCGGTTACGCTGATGGCCGTTACCAAGACGGTTTTGCCCCAAAAGGTCAACGCGGCCCTGGACGCGGGCATCTCTCTTGTGGGAGAGAACCGGGTACAGGAGCTTCTCAGCAAAAAAAATCAGTATAATTGCGCAAAATCGCAAATTCACTTTATTGGGCACTTGCAGACCAACAAAATTCGCGATATAATAAACTCAGTGTCCTGCGTCCAGTCGGTGGACAGCCTGCATCTTGCGCGGGCGCTGTCCGCGGCGGCGGAAAAGGCGGGGATTCAGATGCCCTGCCTTTTGGAAGTAAACATCGGGATGGAAGAGAGCAAATCCGGGTTTTCGCCGGAAGGGGTGCTCGATGCGGCAAGGGAAATAGCCGCGATGCCGTCTCTAATCCTCCGCGGGCTGATGACCGTTCAGCCGGCTGCCGCGTCAGAATGTCACGATGACCGGTATTTTCGCCGGATGCAGACGCTATTCCTTTCCCTCCAACAGGCTTCTTTTGCGGGGGACCAGGTGGACACCCTTTCGATGGGGATGACCGGGGATTACGAAGAAGCGGTTCGCTGCGGTGCGACCATCGTCCGGATTGGACGGGGGCTGTTTGGTGAACGGGAAAAGAAAATTGGATGATTACGCCGGAACAGCTCTCTGGCAGTCAAAAGAAAGGCGGCTTATAGAATGGGACTTATCGATAAAATCAAGAATTTTATCTACAGCGACAACAGCGAATACGACGAACAGATGGATGACGGGTACAGCGAAGAGGAAAATGATTCTTCCTCCTCTTCTTCCAGCTCGGATTTTTCCAATTTCTCCAATGGCTCCAACTACTCTTCTTCTTACAGCAGCTCCCGCCAGAGCGGCTATACCCCCCGCACCGGCCGGGTGGTCAATATCCAGACCTCCGCGCAGCTGCAGGTGATGCTGGTGCAGCCCGACCGGTTTGAGGATTGCAAGCCGATTGCCGATGAGCTGAACAAAAAGATCACCGTCGTTTTAAACCTTGAGGGCCGCGCCCCCGATCTTTCCAGACGGGTTTTGGACTTCTTAAGCGGGGTCACCTACGCCAATTCCGGCAACATCAAACAGGTTGCCAAAAACACCTATATGCTGACCCCCTCCAATGTGGACCTGCGGGGGGATCTGATGGATGAACTGCAGAACAGCGGTTATATGCCCTGATGGATCTTTCGGATAAAGAAACAGGGTATTTTCTCCAGTCAATCCGCAACCTCTTTTCCCTGGCCGATAAACAGAGCTGCCCTAAGTTTTCCGACTTTCTCAGCGAGGAACAGCAGGCGCTTTGTACTCCATTGGCGCAGAAGCTCTCCCGGGAAACGGGGATGGCAATCCGCTTTTGGGGCGGATACGAGGGAGCTGTGCGGGTGATGCTGGGGGTTTTCCCCGACCCTTACCTTCCCGAGGACGCAATGTTCCCGATTATCGGTGTGACGGCCCACGCCCGCAAGACCGATAAACTGGAACATCGCGCGATTATGGGGACCCTTCTGGGGGCCCAAATTAAACGGGAACTGCTGGGAGACCTGATTCCCGGAGAAGGGGAGGCGGTGATTTTCGCCGACGAGCGAATTGAGAAGGTACTTTTGACCCAATTCGACCGGATCGGCGGAATCGGCATCCGGATGGGGAAGGGCTTTGCTCCCATCCACCGGGAGGACCGCTTTCAGGCCGTCACCGGAACCCTCGCTTCCCCTCGCCTGGACGCGGCGGTGGCGATGCTGGCCGGTACCGGACGGGAAAAGGCTGCGGCGCTGATTCGGGAAGGACTGGTCAGTGTCGGGCATATCGAAGAAAAGGATGTCAGCCGCAGGCTGCGGGAAGGGGATATCCTCGTCATCCGCCGCCGCGGCAAATTTAAGCTGGAGACGCTGGGGGAACCGACCCGTAAGGGCCGCATCCCGGTCACCTTTCAGAAATATATGTAGAGAGACAGCTGACGGGCCGGGGTACCCCGGTTCCGGCCTTTTATGCAGTCAGGAAAGAAGGACATAAGATGAGCAAGGAAAAGGAAGCACGTTTTGAAAAAGCCGCTTTTGGTTACCGCCCGGAGGATGTCGACCGCTATATCGCCGAGTCGGATAAAAAGCTGGCGGCAGCCAAGGCTGAAAAGGCAGAGCTTTTAAGCAAGATGAAAATCCTGGCGGATAAGATCACCGAATACCGTTCGGACGAAGGAAACTTAAAAGAGGCGATGCTGGGCGCCCAGCGGATGAAGGCTTCGATTGAAAACGAGGCAAAATCCAAGGCGGATACCACCGTCTCCGAAGCTCAGGATTACGCAAACCAGCTGATCGCCGACGCCCAGGCTAAGTCCAGCCAGATGGTGGCCGACGCCCAGGCCCGGGCCAACCAGCTGATTGCCGAGGCCCAGAAGACCGCCGAAGCAAAGGTCAACGCCGTCACCTCTCAGGTGGAGCGGGAGCGGGCGACCCTTTCCCAGCTGCAAAAAGAGGTTTCCGGCTTTAAAAACCGGCTGATCTCCCTCTATCGGGAACACTTAAACCTGATTACCAACCTCCCCGAACAGGCAAAATCGGCTAAAGAACTCCCCGCCCGGGAGGAAAAGGCGGATTCTGCTCCCGCTGCGGAAGAGGAGAAAGCCGCTTCCGGGGACGCGTTCACCGAGAAGTTTGGAGAAGTGAACTTAAAATAAAAAGCCAATTTCACCGCGGGGCTTTTCCCGCGGGAAACGGATAGATCTGAATCGGAACCGGTTGCCGGCCGGGGCTGGGTGGAAAAACGCCAGATTTTTCCAGTCATTGCCCTGATTTTGGCGTCCAGTGCCGATGTATAATATTGTCCAGGATGACGCGAGGCGGCAGTTTGGACATGGATCGTGAAAGGATAGATTTGAAATGGCCAATCCCCAGGATTTTAACAAGACCCTGAATCTGCCCAAAACCAAGTTTGACATGCGGGCGGGACTTCCCAAAAAGGAACCCACCTTCATCAAACATTGGAATGCGGTGGACCTCTACGAGAATATGCTCAAACGCAACGCCGGCAAGCCGAAATATGTGCTGCACGACGGCCCTCCCTACGCCAACGGCGATATCCATATGGGTACCGCGCTGAATAAGGTGCTCAAGGACATCATCGTCAAGTACAAGAATATGTCTGGCTTCCAGGCTCCTTATGTCCCCGGTTGGGATACCCACGGCCTGCCGACCGAGCTCAAGGCGTTAAAGAAGATCGGCGTCGACAAAAACGGCGTTCCGGTTCCGAAGCTCCGGGAGATCTGCCGGGAGTTCGCGATGGGCTATGTGGAGAGCCAGAAGGAACAGTTTGTCCGTCTGGGCGTCACCGGCGATTTCAAAGACCCTTATATCACCTTAAAGCCCGAGTTTGAGGCGGAACAGGTTCGCGTCTTTGGCAAGATGGCGGAAAAAGGGATGATCTACCGGGGCATGAAGCCGGTTTACTGGTGTGCGGAATGCGGCACCGCTCTGGCTGAGGCCGAAATCGAGTATCAGGAAGACCCCTGCACCTCTATCTTTGTCAAGTTCAAGGTAACCGACGATAAGGGCCTGTTTACCGGCATGGGACTGGATTTGGACCATGTGTACTTCGTCATCTGGACCACTACCACCTGGACCATCCCCGGCAACCTCGCCATCTCCCTCAACCCGAACTTTGATTACACCCTCGTCCATGTGGGCGACGAGTATTACGTCATGGCGGAAGAGCTGGTTCCCTCGGTTATGAAGACCGCCGGCATCGAAGAGTACGAGACGGTCGGCCATTTCAAGGGTACCGACTGTGAATATATGAAGACCCGCCATCCCCTGTATGACCGGGTTTCGCTGGTCATCGTCGGGGAACACGTCACCCTGGACAGCGGTACCGGCTGCGTTCACACCGCCCCTGGCTTCGGCGCCGACGACTTTATCGTCTGCCAGAAGTATCCCGAAATCCCGCTGATTGTGCCGGTGGACGCCGAAGGCCGCCAGACCGCCGAGACCGGCCGCTACGCCGGTATGAAGACAGCCGAGTCCAACGGTCCCATCCTCGAAGACCTGAAGGCCTGCGGGGCTATTCTGGCCACCGAAGAGATCGTCCACCAGTATCCCCACTGCTGGCGCTGCAAAGAGCCGGTTATGTTCAGAGCCACCGAACAGTGGTTCTGCTCGGTGGATTCGATCAAGGACGAAGCCGTTAAGGCCATCAACGATGTCGAGTGGATTCCCCAGTGGGGCCGCGACCGGATCACCTCGATGGTGCGGGACCGCAACGACTGGTGCATCTCCCGTCAGCGCCGTTGGGGCGTGCCGATTCCTGTCCTCTACTGCGAGGACTGCGGCGAGCCGATCATGAACCACGATTCGATCGAAGCCATTGCCCAGATGTTCGCCAAAGAAGGTTCCGACTCCTGGTATCTCCATACGCCGGATTACTTCCTCCCCGAAAGCTTCAGCTGCCCCAAGTGCGGCGGTAAGAAGTTTAAGCAGGAGCAGGATATCCTGGACGTTTGGTTTGACTCCGGTACAACCCACTTTGGCGTCCTCAAACAGCGCCCGGAACTGGCCTGGCCCGCTGACCTCTACCTGGAAGGCGCTGACCAGTACCGCGGCTGGTTCCAGTCCTCTCTGCTGACTGCGGTGGCCTGCGGCCTGCCGGCCCCCTATAAGGCGGTCTGCACCCACGGCTGGGTCGTCGACGGCGAAGGCAAGGCTATGCACAAATCCGCCGGCAACTCGATCTCGCCCTCCGAAATCATCGACCAGTACGGCGCCGATATCCTCCGTCTGTGGGTCGCTTCTTCTGACTACCACGCCGATATCCGCGGTTCTCAGGAGATCTTCAAGCAGCTGGCCGACGCCTACCGCAAGATCCGCAACACCGCTCGGTTTATCCTCGGCAACATCAGCGACTTTAACCCCGATACCGACCGGGTTTCGGCCGATCAGCTGACCGAGCTGGATAAATGGGCTTATGGCCGGCTGGACGACGTCCTGCGGGAGTCCAAAGCCGGATACGACGCCTTTGATTTCCACGTCGTCTACCACGCCATCCTCAACTTCTGCTCGGTGGACCTGTCTGCGTTCTATCTGGACGTCATCAAAGACCGGCTTTACTGCGAGACCCCGAACAGCGTTTCCCGCCGGGCGGCCCAGACGGCCATCTATGACATCCTTTCGGCTGTCACCCGCCTGATCTCGCCGATCCTCGTCTTTACCTCCGAGGAAATCTGGCAGCATATGCCTGCTTCTTCTGCGGTCAACATGGACAGCGTCTTCTATAACGATATGCCGGCTGAATCGGGCATCCAGGTTGCCGATCCCGACCATTGGGAGATGCTCTTAAAGGTCCGGGCCGACGTTCAGAAGGCGATGGAACTCAAGCGTGCTGCCAAGGTCTTTGGCAAGTCGCTGGAAGCGAAGGTCACCCTCCACTGTGCTGACGATAGCCTCTATAACCAGCTGTCTGCCATGGCGGAAAATCTGGCTGACCTCTTTATCGCTTCTCAGGTTGCGGTCGTCAAGGGCGGCGAAGGAGAGCTGCAGGGCGACACCGAAGGCCTCTCGGTCACCGCTGAAAAAGCCGAAGGCGGCAAGTGCGAACGGTGCTGGAAGGTTCTGCCCACGGTCGGTTCCGATGGAGAATATCCGACCCTCTGCCCCCGGTGCGCGGCTGCGGTTAAAAGCCTTGTTGACACCACTTTATAATCATACCTGTTAAAACATCCGCCCTGGCCCTGCTGAAACCTTTGTCTCAAACGGGCGGGGCGGTTTTTCAATGGAGAAATGTAGCATGAAAATCACCAAAAAAGAACCGGAAATGGTTCCCTATCTGGCCCTGTTCCTTTCGGCCCTGCTGGCTTTTGCGGACCAGATCATCAAACTGCTGGTGCACACCTATCTGCGGCCGGTGGGCGACCTGCCGCTGATTGACGGGGTGCTCCATCTGACCTACCTGGAAAACCGGGGGATGGCCTTCGGGATGATGCAGGGACAGAAATGGCTGCTGATCTGGGTGACAGCCTTTGTGCTGCTGATACTCATTGCGGCCATCATTCTGGGAAAAATCCGCAAGACCCCGACCTTGATTACCACCGCCGTTATCATCGGCGGCGGGGTGGGCAACCTCATCGACCGGGTGTACAGAGGGTATGTCATTGACTATATCTACCTCAAGTTTATTAACTTTGCGATCTTTAACCTGGCGGACATCTGTGTAACCTGCGGCACGGTGGTGCTGCTTTTCATCCTCGCCCGGGAGATGATCGTCGAGGAGAAAGAAAACCGCGCCCAGAAGGCGGCCAAAGGGAATTAAGATGGAAAATCAAAATACCTCCCTGCTGCAGGTAGGGGAAGAAGACAGCGGGGTCCGGCTGGACGGCTGGATTGCAGGAAAGATGCCGGAGTTGACCCGCAGCTTTGTCCAGAAGCTGATCGAAAGCGGACAGGTTTCGGTTAACGGCCGCCCCACCGGCAAGAAGGACAAAAACCTGCGGCTTACCCTAGGCATGGAGGTGGCTCTCACCCTGCCGGAGCCGGAACCGCTGGAACTGGTGCCGGAAAATATCCCGCTGGACATTGTATACGAGGACGACGACCTGCTGGTGGTCAATAAGCCCAAGGGAATGGTGGTCCATCCGGCCCCCGGCCACAGCACCGGAACGCTGGTCCACGCCCTGTTGTATCACTGCGGGGACAGCCTTTCGGGCATCAACGGGGTGCAGCGCCCCGGCATCGTCCACCGGATTGACCGGGACACCTCGGGGCTTTTGATGGTGGCCAAGTCCGACCGGGCCCATCTGGGGCTGGCGGCCCAGATTCAGGACCACTCCTTCTCCCGTACCTATGAGGCGGTGGTGTACGGGAACATTAAGGAGGAGAAGGGAACGCTGCGGAATTTCCTCGGCCGCTCCCGCACCGACCGCAAAAAGATGGCGGTGGTGCCGCCCACCGCTCCCGACGCCCGGGAGGCGGTGACCCACTTTGAGGTGCTGGAACGGCTGCCCGGGTTTACCCATGTGCGGCTGAAGCTGGAGACCGGCCGCACCCACCAGATTCGCGTCCAGATGGCCTATATTGGCCACCCGGTGGCGGGGGACCCGGTGTACGGGCCTTCCAAGGTCATCACCGAACTGGACGGTCAGTGCCTCCACGCCCGGAGCCTTGGGTTTGTCCATCCGGTCACCGGGCAGTGGATGGAGTTTACCTCCCCGCTGCCGTTCTATTTCACCCGGTTTCTCCAAAAACTCCGCCGGGGAGGCAAACCCCAGTCGATGGAGGGCATTCTGATGGTCTGCGACTGTGACGGGACCCTTCTCTGCCGGGACGACACCCTCCCGGAGGCCAATGTGGAGGCGGTCAAGGCCTTTACGGCCGCCGGCGGGCGGTTCACCCTGGCCACCGGACGGCCGGCGCCGATGGTCAAGCGGTTTGCCGAACGGCTGGGCATCGAGACCCCAATGGTGCTGCTAAACGGCGGGATGATCTACGACCCAGTGGACCAGAGACCTCTCTGGTATGCCCAGCTGCCAGAAAAAATCAAACCGCTGGTTTTAAAGGTGATGGAGGACTTTAAAGACCGCCCCGGCGGTGTCCCCGGCATCGAAATCTTCGCGCCGGATATGATCTATCTCCTCAACTGGCACCCCTATATGCAGTGGCATCTGATCGACCGTTTCCCCATTCCCTTTAAAAAGACCACCTTTGACCAGGTGAAGGATATCCCTTGGGTCAAACTGATGTTTGACTGCGACGCGGAATATATGGAATATTTGATAAACTATCTAGACAAACAGGGGCTGGATGGTGTACAATTAGTTAGAAGCGACCGGATGCTGTATGAGGTCCTCCCGCAGGAAAGCGGCAAGGGACGTGGGGTAGAACGGCTTTGTGATCTGCTGGGACAGTCCCGGAGCCGCCTGGTGGCGATGGGCGATTTTGATAACGATCGGGAGATGATGGCTTGGGCCGCTTTCCCCATTGCGCCCCAGAACGCCTCGCCTGAAATCAAATCCCTCTCCAGTCTGGTGACCCAGGCGGACAACGTCTCCGGCGCCGTGGCCGAAGGGATAGCCTATATCATGCGGCACCGCTCTGAGATCTTTTGACGGACGGCCGCCGGCCTTGTAAACAGAAAGGAATGATTGATTCATGGAACGCGCAGAGAAACGAAAACTCGAGATCATCGCGACCAAGATCCGCCTCGGCGTCATCGAGGGCACCTACCACGCTAAATCGGGTCATCCCGGTGGTTCGTTGTCGATTGCCGATACCCTTGCTTACCTTTACTGGGAAGAGATGAACATCGACCCCCAGAACCCCAAGATGGAAGGCCGGGATAAACTGGTTCTCTCCAAAGGCCACTGTGCCCCCGCACTGTATGCGGCCCTTGCCAACCGCGGTTACTTCCCGGTGGAAGAGCTTCAGACCCTCCGTCACATCGGCTCCAGACTCCAGGGCCATCCCAATATGAACGACACCCCCGGTGTGGAAATGTCCACCGGCTCCCTCGGCCAGGGCATTTCGGCGGCTTGCGGTATGGCGCTGGCTGCTAAGCTGAAAAACGACGGTTCCCGGGTTTACACCATCCTCGGCGACGGTGAGATCGAGGAAGGCCAGGTCTGGGAGGCTTCCATGTTCGCCGCCCAATACAAGCTGGACAACCTCGTCGCGATTGTCGATAACAACAACCTCCAGATCGACGGGCCGATCACCGAAGTTATGTCCTCTTACCCGATCACCGATAAGTTTTCTTCCTTTGGCTGGCATGTGATTCCGGTATACGCCCACGATTTCGATCAGCTGGAAGCCGCTTTCAAAGAGGCGCGCACGGTGAAGGGCAAACCCACCGCCATCATCCAGAAATCGATTAAGGGCAAGGGCGTTTCCTTCATGGAAAACCAGGTTTCCTGGCATGGCACCGCCCCCAACGCCGAGCAGTATGAACAGGCGAAAGCGGAACTGACCGCCGCCCTTCAGGCGCTGGAGCAGGCTTAAGGTCTTCGATAAGGAGGTAAAGTAAGATGGCTGACGTTAAGAAAATTGCGACCAGAGAATCCTACGGCAACGCCTTAAAGGAACTGGCCCCCAAATATAAAAACCTTGTGGTCCTGGACGCTGATCTGGCGGCCGCGACCAAGACCGGTATCTTCAAAAAAGCATACCCCGATCGTTTCTTCGACTGCGGTATCGCCGAGGCCAACATGATGGGCGTTGCGGCGGGCCTGGCGGCCTCCGGCATGACGGTTTTCGCTTCTTCCTTTGCGATGTTTGCGGCCGGCCGTGCCTTTGAGATTGTCCGCAACTCGATTGGCTACCCCGGACTGCCGGTCAAGATTGGCGCGACTCACGCCGGCATCTCGGTGGGTGAAGACGGCGCCACCCATCAGTGCTGCGAGGATATCGCCCTGATGCGGACCATCCCCGGCATGACCGTTATCGTTCCGGCGGACGACGTGGAAGCAAAAGCTGCGGTGGAAGCCGCGATTCTGCACAATGGCCCCGTTTACCTGCGGTTTGGCCGTCTGGCGGCTCCGGTCTTCAACGACCCCGCCACCTACCACTTTGAAATCGGCAAAGGCATCACCCTCCGGGATGGCAAGGACATCACCATCATTGCCACCGGTCTGATGGTTGCCGAGGCGATGGAAGCCGCCAAAACCCTGGAAGCCGAAGGCATCGACGCTAGAGTCCTGAACATCCACACCATTAAGCCGCTGGACGAGGAACTGGTGCTCAAAGCCGCCGCTGAAACCGGCAAGATCGTCACCGTCGAGGAACATTCGATCATCGGCGGCCTCGGAAGCGCTGTCGCGGACGTCTGCTCCGCCAAGTGCCCCTGCCAGATCACCAAGATTGGCGTCAACGACGAGTTCGGCCAGTCCGGCCCCGCCGCTGACCTCTTGAAGCTCTACGGGCTGTCGGCAGAAAATATTGTGAAAACGGTGAAGGAAGTTCTCGGCCGCTGAGGACTCTCCCCGGTATTCCCGGATGGGCTGGAAAGGCAGCCTGTCCGGGATTTTTGCCTTTTTCCCTCCTTGACAAAAGGGGCCGGAAACGGTATAATATTATCTGTGTCTGAACACCGTCTCTGGATTTTCCGGAGACGGTAGTTTCTATAATTTGGCCATTTGCAGAAAGGAATGCTGTGAATATGAAAAACGCCAGAGAAATTGTCCTGACTCCCGAAGGCCTTCAGAAGTTACAGGATGAACTGGATGAATTAAAGCTTGTCAAACGTAAAGAGATTTCCGAACAGCTGAAAGTTGCCCGTTCCTTCGGCGACCTGTCGGAGAACAGCGAATACGACGAAGCGAAGAACGCCCAGGCAATCAACGAAGCCAAGATCCTGGAGCTGGAAACCACCATTAAAAACGCCCGGGTCATGGAAGCCAGCGAGATGACCAATGAAAAGGTCCACATGGGCTCTAAAGTCCGGGTTTACAACTCGCTGATGGAAGAGGAAGAGACCTACACCATCGTCGGTTCCGCCGAAGTAGAGCCGCTGGAGCTGAAGGTCTCGGATGAGTCCCCGATCGGCAAGGCTTTGAGCGGCGCCCGGGTAGGCGACGTCGTCGAGGTTTCCACCCCCGCGGGCAAGACCTTTACGCTGGAAGTGCTGGAAATCAACATCTGATTTTTCCGGCGCCCAGCCTTATGATACAGCTGGTGTGGTTTCATACCGGCAGAAGATAACAGACAGGAAAGGATAGAAGAGAGATGCAGGAAACGATCAACCAGCCTGAGCTGTCGGCTGCTGAACAGGAAAAGGCGTTTTCGGAACACGCGAAGGTGCGCCGGGAGAAACTGGCTGCTTTAAAGGAGGCCGGTCAGGACCCCTATGTGGTGACCCGGTACGACGTGACCCATCATTGCACCGAAATCCGCGACAATTTCGACGCGATGGAGGGCCAAACCGTTTCGATTGCCGGGCGGATGATGTCCAGACGGATTATGGGCAAAGCCTCCTTCTGCGATGTGCAGGACGGCAGCGGCCGGATGCAGGTCTATGTCAAACGGGACGACGTCGGAGTCGAAGATTACCAGAGCTTTAAAAAATGGGACATCGGCGACATCATCGGCGTGAAAGGCATCGTTTTCCGCACCCAGAAGGGGGAAATTTCGGTTCACGCTGAACAGATCACCCTTCTCTCCAAATCCCTCCTGCCTCTGCCGGAGAAGTTCCACGGCCTTAAGGACCAGGAAACCCGTTACCGTCAGCGGTACGTCGACCTGATCGTCAATCCCGAGGTGAAGGACACCTTTGTCAAGCGCAGCCGGATTATGCAGGAGCTGCGTTCCTTCCTCGACGGCCGGGGATTTTTGGAGGTTGAGACCCCGATTCTGACTCCCTTTGAGATCGGCGCTTCGGCCAGACCCTTCCTCACCCACCACAACACCCTGGATATGGACATGGTGCTGCGGATTGAGACCGAGCTTTACTTAAAGCGGCTGATTGTCGGCGGTTTCGAGCGGGTGTACGAGGTTGGCCGTATCTTCCGTAACGAGGGGATGGACCCCAAGCATAACCCCGAGTTTACCACCATTGAGCTTTATCAGGCTTACACCGACTTCCACGGAATGATGGACCTGGTGGAGGATATGATGAAGACGGTGGCCCAGCGGGTCTGCGGCACCTTGCAGATTCCCTATCAGGGTCACGAGATCGACCTCAGCCACTGGGAGCGGCTGACGATGGTCGAGGCGGTTAAGAAGTATTCCGGCGTCGACTTTAACAGCTGGCAGTCGGATGAGGACGCCATCGCCGCCGCTAAGGAACACGGCGTTGAACTGCCGGAGGTTCCCACCAAGGGCGCCATCCTGGCGGAATTCTTCGATGCCTTCGTGGAAGATAAGCTGATTCAGCCCACCTTCATCTACGATTACCCGGTGGAGATCAGCCCCCTGGCTAAGCGGAAACCGGATGACCCCGCCTTCACCGAGCGGTTTGAGTACTTCATCAACGCAACCGAGTTCGGCAACGCCTTCAGCGAACTGAACGACCCCATCGACCAGCGGGAGCGGTTTGAACGGCAGGTCGCCGAGCGGAAGGCTCTCGACCCCGATAGCCGCGCGCAGGTGGACTACGACTTTGTTACCGCGCTGGAATACGGTATGCCCCCCACCGGTGGCCTGGGCTTTGGCGTCGACCGTCTGGTCATGCTGCTGACCGATTCGGCCTCCATCCGGGACGTTCTCCTGTTCCCGACCATGAAGCCCACCGATAAATAAGGTATTTTCCTCTGCCGGACAGCGTTCCATGCTGTTCGGCAGTGTTTTATTTTGGGAACCAGATAAACCGTCCCAGTCCGGTAAAAGGCTTGACAAAACTTGGGATGACCCCCTAAAATAAAGGTAATGAGATGGAATTCCGGCGGACAGTAAGGCGCTGGGATAGTAAAATGGTGGTGAATGGGATGTATAATCCGCAGCTTGAGACCTTTTTATGTGTGGCGGAAGAGGGGAGTTTTAATAAGGCGGCTGAAAAGCTGTTTATCTCCCCGCCGGCCGTAATCAAACAGATTAACCTTCTGGAGCGCAGCCTGAACCTTCAGCTTTTTATCCGCTCCCATCGGGGACTTCAGCTGACTGAAGCGGGCCGCTCGATGGTTCAGGACACCAAATATATCATCCAATACTGCAAGGATTCGGTAACCCGCGCCCGAAACGCGATGCAGCAGACCGATGCCGTGATCCGGATTGGCACATCGCCGATCACCCCGGCGCAGGTGCTGGTGGAACTTTGGCCGAAGGTGCAGCGTTACTGCCCCAACATCAAGTTTCAGCTGATTCCCTTTGAGAACACCCCGGAAAACGCTCGGGAAATTCTCAGCCATCTGGGACAGAACATCGACGTGGTGGCGGGGATTTTCGATGAGACCATGCTAAACCTTCGCCAGTGCGCCGGACTGGAACTGTCTAAGGAACCATCTGCTGTGCGGTGTCCATCCATCATCCCCTGGCCCGGAAGGACCGGTTGACCGTTCAGGATCTGTATGGGCAAAATCTGATGCTGATGCATCGGAACTGGAGCCGGTCGGTGGACCAGCTGCGGGAGGACCTCTGGAAAAATCATCCCCAGATTCACATTGTGGACTTCGATTTTTACGATGTATCGGTGTTCAACCGGTGCGAAAACGAGGGTAATGTGCTGATGGCGGTGGAGAACTGGAAGATGGTTCATCCGTTATTGAAGATTCTGCCGGTGGACTGGGGTTATACGGTGCCTTACGGCCTGCTGCACGCCCCCAATCCCGCTAAACACGTGCAGCGTTTTCTGGATGCGGTGGGACAGGCCAAGCTGGAATAAAATGGGGAATGGAACCGGGATTTCTGCGGAAGTCCCGGTTTTTGGATGCACCAATTTAGATATAAACCTAAAGGTTAAAACTCTATAACAAACCGAGACTTCTGTCCGGACGTTTTTCCGTTTATAATGAAACCAGAAGATAAAACGTCCCTGGCTACCGATTTGGAGGTTTGAACAGATGGAAAACGGAAAAGTGGGTTTTGGCTTTGGTTGTATGCGTCTGCCCTTTAACGGGGATGCGGTCGATCTGGAATTGATGAAGCAGATGGTCGACGTCTTTTTGGAAAATGGTTTTACCTATTTTGATACCGCCTACCGGTATGCCAGAGGACTCAGTGAGCCTGCCCTGAAAGCGGCGCTGGTTGACCGCTATCCCCGGGAGCGGTACACCATTACCACTAAGTTATCCAACGAATTTTTGCACAGCAAAGAGGAACAGGCCCGAGTCTTTGAGGAACAGCTGTCCCGCCTGGGCTGCGGTTATTTTTATTATTACCTGCTCCACAATCAGGGGGAAAAAAAAAAAAAAAAGAGCGAACAGCTGGACAGCTTCCGCTTTATTGCGGCCCAAAAGGAAAAGGGGCTGGTTAAAAAGATTGGAATGTCCTGGCACGACAGTGCACAGTTGCTGGACAAGACCCTCACCGAACATCCCGAGCTGGACGTGGTTCAGCTTCAGATTAACTACCTGGACTGGGAAAATGAAAGCATCCAATCCCGCAAGTGCTATGAGGTGGCCCGCAAGCACGGTAAACCGGTTATCGTCATGGAGCCGATTAAGGGCGGGACGCTGATTCAGCTGCCGGAGCCGGTTCAGAAACTGTTTGCAGGCTATAATCCGGATGCGTCTCCCGCTTCCTGGGCGCTGCGGTTTGCCGCCAGCCATGAGGGAATCATGATGGTCCTTTCCGGGATGAACAGTCTGGAACAGATGCGGGACAATATTTCCTTTATGAAGGATTTTCAGCCGATGCACGAGGAAGAACTGGCTCTGACGGCCCAGGCATCCCGGATTATCCAGCAAAGCGCGATGATTCCCTGCACTGGCTGCCACTATTGCACCGAAACCTGTCCGAAAAATATCCCAATCCCCGATTACCTCAGCCTCCTGCAGCAGGGCCATTCCACAACCCAGGTGGTGTATTACTTTAACCTGGCCCAGAGCCATGGGCGGGCGGAAGATTGTATCCAGTGCCACCAGTGTGAGCACCACTGTCCGCAGCATATTGAGATTACCAAACATCTAAAGGAAGTATCCCAGGCGTTTGACGGGTTTAAAGGCTGGTAAGAAGATTCCTTCCCGTAAAACAGAGCCGCAGCTTATCGGTTAAGCTGCGGCTCTGTTTTTTATGGGAGGTTTGAGGTTTGTCATAATTTATCGAATCAGGGATGCCACCAGGTTTAAAAGGGCCAGTCCGCCGGCCATCAGCGCCAGATAGAGGAGAAAGGCGCGATATCGGCTGCTGATAGGAAGGGCCGCATTCGAACCGGCGCCGGAGGCAGCCTTTTTCTCGATATGACGGCAGCTGGCAAATAACAGGGTCAGGGCGGCCAAGGTGCAGATTATTAAAATACCGTATAACATCATCAAGACACCTCCAAAATTCCTCTGGTTTTCTTTTCACCTTCAGGATAAATCCGGCAGGAAAAGAGAACCGGTAGGTTGCGGTAAAGGAGATGTAAAGATTGTGTTTTTTCAGCAGTTCCAGTTGATTTTCACCGGATTGGGTTCGTCTGGTACCGATTGTGCCCGCAGCATTTCCAGAAGGACCTGAAATTCCTGCCGGGCAAACCGGTCGTAATCCTCCGCCGAGGCTTCGGTTCCAAGGGTATCGTAAGCGGCAGCAGCCGCGCCGTAAAACAGGTACCCCAGGGCGTTGGTGGGGGTTGAAAAGACCCCGCACCCGGTTATCACCGCTCGGGCTGCCGCCACTGCAGCCGGTCCGCCGGGTTCCGCTTCTTTTGGAATGGAGCGGGCCAGACGGATTGCCCCTTTCAGGTCGGAAAGGGGGATTTCACCATCGGCGCACCGACTGGCGGTATCGGTTAGCTGCCGCAGCTGTCGGTCCTCCGGGAAGGCTTTTTCATAAACCGGCAGATAACGGGTTTGAACCGCTCCGGCGGCCCAGCGGGCGAGAGTTTCTTTGCTTTGGGTTTCGATGGCGGCCATCAGAGCCGGAATTTCCGGATCGTTAAGGCTTCCAAGCATTTTGCGCAATTTTGCCATTTGTGTCCCTCCTGGCTAGTTTTTCCTTTTTATTATAGCGGCCTCTGCGTGTTTATGCAAGAAAGTCCAGAAGGTTTTGATCGGAGAAAAATGGCAAAGGGCTTCCCCTATCTCTGGCAGAATCCGCCTTGACCCTATGGGGAACGTTTGGTATAATAATGAAAAGATGATTTTCTTTTGGAGAAAGGAGGCAGCGGTGTGGCCGGAAAGTGGAAACGTCATAAAGGACATTCGTCCTCCAAACCCGGGCAGAAGCAGCCGGATCAGGCGCAGGAGTCTGCCCTTCCCGAGAGCAATGGCCCGCTGCTGACCGGAACGGTTTCCCGCTGGGCCGGGGTAATACTGGTGGTGGGGTTGACGCTGGTCGCCCTTTTGCTCTTGGCCGGAGTTTATTTTGTCGGTGGGCATTTTCCGATTCCGGTTCCGACCCTTTCCGCTATACTGGCGGCGCTGTGGGCAGTGGGAATTTTATACATTCCCTTTTTCTGTCACAGCTGCCGTTTTACCTTGGGGGTGGGGTATGTGGAGTTCACCTCCGGGATTTTTTTCCAGATGCGGCGGCGGATGTCGGTGGGGGCGGTGACCGCTCTCAGCGAACTGCGGTCGCCCTTTTCCGGTCTGACCGGCACTCGAACTTTGCTCCTTTCAGCCATGGGCGGCGGCATGCTGCTGCCGCTGTTGCGGGAACGGGACGCCGCGGCAGTCATGGGGTATATTCTCGACCGAATGGGAAAGGCGGCGGGAAATGGCTAAGAAAGACGAGGTAATGCAGCATCCGCTGGCGGTGGTGTACGCCTTCAGTCGGTATATCCTGCTGTTGCTGCTGCCTTTGCTGCGCAGTTTTACCCTTTTCTGGAGCGATTTTTCCACCTGGATTTCCGGCGTCTGGCTGGATGTGCTGGTGCTTATTCTGATTCTCCTTTTCGGGGTAGTCAGATGGTGGAGTATTCGCCTTCGGCTGGGGGAGGGACTGATGGTCCGGAGCGGGCTTTTGATGGTCCGGCGGCGGATGATCCCCCTGTCCAAGCTGTCCTCCCTTGCCCTCGAGCGGGTATGGTATCTGCGGCCCTTTAAGGCGGTGCGGATGCGGGCGGAGACCGACGCCGGTATCGAAGGAGCCCCGGAACTGCGGCTGCTGCTGCGGCAACGGGATGCGGAAGCGGTGGAGAAGGCTTTTTCCGCCATCCTTGCCCAGGGAGGCGGGATGGTGAGACGGTATGAGCCCCGGGGACGGTATGTGGGGATTCTTTCCTTTTTAACCTCCGACTCGCTGACGGGGGTGCTGTTTGCGGCGGCCGTCATCTCTCAGAGTGGTAAAATCCTGGGGGAGGAGGCCGAGGACCGTTTTCTTACCTCCCTTACCCGGTTGATGCAGATGGTGGCCTTCTGGCTCCCTCCCACGGCGGCCCTGATCGCAGGGGTGCTGCTGGGCGGATGGCTGATCGATTTTATCTTAAACCTCATCCGCCATCTCCGCTTTCAGGCGGTTCGGCAGGGGGAAGAACTATTTATCCAGTGCGGGGCGTTTACCATAAGACGGTATACCCTGTCGGTCCGGCGTATCAACTACCTTTACCTCCGGCAGAGTCTTTTTACCACCATTTTCGGTTTTTACTCCGGGACCGCTGGGTGCACTGGTTACGGCAAGGACAAACGAGAACAGCCGGTTATCCTGCCGGCGGTGGGCCGGGATGATCTTCGGCGGAGTTTAACCCTCATCCTGCCGGAGCTGCGTCCCTGCGGGAAAAAGATGCGGCCGCCGTTAAGAACCTTGTGGCGGATTGTCTGGCCGCCGATTCTGGTGGTGGCGCTCACCGGCATCCTCTGGCGGGCCGCTTACCGGCGGCTGCCGGCGGTGGAGGAACTGACCCTCTTTTTGGGGGCGATGGTGATGCTGCCGGCGGTTTGGTGGCTCCTCATCCGGTTTTTCTCCTTTTTCCACACCGGTATCGGATGGCACGGTGGGGCTTTTACCTTCCGGGGCACCAGAGGCTACCGGATTTTCACCGTTGTGATTCCGGGCGATAAGATCGTCAAGGTCCAGGTTACTCGGAACATCTTTCAGCGTAGATCCGATTGTGGAGACCTAAAGGTTTGGGTCCGGGCAGAGGGACGCAAGAGTTTTAACATCCGAAACCTGCGGGAACAGGATATCGAGCAATTTCTGTCGGCGCTGGAACAGGTGGGAAAATGAAGGAACGATTGGGAAAGGCACCGTCATATATAAAAAGAATACAAAAATGACCGGCTATTTTTGGCTCCAGTTAAAAGAATAGGCGATTTCACAATCTGTCCGCGGAATATCCGATAAAAAAAGGTTGCAAAAAATCGCCAAAGACGTTATAATAAGGTTGAACCCCGTAAGAGGGGCAGTGTGGTTTGCGTGCCCAGAATTCGCGGGAGGTATTGTCTGGATGGAATTTACACATGTGAGCGTTCTGCTCAGTGAATCGCTGGATGGCCTCCGTATCCTGCCGGAAGGGTCCTATGTGGATGGTACCGCCGGCGGCGCGGGACATAGCCGGGAGATCGCAAAACGCCTCACCACAGGACATCTTTACGCCTTTGACCAGGACCCGGACGCGGTGAAAATCGCCACCGAGCGGCTTGCTCCCTATCCCCAGGCCAGGGTGATTCACGATAATTTCCGCAATATGACCCATCGTCTGGAGGAGCTTCAGGCCCTTCCGGTGGACGGGGTGCTGTTGGACCTGGGCGTTTCTTCCTGGCAGCTGGACAATCCCCAGCGGGGGTTTTCCTACCGGGAGGATGCCCCGCTGGATATGCGGATGAGTCAAGAGGGGGAGACAGCGGCAGAGCTGTTGGCCCGCGCTTCGGAAAGTGAGATCGCAAGGATCTTATGGGAGTACGGCGAAGAACGGTATTCCCGCCAGATCGCCCGCAAAATCGTCCAGGCCAGGGAAAAAGCTCCGGTGGAGACGACCTTGCAGCTGGCCGAGCTCATTAAGAGCGGGATGCCGGCGGCGGCCAAACGGGAGAAAAATCCCTGCAAGCGGTCTTTTCAGGCGCTGCGGATTGCGGTCAATTCAGAGTTGGACGCCTTATCTGCTGGAATCGACGCCGCCTTTGACTGCCTGTCGGTGGGAGGAAGGCTGTGTATCATCACCTTCCATTCGCTGGAAGACCGGATGGTCAAGCAAAAATTTTTAGACCTCGCAAAAGGGTGTATCTGCCCGCCGGAATTTCCCGTCTGCGTCTGCGGACGGACCCCGGCCGCAAAGCTCATCACCCGCAAACCGGTGTTGCCGTCGGCCGAAGAGCTGGCTGTCAACCGCCGTTCCGCCAGCGCTAAGCTGCGGGTTTTGGAAAAAATCCACGAACGGTACCGGTAAATGAATGACATAAAGGAGTAATGGCCTCATGCAGAGCAATCTTGCATCCAAGAGGGATTATAATTTTGAACGGTTTGAGACGCCCCAGCAGGCGCCCAAGATTGAGCGGCTTCCGAAGCGGGAGAAAATCCCCCATCCGGCAAAGATCATTTCGATGGCGCTGGTGATTCTGGCGATTGTCTTTGCCTCTCTGTATGGCCGGGTTCAGATTGCCCAGCTGGGTACCGATATCAACGAAGCCACCGCCCGGTTGGAGGAGCTGACCAGTGAAAAGGTTCGGATGGAAGCCGAGCTGGATGGACAGATGTCCCTTTCCACCGTCGAGCAGATTGCCACTGAGGAGCTGGGAATGGTCAAACCGGACAGCTCTCAGGTTACATACCTGAAAATCCAGCAGGAAAATGTCATCGAAACCCCGGAAAAGAGCCGGACGCTGATTGATATTATTGCCGACTTTTTTGCAGGGCTTGGAATTGACTTTTAAGGGGAAGGACGGTTAAAACCCGTTTTATCAGCCAGTCCCGGGATTTAGACCCTGGACGAAAAATACGGTTTCCCGCCCAGGTGGGAAATGCGGGCCATTTGAGCCCGCCCCTATTTTTTTATGGCACGTGGGTTAAAGTCGTCTATATAAGCCCAATCTGCCTTTGGGAGCGCATATTTTTTCCCATGGGTTTAATACAATTTTAGCAGGAGGTTGAGAGCGGTCTCTCGACCTTCTATTCATATAGGGACCGTTTGATAATTTTTTACAGTATTTCCGTACTTCGTCCATATTCCGGCCGAAAAAGGCCCGTCCTCAAGGGAGGGAATCCATGTTCCGCTTGTTCAAAAAACTTTCCAGCATGACGATGATGCAGCGGTTGGTGTTTGTCGTTTGTCCGGTGCTGATGATCGTGGTGGTGTATGTTGCCGCCAACCTGTTTAACTGGTCCATCGTCCGCGGGGAGGAAATGGAAGGGAGAGCCGCCCGCCAGCAGCTTTCCGACTCGGTCATCAAGGCAAACCGCGGGACCATCTACGACACCAACATGAACGTGTTGGCCCAGAGCGCCACCGCCTGGAATATCATCATCGACCCCAAAACCATCGACCAGGAGCTCGATAAAAAGATCGCGGCCACCCCGGAAGATGAAACCCCGATTGATAAAAACGCCTATAAGCAGCAGATGGCCTCCGACCTGGCCGGGGTGCTGGGGCTGGAAACCGACTATGTGCTGGAACAGCTGGGCTACACCACTAAGAGCTACCGCAAGATTGCCGACCGGGTGGACCGGACGGCAGTCAACGCTCTCGACGCGCTGCTGGACGAGAAAAAGTATGTGGGGATTACCGAAGAGGTTTCCACCAAGCGTTATTACCCCTATTCGACCCTTGCTTCCAGTGTCATCGGTTTCTGCAACAGCGAAGATACTGGCATCTATGGGCTGGAAGCCCAGTATGATGACGTCCTTTCCGGCACTGACGGGCGGATGATTACCGCTCAGGACGCCCTTCAGGACGCTTTGCCCACCACCTATGAAAAAACCTATGACGCCATTGATGGGTACTCGATTGTCACTACCATCGACACTGTTATCCAGCAGTACATCGAAAGTGAGCTGCAAAGCGCCGTTGACCAGTACCAACCGGATGGCGGCGCTGCCATTATCGTCATGGATACCAATACCGGTGGGATTTTGGGATTGGCCAGCTATCCCAATTACGACCTGAATGACCCCTACACCATTCTGGATCAGTACACCCTGAATAAGATCGACGCATTGGAAACCGAGGAGGAAAAAACCGAGGCTCGTTCGGAAGCTCGGGAGGTTCAATGGCAGAACAAGACCATTACCGATACCTATGAACCCGGTTCGGTCTTTAAGATTGTTACCGCTTCCGCCGCCCTGGAAGAGGGAACCGCCACCGTTGACTCGACCTACTACTGCAACGGCTATGTCGAGTTTAAGGATGGCGCTGGCACCCTGCTCATCCATTGTCATAACCGTTCTGGTCACGGCCAGGAGAGCTTTATCGACGCCCTGGTTAACTCCTGCAACCCGGCTTTCATGGAAATCGGCCTGGGGCTGGGACAAGAGAGATTCTTTGAATACTATCAGGCTTACGGCCTGACCGAAAAGACCGGCATCGACCTGCCGGCGGAACGGGTCGGCGTTTATTACGACGACACGATGAGCAACATTTCTCTGGCATCCTGCTCCTTCGGTCAGTCTAACACCGTTACCCCTCTTCAGATGCTGACGGCTGCGGTCGCCGGCGTCAACGGCGGTTATCTGCTGGTTCCCCGGGTGGTGGACCGGATTATCGACCAGGACGGCAACACTGTCCAGGAATTTGGCACCACCGTTAAACGGCAGGTGATCTCGGAGGAGACCTCCTCCATTATGCGCTATGGTCTGGAACAGGTTGTCGCTGCCAACGGCGGCACCAACGCGTCGGTAGCTGGTTACCGCATTGGCGGTAAGTCCGGTACCGCGCAGATTCTGACCAATACCGTTCAGGCTGGGGAAGAGGAGATGTACGTTTTCTCCTACTTTGTCTTCGCACCGGCGGATGATCCCCAGGTGGCGGCTCTGGTGCTGATTGACAGCCCGACCCAGGGGGATACCTCTTACGCCAACACCGTCGTAGGACCGCTGGCATCGGCCATTATGGAGGATATTCTTCCTTATTTGGGGGTCGGTACCTCCTACACCGATGAGGAACTGGCCAATCAGGAAGTGGGTGTTCCCTCCGGACTGGTTGGGGCGGATCTCTCGACTGCTGAGGCAAAACTTCGCGCTCAGGGGCTGGATGCCTATGTCATTGGCGACGGGGACAACGTCATCGACGTTTATCCTAAGGAAAGCGCCCGGGTACCCAATGGTTCTACCATCGTCTTGTACACCGAGGGCAGCGAAATCTCCACCGTCACGATGCCCAACGTTATCGGGCTGACGCCCACCCAGGCCAGCCAGACCCTTGGCTCCTATGGGCTGAACGTTCGGATTACCGGCGGCGCCGCCAACAACACCAAGGCGAAGGTTGTCTCCCAGGAGTACGAGGCTGGGACCTCGCTGACCAGAGGCACCGTTGTCGAAATCGAATGTGTGGTTTCGGGCGAAGACGGCGCTTAAAACTTAGCCGTCGGTTTGGGGAAAATTCTGACCCGAACCGGCGGCAAATAACAAATGAAGAAATATTTTACGTTTACAGGTTATAGAAAAGAAAGGATGGGTCAATATGCGGCTTTCGGAACTGCTCAGAGGAATGGACTGGAAAGGGGAGGCGCCGCCTTTTGATCCGGAAATCACCGGGATTACCTGCGACTCCCGGGCCGTTCAGAAAGGGAACCTCTTTGTTGCAATCCGCGGCGGTTCCTCCGACGGCCACCGGTTTGCCGCCGATGCCCTGGAAAAAGGGGCCTGCTGCGTAGTCACCGAGGTTTCCCAGGGGCTTTCCCATGAGATCACCTGTTCCGATACCCACGATTTTTACGGCAAGGCTGCTTCTGCTTATTTTGGCCATCCCTCCCGGTCGATGACCCTTATCGGTGTCACCGGCACTAAGGGCAAAACCACCGTCACCAACCTGGTGAAAAAGGTGCTGGAAGCGGACGGGACGATGGTGGGGCTCATTGGCACCATCCAGAACGAAATTGGCTCCGAAGTGATTCACGCCGAAAACACCACCCCCGAGGCGATGGAGCTGGAGGGGCTGTTCGCCCAGATGCGGGATAAGGGCTGCCGGTATTGCGTTATGGAGGTCTCTTCCCACGCGCTGATTCAACAGCGGATCGGTGACTGCTTTTACGAGGTGGCCGCCTTTACCAACCTTTCCCACGAACATCTGGATTACCACGGGGATATGGAAAGCTATTTTGCCGCTAAGGAGAAGCTCTTCTCCCGCTGCGCCAAAGCGGTCATCGGAGTGGACGACGAGTACGGCCGCCGGGTGAAGGCGGACCTTCCCAAACTGGCCGGCCGGGAACTTCCTCTGCTCACCTTTAGTTCGGGGGCAGCTGGGGCCGACCTCTGTGCCAAAGATGTGGTCTGTCACCCCGACCGGGTTTCCTTTACCCTTTTATACCAGGGGGAAGAGCGCCCGGTGCATTTCCATATGCCGGGCCTGTTCTCCGTCCGGAACTTCCTGGCTGCGGCGGCGATCTGCTTGCAGCTGGGGCTCACCCTCGACCGGATTCTGCCTCCGCTGGAAAGCGTCCAGGGGGTCAAGGGCCGGATGGAGGTTATCCCCACCGGCATGGACTTCACCGTTATCACCGACTATGCCCATGCGCCGGCTCCGCTGGAAAGCGCCCTGCAATCCTTAAAGGAGACGGTCAAGGGGCGGCTGATCTGCCTGTTTGGCTGCGGCGGCGACCGGGACCGGACCAAACGGCCGCTGATGGCCGAAGCGGCGGCGAAATACGCCGATTTTGTGATTGTCACCTCCGATAACCCCCGGACCGAGGACCCCGACGCGATCATTGCGGAAATCCTGCCGGGGCTGCGGGGCTGGGATACCCCCCATATTACCATCTCGGACCGCCGGAAAGCGATCTACTGGGCCATTCAGAACGCAAAACCGGGGGATACCATCCTTTTGGCGGGGAAAGGGCATGAGGATTATCAGATTATTGGTCACGAAAAACGGCATTTCGACGAGCGGGAGGTTGTCGCCGAAGCCTTGAAGACGCTCCGTTGACCGTCGGAAGGGAGGACGTATAAGAATGCAGAAGGAACGTTTAAGCTGGATCATTCGGGCTGCCGATGCCCAGTGGGTAAAACAACCAGAAGGGGACCCTGAAATCACCTGGATTGCCGCCAAGCTGGACCACATCCGTCCAGGGTGCCTGTATATTGAGCTGGCACCCGGCACAGCTTCCCGGGCGGTGGAGATGGGGGCAAGTGTGGTCATTTCCCCTTCTCTGCCGGTGTCGCCCGCTTTTCCCTGCGCCCACTGCGAAGGGGATCCTTACGACGTCTTCTGCCGGATTGCCGCCTGGTACCGGCGCCAGTTCCATACCCGGTTGATCGCGGTGGCCGGCGGGGACGGGAAAACCACCGTCCGGGAGATGCTCTACCGCATTTTGGCCAAGGGCCAGAAGGCCAGCCGCAGCCGTTGGGAGCTGACCGGGGATCTCGGTATCCCCGAAACCCTTCTGGGGTTGGACGACGGCGACCGGTTCGCGGTGGTGGAGATGGCCTGCACCACCAAGGGCAGCTTTAAACGGCTCTCCAAAATCTGCCGTCCCTCTGCCGCCGTCATCACCGGGGTGGGGAAGGCCCATATCGGTTCCTTTGGCAGCCAGGCGGAGATTTTAAAGGAACGGCTTTCGATCACCGACGCGATGGAAAGCAGCGACCCGGTGATCCTTTGCGCCGATGATCCGCTTCTTTACGACCTCGATCAATATGTAAACGGGGATATTCTCTACTACGGCATCGACACCCCCTGCGACGTCACCGGAAAGATCGTCTCAGAGGACCGGGACGGCACGGTGATGGATATTGTCAGCTACGGCTGCACCACTCGGGTGAACCTCCGCCTGCCGGGCCGGGGGAGCTGTTACGACGCCCTGGCCGCCTATGCGGCTGCCGAACTGATGGGGGCGCCGGTAGAGGATATCCGGTATGTGTTGGAAGCTTTCCGGCCGCTGCCGGGACGGCTGCAGCTGCTGAATGCTTCCAATGGCGCTCAGATTATCAACGACTGCTGGACCTCTTCCCCTGAAAGTGTGCTGGAAGCGGCCAGCTATTTTGCCAAGTTTGACGGCAAACGGCGGATTGTAGTCCTGGGCGAGATGGAAGACCTGGGGGACTACGCCGCGGAAGCCCATTTTGAAGCTGGACGGAAGATGGCGGAAGCGGGAGCGGACCTTCTGCTGGCCACCGGTGAGCACGCCGGAGACATTGCCCGAGGAGCGGCTCTCTTTCCCCGCACCCAGGTGCAGGTTTTCCCGGATACCCAGTCGATTGCCGGGTATCTGCGGACCGACCGGCGGCCAGGGGACGTGGTCCTCTTTAAGGCTGGACGGGAAAGCCGCCTGGAGACGGTGATCGATTATGTCTATCACGATAAGGAATTGACCCCGGCGGCTGGGGAGCCTGAGTGGCGCCAGAAAAAGCCGGGTAAACTGCGAGATGTCCGGGACAGCCGGAAGGAGGGGCAGGGATGACTGAATTGCTGGCAGCGGTGGCCGCGTTTCTGCTGACCGCGCTCACCGGCAAGCCTCTGGCGGCCTGGCTGCAAAAGCAGGGATTCGGCCGCAGTATGATGGTGAAAAAAGGGGAGGCAGTCACCCCCGGGCAGGACAATGCCCCGGAATTTGGCGCGCTCCCGCTATTGATTGGCCTGATTCCTGCTTCGGTGCTGGCGCTGATTCTGCTGCTGGTCACCGGTTCCAGCCTTTCTCCCGGAATCGAAGCGGGGAAGATGCTGGCGGTTTTGGCTTCGGGAGCGCTCTATGGCGCTGTCGGCCTGACCGACGATTGGCGGCGGGGAAGACGGCTGCCGGAAATGCCGCTCCTGATTCGAGTGGCCCTGATTCTCGGGGTATCCATCGCCTTTTTGGTGGCGCTGCGGATGCTGGGGGAACGGTCGGACATCGTGTTAATCCCCTTTCTTGGCACCCAGGGGTATCTCGGAAACGTCTGGCTGGCGGCGATGGTGCTGCTTTTACTGGGTGCGGCCACCGGCGGAGACGCCTGCGGGGCTGTGAGCGGCCAGGCGGGCAGCACGGCTTTGCCCCTTTCCCTGGCGGCAGCCGGAGTGTCGGCGGTGTTTGGGATGCGGGGAATGGCCTCCATTTCCTTTGCGATGGCGGGTGCTTCTTTGGGGCTGCTGCTCTACGCTTTTCCCCCGGAAAAAATGCGGGAAGGACGGGGCGGCCGGATGATGCTGGGCACTGTTCCGGTGATGGCAGCAATTGCGGCTGGAGCCCCGCTTTTTATCTTTTCAGCCGGAATCCCCTTTATTTTTGAAGGAATTTATGCTATGATAAGAGTCGTGCGCGAAGCGGCAGGCAAAAAGCCCGGTCCCGACAGCCTTGGGGCCGTCCTCATCGACAGGGGCCTGAGCGGTAAGATGGTCTCGGGACTGTATGCCGGCGTGGGGCTTGTGGGGGCGGTTTTGTCCATTGCAGCCGCGTACCTATATTTGTAAACCTGCTGTGTATGTAAAGGGAGCGCCCTGCGGATGCACAGATTGCCTTATCCTTAAAAGGAGGGTCTTCATGGCCATCGATCGTGGTTATAACGAGCAGAGCCGGGTGTACATGGATATCCGTACAGCGGGGAACCTTTCCGGCGGATCTGAACGGATTTCTGCCCGGCCGTCCACCCGTGTTCCCACCCGCACCCCGTCGGGAAACAGCCGCTCTTCCAGTTCCCGTAGGCGCCGCGGCGCGTCCCAGAAGGGCATGCGGCAGAATATCTCCCGCAAACCTTCTAAACTTCGCCAGAATAAGCATAAAGCCGGGCGGATGGATATTTCTTTCTTTTTCCTGGTCGTTGTACTGATTACCATCGGGCTTATTATGGTCTTTTCGGCTAGTTACGCCACCTCTTTAAACGAGAACGACAATGGTCTTTCGATTGTTACCAGACAGGTAATGTTTGTGGTCTTGGGGCTGGTCGCGATGTTCGTTCTGTCCTACGTTCCCTACCATCTTTATCAAAAGCTCTACCGGCTGGTTTATATCGGCTGTTTGGGATTGACGGCTCTGGCGCTGCTGTTCCCGGATAATTCTGGACGTGGTGCGAGACGATGGATTGTCATCGGCGGCATGACCTTTCAGCCGTCGGAACTGTTAAAGTTTGGCCTTATCGTCACCTTTGCGGCGCTGATTGCCTTAAACTACCGGCAGATGGACACCTTTAAAAAGGGCATCCTTGAGTTTTTCTATTTTCTGATTCCCGCCTTTGGGGTTGTCGCCCTTCAGCGGCATATGTCCTGGATCATGCTGATGGTCATCATCTGCGGCGGCATGATGTTCATTGCCGGGTCCAAAGTCTACTATGTTTTGATGCTGATTCCGATTGGCCTTTTGGGCATTGTCATTTTGCAGGCATTGGGGTTTGACTACATTGGATCTCGAATCGACGCCTGGCTGGACCCTTTTTCGGATATTCAGAACGGCACCTGGCAGATTGTCCAGTCGCTCTATGCCATCGGCAGCGGCGGACTGTTCGGAGTTGGGCTGGGAAATTCCACCCAGAAATTTCTCTGGATTTCGGAGCCGCAAAACGACTTTATCTTCGCCGTTGTCTGCGAAGAGCTGGGGCTGGTGGGCGCCATTGCGATTATCCTTCTGTTTGTCCTCTTTGTGGCGAGCGGTTTTTCGATTGCCATGCGGGCACCCGACAAGTTCGGCTCAATGCTGGTTATCGGTATTATCCTGGAGTTTGGGGTGCAGGCGCTGCTAAACATCGCCGTCGTATCCAATGCAATGCCTACAACCGGTATTTCGCTCCCCTTCTTCTCGGCGGGCGGGAGCGCGACGCTGGTGCAGCTGGCCCAGATTGGGGTTGTCCTAAACGTCTCCCGGTATTGCAGGCCGTCCATATCCCGCAAGAAAGACCCCGAGGGCGGGAGCGGCAAACCGGAGGAGAATAAGCCGAAGATTAAGATTATCAGCTCGCGGGATATCTGATGCCTTTCCGGAACGGGGCTCATATTGGCCTCTAATTGGGAAGAATCCACAAGAGCTTTGAAAGGTTGGATCACAATGCGGATACTGTTGGCTGGAGGCGGCACCGGGGGGCATATCAACCCCGCTGTCGCCATTGCCGGGGAACTGGCGAAAATTTATCCCGGGTCGGAATTTCTCTTTGCGGCGGTGCCGGGGAATATGGAGGACACGATGATCCCCAAACAGGGATATCCCGTGGCCCATATTAAGATCGCCGGTTTTTACCGCAGCCTTCTCCCCTGGGACATTGCCCACAACGTCAAGGCGGCCTACTGGCTGGCACTGTCCGGCCATCGGGCTACCCAAATCGTCCGGGATTTCCATCCCGATCTGGCCATCGGCACCGGCGGCTATGTATCCGGCCCTGTGATCCGCAAGGCGGAGCAGATGGGGGTTCCGGTCTTTTTGCATGAACAGAACGCTTTCCCCGGCGTCACCACCAAAATGCTGGCGCCGATGGCGGAGACCATCTTCCTCGCCTTCCCCGAGGCCGAAAAGCGGATTCCCGGGGGAAAGCACTTTGAGGTGGTGGGTAACCCCGTCCGCCATGCCTTTATCGGCATTGACAAACAGGCAGCCCGCAAGGCGCTGGGCATTGACGACCATTTTACCATCGTATCGGTGGGGGGAAGCCTCGGGGCCACCGCCATCAACAAGATGGCCGCCGACCTGATGGCCTGGCATGCCGAAAAGGGGGAGATCAACCACTTCCACGGCTACGGCAAAAACGGCCGGGAGCGGTTCCCGAAGATGCTTAAGGAGAGAGGGCTGGACCTTTCGAAATATCCCCGGATTAAGGCGATGGAATTTATCGACCAGATGCACCTGTATCTGGCTGCGGCCGACCTGGTCATCTCTCGGGCCGGGGCCATTACCATCAGCGAACTGGAAGCGGTGGGGGCGCCCTCAATTCTGGTGCCTTACCCTTACGCCGCCGAGAACCATCAGTACCACAACGGCATGGTGCTGCAAAACGCTGGCGCCGCCCTGGTGGTGGAGGAGAAAGATTATAAGAAAGAATGGCTGATCGGGGAAGTGGAAAAATTCCTGCGGGACCCTGGACGGGTGCAGCAGTTCTCCCAAAACGCCAAAAAGCTGGCCGTCACCGACACCTGCGCCCGGATCGGCGCGTCGATTCAGAAGACGATGGCGGCCAGGGGCAAATAATCCCCTTTAGGAAGATTTTGGGGCAGATTTGACGCCCCGTTTATCGTAAAATACCGGGCAAGTTTCCTCTTTGCGCCGCATATAATAGCGGTATGGAGAGGAGTGAGCACGGTGCAGAAAAAAGGCGTGAATTTTCCCCCCGCAGCGGCCCCTGGAACAGCGGGACCCTACTGTCGCGGCCAGGAGGGGGCAAGGCCCCCCTGCGAAGGGCTTTGCCGCAGCTGCCGGGCGGAGGGGTGTGTGAAAAAGGAAACGGGGGACCGGTTTTTCCGCATCCGCGGCGGGCATCCTTTAAAAGGGACCGCTACCGTCCACGGAGCCAAAAACAGTGTCCTACCGATTTTTGCGGCGACGGTTTTGTGCCGGACACCGGTCCATCTGGCCCGGGTGCCCCGGCTGTCGGATACCGGGGTGTCGCTGCGGATTTTGGAAAGCCTTGGGTGCGTCTGCGCCCTGTCGGAGGACGAGGCGGTGGTGGACCCTTCTTCCGCCACCGGAAGCCGGATTCCCGACCGGCTGGTGCGGGAGATGCGTTCTTCCTCAGTGTTCCTGGGCTCGGTGGCCGCCCGGATGGGAGAGGCTTACCTCTGTCTGCCCGGAGGGTGCGAGCTGGGGGCCAGACCGATTGATCTTCATCTGATGGGGCTTAGAGCCCTCGGCATGGTGATCGAGGAAAAAGGGGAAAAGCTCCACGCTTACCACAACGGCTTAAAAGGTGCCGACATCACCCTTCCCTTCCCCAGCGTCGGGGCGACCGAAAACATCTTGATGGCGGCGGTGCTGGCCAAAGGACGCACCGTCCTGCGAGGGGCCGCCCGGGAGCCGGAAATTGCCGACCTCTGCCGGTTTCTTCGCCGGTGCGGGGCCGAAATTGTCGGAGACGGCGGTCCGGTTTTGTACATCGATGGGGTCAAGGAACTGACCGGGTGCAGTTATACGGTCATGGGCGATCGGATTGAAGCGGCAACCCTGCTGATTGCTGCCGCTGTCACCGGCGGGGAGGTGGAAGTGAAAGGCTTCTCTCCGACCGATGTGGGAGCGGTGCTGGGGGTGCTGCGGCGGATGGGAGCGGACCTCAAGATCTACCGGGATCGGGTGCGGCTTTCGGCTCCCGGCCGGCTGATAACCCCCGGCCGGGTGGACACCGCCCCCTTCCCGGGTTTCCCCACTGATGTGCAGCCGGTGCTGACCGCAGCCGCCTGTCTGGCCGACGGGGAAACGGTCGTTTCCGAAAACATCTTCGACAGCCGGTTTAAACACCTTTCGCAGCTGGCCGGAATGGGCGCCGACGTCCGCACCGACGGGCGGATTGCCTATATCCGGGGGGTCAAAAGCCTCCATGGGGCAAACCTGCGGGCGCTGGACCTGCGGGGCGGGGCGGCGCTGGTTACGGCGGCCCTGGCGGCCCAGGGGGAAAGCCAGATTCACGGCCTCTCCCACATCGAGCGGGGGTATGAACGGCTGGAAGATACCCTCTCGGCTCTCGGGGCGGATATACGTCGGATGTAAAGATGAAAAGTGTGTATGATGGACAGGAAAGGATGTGCAACAGATGGCGGATATTGGACAGAAAACGGCCCCGGCGGGCAGCGCCCAAAAGTCTGGCAACGCCGGCAATCGGCAGGCGGGAGCCTCCTCTTCCGCACCCCAGGGCCGTCCGCCGGAAAAGAATCCCGGCAGCAACGTCCGCGACTTTAACGCCGCGAGACGGCAGGCTGAGATTGGTCGGGTGCAGCAGGCAAGACACCGGCACCGGGCTGGGAATTATCTGATTTACTACATCCTGCTGGGCATCATTATGACAGTGGTCTGCGTGACCCTTTCGATGACCGTCTTTTTCAATATCACTACGATTAACGCTTCCGGAAGCAACGTGTATTCCTCCGAACAGATTTTGGCCGCGGTGGATGTCCGCAATGGGGATAACCTGCTGCGGCTGAACATTGGGCGGCTGGAAGAGCGGGCGCTGGAACAGCTGACCAGCGCCGAGTCGGTGGAAATCAGCCGTCATTTTCCCGACAGCCTGGATATTACCGTCACCGACGGGGAACCCTCTATGCAGATCGAGACCGGCGGGGTGTTTTACCAGTTTACCGCATCGGGGCGGCTGATCGGCCAGTCCCAGACGGCGGTGGTTGACGCTCAGGTAGTGGTGGGTCCCGATCCTTCGGGCCTGAACATCGGACAATATCTTTCCGATCTGACCGAGGAGCAGCAGGCCTCCTTCAGTACCTGGCGGACGGTGAGCGAACTGATTGACAAGTACGAGATTCACGATATTTCCGCGATGGATCTGTCGGATGATATGCAGCTGAAAATTTTCTACCAAAACCGTCTGGAGGTCGATATGGGGCCGCTGGTGGATATGGACGCGAAGGTTGCGGCCCTCAAGACCATTCTCTATGACACCGGTTCCATCGGCGTTGAGGAGACGGGGGTTTTGGATTTGTCCAATGCTGACCGGGCTTACTTTAACAACCAATCGGCCTGCACCCTGCCGCCTGGGGCGGGACAGCTGGGATGGAGCTGGCAGGACGAGTTCTCGGACACCCTGATGCAGAGCCTCTTCGAGGCGGAAGAGACGTCGGAGGATTCCGGCACCACCGAAGAGGGCGAAGATCCGGCGGCTAGCGGAACCACGGAAGAGGGGGACGCCGCCCAGTCAGAAAGCGGGTCTGATTCTTCTGAAACCGCTTCCTCTGAAGAGTCCAGCGACAGTTACGCCACTTCCGACGGGATGCGGCTGCCGCAGATGCCTCAGATTGGGGGCGGGACCTCCTCTCAGGCCTCTTCCGCGGCGACTTCCGAGCCGTCGGTGGACACCGGGAGCAGCGATGCCGCTTCCAGTTCCAGCAGCTCTTCGGAGGGGACAAGCGCTTCTTCGGAAAGCAGTGCTTCCTCTGGTCTCACCGGCGCTGCCGGAAACGCTACTTCCGGCGGAAGCACCGGGGCCGGCGTCGGTTCCCAGGCGCCCAGCGTGCCGGGGATTGGCTGACAGCCCGGCCGATAATTATGGGCAAAATCGGGAAAATTTTGTCACGGGTATGAATTTTGCGTTTAAACCCTTGCACTTTTGCGTCAAATCTGATACCATTATATCTATGAGTATGGGTAATGGGGTCTTGACGGGAATGCGCCCGTTTAAAACCTGCCCGACCCGGTTTGCAATTGCGGGCTGAACGCCTTTTTGGGAAATAGGGCGGCGGCCGGTACCGGAATAATAAACGGAGGATGCGCCTTTGCATCGCTTTTTCCATAGGAGGAAATAAACGTGAAATTCACTTTGGAAACTGAAGATGAAAGAACTACAAACATCAAGGTTGTCGGCGTCGGCGGCGCGGGCGGCAATGCGGTCAACCGGATGGTCGAAGATGGGGTTGAAGGGGTCGAGTTTATCGCGATCAACACCGATAAACAGGTCCTCAACAGCTCTAAAGCTGACCTGACCATCCAGATTGGCGTGAAAAGCTCCCAGGGCCATGGCGCCGGCGGCAACCCCGAGATGGGGATGAAAGCTGCTGAGGAAAACCGGGAGGAAATTTCGGCTGCCCTTAAAGGGACCGACCTGCTGTTTATCACCGCTGGTATGGGCGGCGGCACCGGTACCGGCGCGGCTCCGGTTGTGGCCCAGATTGCCCGCGAGATGGGTATCCTTTCGATTGCGGTCGTCACCAAACCCTTCGGCTATGAAGGGCGCCGGCGGATGAACTATGCACTCCAGGGGATTGAAATGCTCAAAGAGCAGGTCGATTCGCTGGTTGTCATCCCCAATGACCGTATCCGCGAGGTTATCGACCTGAAGAAAGCCAGCATGAAGCAGGCTTTTGAAGAGGCGGACAACGTTTTGAAACAGGGTATCTCTTCGATCTCCAACCTGATCTCCACCAGCGGTTACGTCAACCTCGACTTTGAGGACCTGTGCACCGTTATCCGCAATGCTGGCCTTGCCCACATGGGTATGGGCTTTGCTTCCGGCGAAAACATGGCCGAAGAAGCTGCTTCGATGGCCATTTCCAGCCCGCTGCTCGATACCTCGATCGACGGCGCCAAGGCGGTTATCGTCAACATCACCGCTTCTCCCGATATGCTCTTCTCGGATGCCGACCACGTTTCTCAGATGATTCAGGAAGCGGTCGACGACGAGGCAATTATCTTCTGGGGCGTTGTTTACGACGAGACGATGGACAACGAGATGCGGGTTACCGTCATCGCCACCGGTTTCGACAGCGAGTACGGCCCTGTCCTGGCGGGAGACCAGAAGAAGCCCGATCAGCAGCAGAATGCCGCTTCCACCCGGACTGCGGACAAGCCCGCTTCCGATCGGAAACCGGCCTTCGATTCGATGCCTGCTTCTTCCCGCAAGGAAACCAGCACCAGCACCTCTTCCAATAGCTCCAGTTCCAGCTCCAACTCTGATTCTAACGTGGATGATCTGGATTTCGACTCGCTGCTTTCGATCTTCAACAAGTAAGCTTTGCCGGGAATTTAGAAAAGCCCGCTGTCCTTAAAAGCAAATACTTTCAATGACGAAAGATCCTTCCCTCCCACCGGGAGGGGAGGATTTTCGGTTTAACCGGGCGTTTGCCCCCTTTTGAAAGGAGTAATCCAAAGTGTGTGGTTTTGTCGGGATGTTTAACCATGATCCCTCCTTAAATAACGAAGACCAGCTGATGCGGATGTCCCATGTCATCCGCCACCGTGGCCCGGATGAGAGCGACTATATCGTCCGGGATAGTTTCTGCGCCGCCTTTAGACGGCTGTCGATTATCGACCTCGACCACGGCTCCCAGCCGTACACCTCTCCCGACGGCCGGTTTACCGCCGTTTTCAACGGGGAAATTTACAACTACCGGGATCTCCGGGCCCCGCTGCAAAAAGAGGGGATTGAGTTCTTCACCAACTCGGAAATCGAGGTTATTGTGGCTCTTTACCGCAAGTACGGCCCGGATTTCGTCAAGATGCTCCGGGGAATGTTCGCCATCATGATCTACGACGGCGACAAGAAAAACTGCTTTGTCTGCCGCGACCCCTTCGGCATTAAACCCCTTTATTACCGCGAAACCAAAAACGGGGTCCTCTTTGCCTCCGAAATGAAGGCCTTTATCTTCGACGAGGATATGGGCGGCTTTGATGTCGATATCAAGTCTCTTCAGAATTATTTCACCTTCCAGTATGTCCCCGAACCCAAGACGATGACCGGAAAGGTCCAGGCGCTGGAAGCTGGCCATTATATGATGCTGTCGGCCAAGGGCATTGAAAAGGTCGTCCAATACGAGGACTACCGGTTCGCCACCCCCAGCAAGGAGAGCTTTGAGGCCAAGGCGGAAAAACTCCGCAAAGTCCTCACCGAGTCGGTGGAATACCATATGATCTCGGACGTTGAAGTGGGAACCTTCCTCTCCTCCGGCATTGACTCCGCCATTGTCACCGCCATTTCCAGCCGGATTAACCCCGGTATCAAGGCGCTGACCGTTGGATTTGACGTCTCCTCTTACTCGGAAATCGACGACGCTTCGGAAATCGCCAAACACCTAAACGTCGAGCACATTAAGCTGAAAGGCACCTGCGAACAGTTCCGGGACGCCTTTGAACATGTCGTTTGGAGTTTGGATTCGCCGGTGGCCGACCCCTCCACCGTTGCTATTTACATGATCGCCGGGGAAGCAAGCCGGTATGTCAAGACCATCCTCTCGGGCGAGGGGGCGGACGAGCTGTTCGGCGGGTATAAGTTCTATCTCGACTCGAAACTTTCCGGCCGGTTTGAAAACGCGCCGGCCATCTTTAAGGCCGCCTGCCGGGGCATCTCGGCTATTTGGCCCAACGGCGTCAAGGGCAAGTCCTTCTTCCATCGGGCGGGCACCAAGCTGGAAGACCGGTATGTGGGCAACGCCTTCCTCTTTGACGAGAAGGAGAAAAAGCCCTTCCTCAAGACCTTTGACCCCAATCAGAGCTACACCGAGGTCACCCGGGAGATCTTCGAGCGGACCCGCGGGGAACATCCGATGGTGCGGATGCAGTACTGCGACCTGATGACCTGGCTGCGGGGGGATATCCTCGTCAAAGGCGACCGGCTGTCGATGGCCCACTCGCTGGAGGTGCGGGTGCCCTTCCTCGACCGGGAGGTCTGGAAGTTTGCCTCGACCCTGGCGGTGGACGACAAACTCCGGGAAGGGACCACCAAATATATCCTCCGGTATGCCTTCAAGGACTATGTAAACCCCGAAACCTTTATGCGGCCGAAGCTGGGCTATCCGGTGCCGGTGCGGGTCTGGCTGCGGGGCGAGCTGTACGAGTGGGCCCGGGATATCATCCAGAACTCCAAGGCGGATGAGTATATCGACAAGCAGGCCGCTCTCAAGATGCTGGAAGATCATCGGACCGGCAAGGCGGACAACTATCGCAAACTCTGGTCGATTCTCGTTTTCATCACCTGGTATCGGCTCTATATCGCCGACGCCGAAGAGACCAAAAAACGTCTTTTAAAGGGCGAACTGTAAAAATAGGTAAAACAAAGGACCTGTCGGGATGGCAGGTCCTTTTTGCTTGTTGAAAAAGATTTACGAAAAAAGGGGAAGAATGGTTGACAGGGAAAATGATTAAATATCATTTTTCCCGGCGGCATGTACGGCGGGAAAAATAATTTGATCGGGGCAAGTGTCGGCTGTAGGGAGGCTTGCAGCACCGATGTGATTCTGTCGAAAAACTTGTTTTTCGACAGTTAGAAAGGACCTGTCGGGATGGCAGGTCCTTTTTGGTTGTCCGTTATCCTTCCGGGGAGGAGAGGGAAGCCCCCCAATCCCGCAGTCCGTAATATTCGATCATCCCTTCAATCCGGGTGAGTGCCTCTTCCGCCGGCACCCAAAGGTCGGGGTCGATGCCTTCGCCGTCGCCCATCCGGCCGTTTTCCAGCTGCTGGATTTTGGTGCCCCAGGTGATTTGGAGGCCGGAATGGGGGAGGTAGGCCTCCACCGGATTGCCGGTCATCATCGCTCCTGCTGTCGGAGAGCCGACGGTTAAAAGGTTTTCAACAGACCGCAGCTGACAGAGGACGCTTTCCCCCGGGCCCGCGGTATAGACATCCTGTACCGCAAAGGTAAAACCATTCCGGGGGGTAAGCTGCCCGGTCTGGCCGTCCACATACCACCAGGGGGCGAGGACAAAGTTTAACAAGTACTGGTTGAGGGGGGTAATCCGGGCGGCGTAGCTCATCTTTACCAGAGGCGACTGGCCGGTAAACCCGCCGAACCAGTTGGAGAAGTAGCTGTCACTGCCCCCCTGATTGGAACGCAGGTCCCAGATCAGCACCGGTTCCATTCTGAAGCTGGCTCCCGCCTGGGAAAGGGCGTCCAGCTGGACCCAGCCCGCTTCGTCTTTCGCCTCAAAACCCCGGGAACTGAGCACCACCGTTCCGTCGGACAGGGTGCTTTCGGTCAAAGGGTCCGCTGCAAGCTCCTCTCCGTCCATCGGCTCCCAATGGAGGGAGACGGTTTCCCCTTCAATTTCGGCGGTCTGGGGGAGGGTGTCGCTCTCCGAGGCCGGAAGAGCGGCGCAGAGGGTGTAGGCAAGGCCCCCCTCCGGGGTGATGGTGGGAACCACCTCTGCCGGTGCGTCTACCACTGCGTCTTCCGGGTCGGAAAAGTAAATCTCCGGAAGATAGTACCCCTGCTGCTGGTCGGTTACGGCCGAAAGTCCGCCGACCGAGAGGATGTTGTCGTTTAAAATCTCCTTCAGGGCCGTCAGAATTGCGTCCCGCACCGTCTCCACCGTCACGTTCCCTTCCCCCGGCAGCAGCATGAGGGCCGCGTCCCGGGCCGATTCAAACTGCGTTTCCCCGCCAAAGTAGTCGTACCCCGCGTAGCCGTCCCGCAGAAGGTCAAAAGCCGTCTCGACGTCTTCTTTTGCGCCGGCAGCGGAAACGGTTTCTGGGGCCGTTTCCGGCGGGGTGGCGAGGGCTTCCAGCTGTTCATCGGTGTAGTCGTCCGAAAAACCTGTGTTCTCGTCCATCCATTCCTCTTCCAGCACCGGGATGGTCCCGTCATAGATCGAAAGGCGGTCCTGGGCGACAGTTTTCAGATAGTCGGTCAGCTCCCGCTGCTTTTCGGTGAGGCCGTTTTCCTCCCAGAGGGGAGACTGATAGGCCGGTTCTGACGGGGCGGCGGTATTGTTCTGTAACCCCATTCCCGGGGACAATAGGCCGCTGCTCATGAGCGCTCCGCATCCCCCCGGCAGGGAGACGATGCCGAACAGGATGGCCGCGAGGATGATAATCTTCTTTTGTTTTTCCGGGTGCATGGCGCGCCCCCTCTCCGCCGGTAGACCGGCAAAAAAATAACCGCCGAAAAATATCGACGGTCCAAAAACAGGGAAAGTGAAAGGTAATGAAGGAAGTTGCATCTATATAATAGCGGATTAAACGGAAGATTGCAAGCGATTTTGGCACGATTTGTAGGATGTTCTAAAAAAATCCCCTCGATTTATGAAAACGGCCAAAAGGAGAGGTAGGCGGGTTGTGGCGATCGGGAAAATGTGCTATTCTGTTCATATCCCCCCTGGGGGGATATTTCTACAGGAAGAAGGGCGGGTATCATGGAGACACAGCCGCATCATCACCCCCACACCGAGACCAAAAAAGTCCTCGACCGGCTCTCCCGGGCGATTGGGCATCTGGAAGCCATCCGGTCGATGGTGGAAGAGGGGCGGGACTGCACCGAAGTGCTGGTGCAGATTGCCGCGGTCCGGTCGGCGGTCAACAACATTGGGAAAATCATTCTGGAAGACCACATCAACCACTGTATTGTCGACGCGGTCCAGACCGGCGACCAGAAGGCACTGGAGAATCTGTCGGTGGCAATCGACCGTTTTATCAAGTGAAGAGGGAGAAAGATGGACAAACGGGATATACCCCAGGTGTTTTTTGCGGTTTTGGCTGCGGCTCTCTACGCGCTGAACGCGCCCTTTTCCAAGCTGCTGCTGCGGGATGTGGCCCCTACCGTGATGGCGGGGCTGCTCTACCTGGGAGCGGGGGCGGGGATGCTGCTGCTGGGCGCTGTCCGCAAGGGGCTGGGCAAAGGCGGGGGAGAGGCAAGGCTCACCCGGAAGGACCTTCCCTATACCATCGGGATGGTGGTGCTGGATATTGCGGCCCCGGTGCTGCTGATGGCGGGTCTGACGCTGACGGCGCCGGAAAATGTATCGCTGCTCAACAACTTTGAGATTGTCGCCACCTCCCTGATTGCCCGGGCGGTCTTTAAAGAGAAGATCAGCCGGCGGCTCTGGCTGGCCATCGGGCTGATTACCCTGTCCAGCCTCATTTTGTCCTTTGAGGACTCGAAGAGCCTGCAATTTTCGGTGGGGTCGATGCTGGTGCTGCTGGCTTGTGTCTGCTGGGGATTTGAGAACAACTGTACCCGGATGATGTCCCAGAGCGACCCGCTGGAGATTGTGGTCATCAAGGGGTTTGGTTCCGGTTTGGGTTCCCTGGCTCTAGGGCTGGCGGTGGGGGAGCCGCTGCCTGCGGTGAAGGCTCTGCTCCCCGCCCTGATCCTTGGGTTTGTGGCCTATGGCTTAAGCATCTTCTTTTATGTTTACGCCCAGCGGGGGCTCGGGGCCGCCCGCACCAGCGCCTATTATGCGGTGGCGCCCTTTATTGGGGTGGGGCTTTCGCTTATCATCTTCCGCGAACTGCCGGGCCCAGCCTTTTTCCTGGCGCTTTTGGTGATGGCGGCGGGGGTATACATTGCGTCGGTGGAGCCGAAAGGCGGCAAGACTATTCCCTAATGGGCCGGAAAGTGGTATAATATCTGCAAAACCACGACGGAAGGAGTGGCCAAAATGGTCATCATCAACGCAAAAATTTACACGATGGACGCTTCGCCGATCGAAAGCGGTTGGCTGCGGTTTGAAGAGGGGAAAATCCAGGCGGTTGGCCCGATGGACGATTACCGCTCTGTGGACGGTGAGCAGGTCCTGGACGCGAAGGGCAAAAACCTTTTCCCCGGGTTTATCGACGCCCACTGCCACATCGGCATGTGGGAGGATGCCCTGGGGTTTGAAGGGGACGACGGTAACGAATCCACTGGCCCCTGCACCCCCTATCTGCGGGCGGTGGACGGCATCAACGGGATGGACCGCTGCTTCCGGGAGGCAGCGGCCGCCGGTGTCACCACCGTTTTGACCGGCCCCGGCAGCGCCAACCCCATTGGCGGCTGGTGGACGGCAATGAAGACGCTGGGCGTCCGGGTGGACGACATGGTCATGGTCCGGGAGATCGGGATGAAGTTTGCCCTCGGCGAGAACCCCAAGACGGTCTATCATGAAAAAGGGGTTGCCCCTTATACCCGTATGGCGACGGCGTCGGTCATCCGGGAGGCGCTGATGGCGGCCCAGCGGTATATGGAGGATCAGAAAAAGGCGGAGGAGGACTCCGACTTCGACCCGCCGGAATACAATAAGACCAGCGAAGCGCTGCTTCCCCTGCTCCGCCGGGAGAAAAAGGCGTTTATCCACTGCCACCGGGCGGACGATATCTTCACCGCTATCCGCATCGGCAAGGAGTTTAACCTGGATTTTGTCATTGTCCATTGCACCGAGGGGCATCTGGTGGCGGATATCCTCAAAAAAGAGGGGGTCAAGGCCATCTGCGGGCCGTTCCTCACCGACCGCTCTAAGCCGGAACTGAAAAACCAGACCCCGGCGGGGATTGGCGTGCTGACCAAAGCCGGGGTTCCCTGCGCCATCTGCACCGACCATCCGGTTATCCCGATTCAGTTTTTGCCCCTCTGTGCCGGCGTCGCGGTGGGATATGGACTTGCTTGGGAGGAAGCGCTTAAGTCTCTGACCATCCGGGCGGCGGAAATCGCGGGGATTTCCGACCGGGTTGGTTCTCTCACCCCCGGTAAGGACGCCGACCTGGTTCTGGTGGACGGCGATCCCTTCAGCCCCTATGTCCACCCCGAAAAGGTGTTTGTGCAGGGGGTGGAGGTCCCCGAACGGCCGATTCCCGGGGTCACCGAGTAACCTCTTTTCTGGCGGAAATTGGACCGGTGGGAAAAAGGTGTAAAATGTAAAAGAACAATAAAAGATTTGCAATGCCCTTGTAATTCTTATGAAAAAGTGCTATACTGAGTACAGGGCCGGAAAAATAGACGGCCCCGGGGAACGAACGGTTTCCCCAGAGGATTGGAGGCATGAGTATGCAGATCACCTACATTGCCAGAAAAATTTCCCTTCCCGATTCCTTTAAGCAGAAGGCGGAACTGAGGCTGCACAAGCTGGACAAGTTCTTCGATGATGACGCCGCGGCGGAAGTCAAGGTTTCCGCCCAGAAGGATACGGCGACCGTTGAATTGACCATCCGCGCCGACGGGCTTATCTTCCGGGCGGAAAACGCCGATACCGATAAGCTGGACGCTCTGGATGCTGCTGTCGATACCATCATCCGCCGCATCCGCCGCAACAAGACCAAACTGCAAAAGAAGATCAAGGCTTCTGCCTTTGAACCGGCTGACCTGCTGCCGCCGGAAGAGGAATATTCCCACGAGATTGTCCGGGAGAAAGAGGTGGATCTCCGTCCGATGACCGCCGACGAGGCGATTACCCAGATGACCCTTTTGGGCCATACCTTCTTTGTCTTCCGCAACGCCGAAACCGGCGATGTGAATGTCGTCTACCGCCGCAGCGACGATGGATACGGCGTAATTATCCCGAAATAAGCGCCAGACTCCCGCTGGGAGATAAGGCTTTGTAGCACAATGCAGCCCTGCTGGGGAAACCCGGCGGGGCTGTTTTTTTGCCTTCTTAAACCCCGATTGTGCAAAAAAAACTTTTCCCGGGGGCCCAGCTGTGCTATAATACAGATAGCGACACCGGCGACGCCGGAAAGAGGAGGAAATGCATTGACGATACACTATTCCGCTCCCTGCCTGTTCGGGCTGGAGAGCGTGTTGGCGGGGGAGATCCGCCGGATGGGCGGCGAAGAGGTGACGGTCCTGGACGGACGGGTCGACTTTTCGGGCGGCGTCGAGCTGCTGGCCCGCGGCAACCTCTGGCTGCGGACGGCCGAGCGGCTGTTTGTCAAGCTGGGCGAGTTCCCGGCGAGAAGTTTTGAAGAGCTGTTCCAGGGGGTCCGGGGGCTGCCGCTGGAGGAATGGATTGGGCGGCAGGACGCCTTCCCGGTCAAGGGACATTCGGTCCGGTCGGTCCTCCATTCGGTCCCCGACTGCCAGAAAATAATCAAAAAAGCGGCGGTTGAGCGGCTGAAGGAAAAGTACGGCGTCAGCTGGTTTGAGGAGACGGGACCGGTCCATCAGCTCCGGTTTACCATCCTCAAGGACAAGGCCGCGATCTTTCTGGACACCTCGGGGGATGGCCTGCACAAGCGGGGATACCGGCGGGAGTCAGGCGGCGCTCCGATTAAAGAGACATTGGCCGCCGGAATGTTGGACCTGGCCTTTGTCAAGCGGGACACCCTGCTGGTGGACCCCTTCTGCGGGTCTGGCACCCTTCTGATCGAAGGGGCGCTGCGGGCGCTGGGAATTGCTCCGGGGCTCAAGCGCCGGTTCGCCGCCGAGCATTGGCGGTCGGTGCCGGAACGGGTCTGGAGAGAGGAACGGAGCCGGGCGGTGGAGCTGTCCAACAGCCATCCGGAGGCAAAATTCCGGGCGGTTGGCTATGACCTCGACCCCGCCATGGTGGAACTGACCCTGCAAAACGCCCGCAAGGCCGGGATTGAAAACCGGCTGTCGGTTTCCCGGCAGGATATCCGTCGTTTCCGTCCGCCGGAAGGGGCGGTCATCGTCACCAACCCGCCCTATGGGGAGCGGCTGCTGGACAAGGAGGCCGCGGCGGAAATCACCGAGATTATGGGCCGGGTCTTCTTAAAGGGCAAGGCCGGGTACTATATCATCTCCCCTGACGAGAACTTTGAAACCCACTTTGGCCGGCGGGCCAACAAGCGCCGGAAGCTCTATAATGGGATGCTCCGCTGCGAGTTTTACAGCTACCTCCCGCCCCGGCCGGCGAAATAAGTTTGTATGCCAGCGGGGAAACCCGCTTGCAGATAGATGAAACCGAAAGGATGGTTTACCATGAAACAGAAAATTTCCACCAACAAGGCTCCTGCGGCCATCGGCCCCTACTCTCAGGCGGTCAAGGCAGGGGATTTCCTCTACATTTCCGGGCAGATTCCGCTCTGCCCCGCCACCGGCAAGATCGTCGGTGAAACCACCGCGGAACAGGCTGAGCAAGTATTTAAAAACCTGTCCGCTATCTTGGCCGAAGCTGGCATGACCTTTGACAACGTGGTCAAAGCCACCGTTCTGCTGGCGGATATCGCCGATTTCGGCGCTGTCAACGAGGTTTACGCCAAGTATCTCAACGGCGAAACCCTCCCGGCCCGGGCTGCTTTTGCGGTTAAGGCTCTGCCGGCAGGGGCGCTGGTCGAGATCGAAATGGTCGCCTACGACGGCTAATCGTTCCATCGCGGAGGGGAGACGGTGGGTCTCCTCTCCGTTTTGGGAAAACCTGGATGACAAGTTGACAAAATTTGTGCAAAACGTTAATTTTTAAAAATCCCCTTGCATTTTGAATTTTGCTGTGTTATAATATGGAACGTTGAAGGGACGGCAATCAGCCGACAGCCTTCAGAAAGGTATCTGGGTGTGGCGCAGGTGGTAGCGCGCTACCTTGGGGTGGTAGAGGCCGCAAGTTCAAGTCTTGTCACTAAGACCAGAAAAAATCCCGCAGAGTTTAAGCTCTACGGGATTTTTTCATGTTTTTTTTACCATCCGGCCGGGAAGATGCCGCTTTCAATGGTGTAAATATCCCGGGCGGCAATTTTGACCGTTTGCTCTCCCTCGGGCCCCGTCTCGGTCAGCCACAGCACCCGGGCTGTCAGGTCCAGTTTCCAGAGTTGCCCGTGGGCCATCCGGTACTGTCCGCCGGGTTTTAAGGGGTCGGGAATAAAATAGGTGATCCAAATATCCGGCTGTCTGCCCGTCCACTGGGCCAGCAGCCGGATTTTTCTGTCCAGCAGTCCTTTCATATCCTCGTCCAGTTCCCGCCGGGGCTCGGTCTGCCGGGCGGTTTCGTCCACCGCCCCGTCAAACCCCGACAGGGCGGCAAAGGGGGAAAACTGAGCGGCCCGGTCGGCCCGGGACATCGGTTTGTGGCGGGAGGAAACATGGTGGGGGAGGGTAATAATGTCGTCGTATTTCATGCCTTATGGCCTCCGATCTGACCGTTGCGTTCCCGGGCGGTGGCCCCTTCCAGCAGGTTCATTCCCTTTAACACCGCGTTTTTGCCGTACTTTTTCTGGATCTGCAACAGCGCCTGCTGCATCCGCCGCTCCTTTTCCCGGGCCCTGTTGGCCTGCCGCCACGCCTCCTCTTCCTGGCGAAAGCGGGCGGTGTAATCGGTGAAGAGGTCCAGCTGTCCGGTGGGCAGTTCTGGCGGCGGCAGGGGGGATTCCGGCACCACCCCGCCTGCGGTGAGGTTGACCCGCCGGACCAGCATCCCTTTGCCTGCAATCCGGTCGAACAGCCGGAGGGCTTCCTCTACAATCGTCCGGCTGGAGGCGGTGGGATGGGGGAAGCGGACCGAGCCATGAGCGTGGCGGGGGATTGCCCGGCCGTAGGGGTCGAGGGTGGTCTCCCCCTTGTAGCGGCGGCGGAGGCCAGGGTCTGAAAGGTTCTCCCGGTCATACCCCAGGGTCAGCACCAGCGATTCGGCCGCCAGCCCCTTTTCCACCAATGAGAGGGCCAGCTGGTCGGCCATCTCTTGGACAATCAGCCGGGCCTGGGGGTTGGGGTAGGGCCGCTGCAGCACCTGACCGGCTCCCAGACTGCGGGATTCGGGACGGTAGGCCTTGATGTCGGCGATGGTGCAGGGCTCCCAGCCCCAGGCGTGGTCGATCAGCAGCTCGGCGTTTACCCCAAAGAGGCTGTACAGCAGGTCTTCGCTGTAATAACTGCCGGGGGCCCCCATCGAACAGCGGGCGATGTCCCCCATCGTATAGATGCCATGGGCCGCCAGCTTTTTCTGGTACCCCCATCCCACCCGCCAGAAGTCGGTCAGCGGCCGGTGGTCCCAGAGGGTGCGGCGGTAGCTTTCCTCGGTGAGTTCGGCAATCCGGGCGCCATTTTCGTCCGGCGGGGCGTGTTTGGCGAGAATGTCCATCGCCGCCTTACAGAGGAAAAGGTTGCTGCCGATGCCGACGGTGGCGGTGATGCCGGTCCGGACCGCCACCTCCCGGAGAATTTTTTCCGCCATCTCCCGGGCAGTGAGACCGTAGGTGTGGAGGTAGGGGGTCACGTCGATGAACACCTCGTCCACCGAATAGACGTGGATATCCTCCGGCGAGACAAATTGCAGGTAAATGTTGTAGATCTCGGTGCTCCGCTGGATATAAAGGGCCATCTGGGGCGGGGCGACCAGATAGTCGACGGCGAGGCTGGGGTCCTCTGTGAGGGCAGGGAGGCTGTGGGAACTGCCGTGGAGCTGACCATCGGGGCTTTTGGAGGCCCGCAGGGCGTTTACCTCCCGCAGCTTTTCCACCACCTCAAATAGCCTGGGCCGCCCGGGCACGCCAAAGGACTTTAAGGCAGGGGAAACCGCCAGGCAGATGGTCTTTTCGGTGCGGGAAAGGTCGGCCACCACCAGGTTGGTGGTCATCGGGTCCAGTCCCCGTTCGATGCAGGCAACCGAGGCGTAGAAGGATTTCAGGTCAATGGCGAGGTAGGCTTTGTTCTCCATCTTTTCGGCTCCTTTCGGGCGGGGAGAAGGGTTAAACATAAATACGAACAAAAATTTGTTCTAAGCATAGTTTACACCGGTTTTCCCTTGATGTCAAGGGGCAGGGAAAAATTGACAGCGGCTATTTTTCTTTTAAAGACGGCGGTTGACAACCGGTGGGCGAACCGGTATACTGAAAGCAGAGTTAGCAAAATCTAATCGAAGGGAAGTGTCATCCATGACTGAAACAATCTACGGGCTGTTGCTTCCGTTCCTTGGCACCACGCTGGGGTCCGGATGCGTGTATTTTATGACCCAGGGGATGGGGGACCGGGTACAGCGGGGGCTGACCGGCTTTGCAGCCGGGGTGATGACGGCGGCTTCGGTCTGGAGCCTGCTGATTCCGGCGATGGATTATGCGTCAGATATGGGAAAATGGGGGTTTCTGCCGGCGGTGATCGGCTTCTGGCTGGGGGTTTTGTTCCTGCTGGCCCTGGACAGCCTGATTCCCCATCTCCACCAGTTTTCCAGCCAGGCTGAGGGCCCCCACAGCCAGCTGAAAAAGACCACCATGCTGGTGCTGGCGGTGGTGCTGCACAACATCCCCGAAGGGATGGCCCTGGGAGCGGTGTACGCGGGGTTTTTGTCCGGCGGCGGGATTGGGATGATGGACGCATTGGCCCTGTCGCTGGGCATTGCCATCCAGAACTTCCCCGAAGGGGCGATTATCTCGATGCCGCTCCGGTCGGAGGGGATGGGGCGGCATAAAGCCTTCCTCAATGGGATGCTGTCGGGGGTTGTGGAGCCGATTGCGGCTGCGATTACCATTGCCGCCACCGCCCTGATTCTTCCGGCGATGCCCTATCTGCTCAGTTTCGCGGCCGGAGCGATGGTCTATGTGGTGGTGGAGGAGCTGATTCCCGAGATGTCCGAGGGAGAGCACTCCAATATCGGCGTGCTGTGCTTTTCC
>CALXHB010000095.1 GCA_944387995.1 uncultured Clostridia bacterium | reverse complement strand
CGTTGACCGATAAAAAGAGGGCTAAATCCCCCTTCTGCATCGTCCGGGCCCGCTCCTCGTGGTCTTCTATGAGGTCGTAGCTCTCGGTATACCGGCCAATGGACAGAAAGAGGAATTGCAGCTGCTTGGCCAGCAGCCCCGGCTGGAAAAAGCCGTAGAGGGCCACACCCTGGGCGTCGTGAATCTTCCGGGCGACCCGGTCAATCTGTTCGATCGACACCGACCGGGAAAAGTCCTCCATCGCCCCGGTTAGACCCTGGGTGTACTGGATGACCGTCTGCTGATCGTCCCCCTCGTAGGGAAGTTCCTGCAAATAATCCTGGGCGGAACTGTTGATGCTGTGGCGGTAATGGACCGCCGCCTGCTTAAGCTGGGCGAAGCTCTCAAACCCCAAAGAGCGGACAAACCGGCTCACCGTCGCAATCGACGCAAAGCAAGCTCCGGCGATGGTCTGGACCGACAGGGTGTCCAGGGTCATCAGATGGGAGAGCATAAACCGGGCAATGGTGCGGTTGGAGTCTTTGTCCGCCGACGAATCGACGATGGCCTGCAACTGATGGATTAAATCGCTGTGCATACATAAACCCCCTGGCAACAATCTTTTCCCGGAAACGACCGGCAACTACTATTATATTGCCTTTTCGCCAAAGGTGCAAGGGGAAAAGAGAAAGAAGATGGATATGCAGCAATTTTTCTATATTTCGTGATAATAACCCCAGCAAGATCAGCCGCATCCTGAATCCATGGACTTATTTTTCCTCGTCATCCTCGATTTCCCGCTCAAAAAAGGAATACTTCCAATCCTCTGTGCCGGAAATCAGCCTCCACCCCTGACGGCCGTACTCATTCAATTTTTCAATATACCTGTCTAATTTCACATGAACATTAAAGGACGATTCTGCGCTCAAATCGACCGTCATGTATTCATATTTTTCATCTGTGCTCTCCTTTTATCTTCATCTAGAAAACAAACCGCCCAGAGAAATTCCCCAGGCGGCTTCAATGTATCAATGAGTTTGTTACATCCGTAACATTCGCCGCTGACTCCAAAGTCTCCAGCCCACGGGGGCCAATCAGGAGTTTAGGATTGACCCCTTTTTAAAGGGGTCACGGGAATGGAAGGGGCAGGGCCCCTTCCCCAGCGCTAATTTTCAGTGAAAGCAAACTTTTCACAGCTGCTTGCGCCGAAGGTTACCCGTCGCGCAGCGACCATCCAATGCTCAAAACTTTTTCGACGACCGCCCGGGAAAGTTCTCCCAGGCGGTTTATTTTATTCTTCCGCGTCCCCTGCCTCCCGGATGGTTTTCCGGACCAGGTAGAGGGCAGTTTCATAATCCGCCGGCCGGACGAAAACCCGCAGCTCCGCCGCATGGTGAAAGCTTAGCCCCGAAAACCCCCGGGAAACCTTCTCGGGGTCGGTGGAGCCGGTGACCGAATAATCGTACTGGATGCCGGCCTGTTCCAAAGTCTGGAAGATCCGCTCCTTATACCGCATGGTATAACCGCAGTAGACCTCCCGCCAGCGCCAGGGCAGAATCATTTGATATCGTGATACTCCGCCCGTCTGGTGGAGGCGTAACGGGCGGCAATCGCCTTGATGATCTCAAAGGTCATCTCCATCGACTGAACGGGGATATACTCAAACCGGCCGTGGTAGTTGGCCCCGCCGGTGCAAAGGTTGGGGCAGGGCAAACCCATGTAGGAGAGGGTCGCGCCGTCGGTGCCGCCGCGGATGGGCATGGTCACCGGGGTGACACCCACTTCCTGCATCGCCGCTCTGGCGTTATCGATTAGGTGGTAATGCTGCCGGATGATTTCCGCCATGTTGCGGTAGCTGTCCTTAATCTCGATAGTGACGGTCCCTTCGCCGTACTTGTGGTTTAGGTAGTCGCCCGCCGCCTGGGCCAGGGCCTTTTTCTCCTCAAACTTCTTCGCGTCGTGGTCCCGGATGATATAGGTGAGGGTCGCACTTTCCACTTCACCCTGCATGCTGTGCAGATGGAAGAAGCCTTCGTACCCTTCGGTGAAGGCGGGGCGCTGCTCGCAGGGGAGCAGGGAGTCAAACTCCATCGCGATCAGGGAAGCGTTGACCATCTTGTTCTTGGAGGAACCGGGGTGGATACCCAGCCCCCGCACCTTGACCTTCATCGAAGCGGCGTTGAAGTTCTCGTACTCGATTTCGCCCAACTCGCCGCCGTCCAGGGTGTAGGCAAAGTCCGCCCCAAACTTTTTGACGTCGAAGTACTTGGGGCCGTTGCCGACCTCTTCGTCGGGGGTAAAGCCGACCTTGATGGTCCCATGGGGAACATTCGGATTCTCAGCATAATAGGCCGCCAGCTGCATGATCTCCGCGACACCGGCCTTGTCGTCGGCCCCCAGAAGGGTGGTGCCGTCGGTGCAGATGATGTCACAGCCCCGGTATTTGTCGAGGGAGGGGTATTCCTTCGGGGAAAGCTTAATCCCCTTTTCCTCGTCGAGGACGATGTCCTGGCCGGTAAAGCGGACGATCTTCGCCTTGATGTCCTTGCCGCTGCAATCGGGCGAGGTGTCCATGTGGGCCACAAATCCGATCACCGGCGCCTCGGGCATATTGCCGGGGATGGTGCCGTAGACGTAACAATGTTCGTCGTGTTCCGCCTCAAACCCCATCTCCTGCAATTCCCGGCAGAGCATCCGGGCGAGGTCATGCTGTTTCTCGGTGCTGGGCACCGTGTCCATCTCGTCCTTGGACTGGGTATCTACGGCCACATAGCGCAAAAAGCGCTCTTCGATTTTTTCCATGGTAAAATCCCCCTTTGGAGTTTCTGATAAAACGGGTTCTATTGGTTTTTCCCGCTTTAAGCTAAATCAATCCCGGCCTTCCGGGCCTGTTCCATCTGGAACCGGCGGGGCACGGTGTAAATCCGGCCATCCTTTTTAAAATGCAGGCCGGTCTGCTTGAAATGGAACCGGACCCCGGAGCGCTTACACTGGTCGTGGATGTCCAGCACCCAGTCGTAGTCGCAGACCCGGGCCCCTTCGCCGCTTTCGCCCCCGACGATGACCGAAAGAATCTTGCCGCTTTGCAGGTAGGGCTCCAGCAAAACCGGCCCCAGCAGCGGCTCGGCAATCACAAACCGCTCCCGTATCGGCAGGGATAAAAAGACCGGCAGCCGCCGGGCGGCCTCTTCCCCGTTTTCACAGGTGCACCCGACCCGCACGTTTTCATACCCCTCCCCCCAGTCGGGCGGAAGGCAGGCGGAAAACCGGAGAATCCGCTTGGTGATGATGATAAACCGCAGGTCCTGTCTTTCCCGAATCATCTCCCAGATTTCCGGCCGCCAGGGGTCGGCGTCCTCCAGGAAAAAATCCGAGGTCATCACCGCGTAGACCTCCTCCCCCGGGGGAATCTTCCACTCTCCCTGCCGGTTTTTCCGGACCGGAAGGTCGAAGGAAGCGGTTTTCACCACCTGGGAGGCGTCTTTCCCGATCCACCCGTCCCGCCGGTAGACGTAACAGTGGGCGCATCCGGCGGAATATTTATGGCAGCCGTGCCACGGGTTCCAGATCATAGCCGGGGTTATTTTTTGTCGGTGACGCCAACGTTTTCACTGCTGACCCCTTTGACCGCGTCGGTGAGGGGCAGCCAGTTGAGGGCCTTTTCGATGTAAGCGTCCCAGAAAGCCCAGTTGTGCACGCCGGGGCCTTCCTCCCAGGTGAGGTCGAAATTATCCTCCCGCAGCCGGTCGCGGAAGGCGGTGTTGGCCGGGAAGAGGGTGTCTTCGGTGCCGCAGGCCATGTAGATTTTCGGCTTGACGGGGGCGTCTTTGAGCTTATCGGCCAGCGCCTCGTAGTCGTTTTCAGAACCGGCGTAATCCTCAATCTTCTCGACGCCGAAGAGGGTCTCGTACTGGCGGCGGGTGAAGAAGTCGTGGCCGGGTTCGTTACTGGAATTTAAGATGCCCTGCTTAATCAGCGCAGAGGAAAGGGCCGCGATATAGCCGAAGGTCTCCGGATGTCTTAAGCCGTTGACAATCGAGCCGAAACCGCCCATCGATAGGCCGCCGATGAAGGTGTCTTCCCGGGCTTTGGAGACGGGGAAGGTGTCCTGAATGAATTCTACCAGGTCTTTGGCGATAAAGGTGCCGTACTTGTCCCCCGAAAGGGCGGAGTCGCAGTAGAACTTGTTGTCGCCGGAGGGCATGACCACGCAGAGGTTGCGGTCGGTGGCCAGGGCCTGGATGCGGGTGCCGGTGACCCAGTCGGTGTAGTTGCCGAGGATGCCGTGGAGCAGGTAGAGGGTCTTAAAAGGCTTCTTTTCCGGAACGGGCATGCCGGGGAAAACGATCTTGTCGGTGGGAACGACGACGTTGATGGTGACGGTGCGCATCAGCGATTTGGAGAAAAAGTTCATGGTAGCAAGTGCCATAGGACAGACCTTCTTTCAATAAATTTCTTTCCTCATTATAACAGATAATGCAAAATATTTCCAGAGTTTTTGGTAAATTATAGGAAGGCTCCACCAAAAACCGGCCCCTAAGAAAACAAAAACGCTTCCCCGGGAAAGGGAAGCGTTTGTTTTGAATCAATGGGTCAATCAGCAGACGCCCTGAGCGATCATCGCGTCGGCGATCTTCTCAAAGCCTGCAATGTTGGCGCCGGCCACGAGGTTGCCCTCCATGCCGTACTTCTTCGCCGCTTCGTAGGAGTTGTGGAAGATGGTGACCATGATGTTCTTGAGCTTGGAGTCGACCTCTTCAAAGCTCCAGGACAGCCGCTGAGAGTTCTGGCTCATCTCGAGGCCGGAAACCGCGACGCCGCCAGCGTTGGAAGCCTTAGCGGGAGCAAACAGAACGCCAGCCTTCTGGAAGGCTTCGATGGCGCCGGGGGTAGAAGGCATGTTGGCGCCTTCCGCCACGCACATAACGCCGTTGGCGATCAGGGTCTTAGCGGACTCTTCGTCCACTTCGTTCTGGGTTGCGCAGGGCAGAGCGATGTCGCACTTGATGGTCCAGATGCCCTTGCAGCCGACGGTATAGGTAGAACCGGGGACTCTCTCGGCGTACTCTTTGATACGGCCTCTCTCGACCTCTTTGATCTGTTTGACCACGTCGAGGTTGATGCCGTTGGGGTCATAGACATAGCCGTTGGAGTCGGACATGGCCACAACCTTGCCGCCCAGAGCAGTGGCTTTCTGGCAGGCGTAGATGGCGACGTTGCCGGAACCGGAGATGACGACGGTCTTGCCCTTGAAGGAATCGTTCTTCATGCAGGAGAGCATCTCTTCGGTGAAGTAGCACAGGCCGTAGCCAGTGGCTTCGGTACGGGCCAGAGAACCGCCGTAGGTCAGGCCCTTGCCGGTCAGAACGCCGGTAAACTCGTTGCGAATCCGTTTGTACTGGCCGTACAGATAGCCGATCTCGCGGCCGCCGACACCGATATCACCGGCGGGAACGTCGGTGTCCGGGCCAATGTGGCGCTGCAGTTCGGTCATGAACGACTGGCAGAAACGCATAACTTCCATATCCGATTTGCCCTTGGGGTCGAAGTCGGAACCGCCCTTGCCGCCGCCCATCGGGAGGGTGGTCAGAGCGTTTTTAAAGCACTGCTCGAAGCCCAGGAACTTGATGACAGAAGTGCAGACGGTGGGGTGCAGACGCAGGCCGCCCTTGTAAGGCCCGATGGCGGAGTTGAACTCAACCCGGAAGCCGCGGTTGACCTGGACGTTGCCGTTGTCGTCCACCCACGGAACTCTGAACTGGATGAAACGTTCCGGCTCGACAATGCGGCCGACGATGTTCAGTTTTTCCAGCTCAGGACGGGCTTCCACGACCGGTTCCAGAGATTCCAGAACTTCGGTGACCGCCTGGATGAATTCGGGCTCCCCGGCGTCCCGTCTTTCAACGTCTGCCAGAACCCCTTTTAAGTATGCGTTTTTCAATCCCATGTTCATTTCCTCCTTATGATGTCTGCCAGCTGTATGACAGCGGCTCATGTAGTCATATTATACACCCGTTTTCTGGAAATTGCAATATTTTTTTGGCCGTCTGTCAAAATTTTTCTTTTTGTTTTCATTTTCTTTTCCTTTTGGGATAAACGGTTCTGCCGGCAGGGAAAAGCGGAGCAAAAAAGCCCCCTGCCGGCGGCCACCGGCCGGCAAAAGCCGGAGATGAGCCCGTCCGCAGGGGGAAACGTCCGTAAAAGCGTCAATCGGTTAAAGCGTCAAAACTTTTGCAGGTTTGTCCTCTTATCCTGCATCCGGAGAGGTGTGTTCCTCTTTTCGTTTCAGACGGTCGGACAAAAACCGGGAGAAAAGCCCGAAAGAAGTGAGCATATAAGGAAGAACAAACACCACCGGCGCCATAAAGAACATCAGGAGCATCAGCGGAACAAAGGAGAGGACCATTGTAAACAGTTCGCTGCGAAAGCCCTTGGTCACCCGCACCGAATGGCTGAGGGACCAAAACACACCTCCGTTCCCCGCCGCCAGCAGAAAGGGGGCTGGGATAAACCGCACCATAAAGATCACCGCTCCAATCGCCCCCGCCACCAGCAGCACAAAATCCAGCAGCAAAAGGCCGATCTTAAAGACCGCCGCCTTCCCG
>CALXHB010000094.1 GCA_944387995.1 uncultured Clostridia bacterium | reverse complement strand
GGAGCATATCCCCGCCGATGATGAGAGTAAACCGGTCGCCGGGGTAGAGATCTTTCAGCTTCCGCAGGGTCAGATAGGTGTAGCTCCGCCCCTCGGCCTTCAGTTCCAGCTCACAGACCTCCGCCTTCGGAATATCCTCCACCGCCAGCCGGAGCATCGCCGCCCGGTCCTCCCCCGAGGCCAGCGAATGAGCCTCCTTGTGGGGAGGCACCCGGTCCGGCATCACGAGAATCCGGTCAAAATAGGGGCTGGCCGCCCGCAATAGGTGCAGGTGTCCCAGATGGACCGGGTTAAAGGTTCCGCCGTAGATTCCAACTTCCATCGAAAATCAGTCCTCTAAAACGATAACCGGCTTTTCCGGATTGGGCTTATAGAGGGTGATGCGGGTGCCCACCACCTGCACCACGTCGCAGCCCACCGCCTCGGCGATTTCGGCCGCCGCCTCTTTGGCGGTGTAGAGGCTGTTTTCCAGTACCCGGATTTTAATCAGTTCCCGGGCCAGCAGGGCCTGTTCAATTGTCTTGCAGGTGTTTTCGTTGATGCCGCCTTTTCCGATCTGCAGAATCGTCTCGAGGGAATTGGCCATTCCCCGCAGTTTTGCTCTCTGTTTGCTGGTCATATATTGATTCCTTTCCTAGTTATAAAATGGTTTCCATACCGTACTTCTGGGGCTTTAACCCGCAGCTCTCATAAAATTTCCGGGCACTTTCGTTGCAGGCCCAAACGTTGAGGGTCAGGTTATAGCAGCCGGAATCCTTCGCAAACTGCACCACATATTCGTACAGGCTCCGGCCGATATGCTGCCCCCGCAGATTCTCGTCGACACAGAGGTCGTCGATATAGAGGGTTTTGATGTCGGTTAAGATATTGTCGCCCAGGTGCTGCTGGAAGACGCAGAAGGCGTAGCCCAGGAGATTTCCCTCCTCGTCCACCGCCGCGAAAACCGGACGGGTATCGTCCAGCAGGAGGGTTTTCAGCTGCTCATCGGTGTATTTCCGCCCGCCCGCTTTAAACAAATCGGGACGGCCGTTGTGATGGACCATGTTCACCTGGTAGAGAAGCTTATGGATTCCCTCGATGTCCGCCGCAGTCGCTCTTCTGATTTCCATAGATTATCCGCATCCTTTCTGACAATATATGAAACGTCCTTTTCCGTTGGAAAAAGCCGTTACACTTCGTTTTCAATGACCACCTGACAGGCTTTCATCGCCTCCAGGGCGGTCCGGTGAGCCTCAGGGGTCACCCCGGCGCAGCAGGCCGCATCCACCACAATCTCCGCCTCCGGCAGGAAAGCCCGCAGCAGAAGGGCGTTGGAGATTACGCAGATATCGGTGCAGACACCGACGAGGGTGATTTTATGAATCTTCTCCCCGTACCGGTCCGCCGCCCGGAGCACCTCTCCGAGGCCGGTGGAGCCGAAGGTGGGTTTGTCCACCGGTTCTTCCTTCCGCACCGCTTCCAGCTCGGGACAGATTTCCCAGCCCTCGCTTCCGCGGATACAGTGGGGCACCGGCAGAGCCTTTCCCTCCCGGCTCTCCAGGTAGTTTTTCTCATGGGTATCCCGGGTGAAGAGCACCCGGCCGGGAAAGGACTTTACCTTTTCCACCACTTTGGGGAGGATTGCCCGGGCCTCGGGGGTCCCCAGCGACCCGGTGACAAAGTCGTTTTGCATATCGACGACAACCAGGATTTCCTGCATAAAGTTTACCCCCTTATTTTTTCAGGTAATCGGCTAGCAGACGGATGGCCCGGCCCCGGTGGGAAATAGCGTCCTTTTCCGCCCCGGTCATCTCAGCGTAGGACTTCTCCCCGACCATAAAGAGGGGGTCGTAACCGAAGCCGCCGTTGCCCTTTTCTTCAAATCCAACCGTGCCGGGGCACTCGCCGCGGAAATAGTGGGCCTCGCCCTTCTCGTCGATGTAGCAGATGACGCTGACAAACTGGGCCGCCCGGTCCTGCACCCCTTCCATCGCCTGGAGGAGCTTTGCGTTATTTTTCTTATCGTCGCAGGGTTCCCCGGCGTAACGGGCGGAGTAAACCCCCGGTGCACCGTCCAGCGCGTCCACGCAGAGACCCGAGTCGTCCGCCAGGGCAGCACAGCCGGTCAGGTCGTAGATGGCCTTGGCCTTTAAGTAGGCGTTCTGCTCAAAGGTGGTCCCGTTTTCTTCCACTTCCAGGGAGATTCCCTTCTCCTTCTGGGCAAAAAGGGTGTAGCCCAGCGGTTCCAGCATCCGTTTTAATTCCTCTACCTTATGGGCGTTGTTGGTGGCTAAAATGATGTCCATCTGTGCTTCCTCCTTATTCAAACAGGGCGTCGACAAACTGTTCCGGGTCAAAGGGCTGGAGATCGTCAATCTTCTCCCCGACCCCCACAAACCGGACCGGCAGGTTTAACTGGTTTTTCAGCGAGATGATAATCCCGCCCTTGGCGGTGCCGTCCAGCTTGGTCAGCACAATGCCGGTGATGTTGGCTGCCTCTTTAAACAGCTCGGCCTGGCTGACGGCGTTCTGGCCGGTGGTGGCGTCCAGCACCAGCAAAACTTCCACGTCGCAGCCTTCTGCTCGCTGGGAGACAATCTTAAACATCTTGTGCAGCTCCGCCATCAGGTTTTTCTTGTTGTGTAGTCTTCCGGCGGTGTCGATCAGCAGCAGGTCGCATCCCCGTGCTTTAGCCGCGTCGATGGAGTCGTAAACCACCGCCGCAGGGTCAGCCCCTTCGGTGTGCTTGACGATGTCCACCCCGGCCCGGTCGGTCCAGACTTGAAGCTGGTCGATAGCAGCCGCCCGGAAGGTGTCCGCCGCCGCCACCAGCACCTTTTTGCCCTCCGCCTTATACCCGGCGGCCAACTTGCCGATGGTGGTGGTCTTGCCGGCGCCGTTTACGCCGATGACAAAGATGATCGACGGCTTGGTCGAGAGGGTGAAGGGGCGGTCCTCCCGCAGCATCCCGGCGATAATCTCTTTTAGAAGGCCCTTCACTTCGGAAGTATCGGTGACGCCGGTCTCCTTGATCTTTTTGCGGAGTTCGGCGACGATGGCCTCGGAGGTTTCCACTCCGACGTCGGACATAATCAGCGTCTCTTCCAGCTCTTCCAAAAAGTCGTCATCAATTTTGGTAAAGGAGTTTAAAACCCGCTCCACCTTCTGCATCATTGAATCTTTGGTCTTTTTAATCCCTTCCCGGATTTTATTG
>CALXHB010000093.1 GCA_944387995.1 uncultured Clostridia bacterium | reverse complement strand
CTCGATGGGAGAAGGATTGTGGGCGCTGGGGGTCGGGATACTAGCGGCGGCGCTTTTTGTGTTGACCCTATGGGACCCATTAAAAGTGCTCAAACGGCACAGCCGCCGGGACCCGGGAATTTATAATCCAGAAAGCCGGGAGTAAGCCCTTTCCAAGACCGTTTGCTAGGAGGTGGGCAGGATGTTTTTTAAAGATGATTATGACCATATGATTTCCAGAAGCCGGGGCGACGAACGGGTGATCGGAAAGGTCAACCTTCAGCTGGGCCTCGCGGCGGTGATTTTTCTGCTGGGGGCGGTGGGGGTCATCCTGCTTCTCTCGATGGGAGAAGGATTGTGGGCGCTGGGGGTCGGGATACTAGCGGCGGCGCTTTTTGTGTTGACCCTATGGGACCCATTAAAAGTGCTCAAACGGCACAGCCGCCGGGACCCGGGGGTCTATAATCCCGAAAGCCGGGAATAGTGCTTCCAATTGGGAAAGGAGACGAGGATTTATGTATCTGAAATGGGATAACGCCCTGAACATCCGCTGGAACGGCGACGAACGGGCAGTGGGAAAGGTCAATTTTAAGATGGGCGTTCTGGCGGTCATCCTCTTCGCCGGCCTGGTGGGAGTGCTGGTACTTTGTTCCTACGGCCTTGGCTGGTGGGCGTTGGGATGGGGAATTTTAGCGGTGGTGCTGCTGATTTTAGCGGCCTGGGACCCGTTGGGGATTCTGCGGCGCCGTTCCCGCAAGTCCAAGTTCTCCGATTCCGATGACCCGCCGGTCAATCGGGAGTGAAAGCTATGGCTGCACAACGGGAGCCCCAATATCTGCGGAGACTGTTTGCGGGGCTGGCGGCGTTTTGTCTGGCGGCTGCGGGGATTGCGCTTCTCGCTATTTTTTCTCAGCAATCGACTTTTACCTTTTTCTCCAATAAATCCGATATATTAGACCGATTTCGGTTGTCGCTCTCCTATGCTGTGTCTTTCAGCGATCTGGATTTTCAGCCGGGGGAAGACCCCTATGGTGGAGCAATAGAGAGCTTATATGTCGAAAAGGTGACGCTTATATCGGAGGATTACGCCGACCTGCCGGTGGAGGAACGGCAGTTTACAGTAGAGTATTGGATTGATTATGGCGATGCACAGATCAATGGGTTTTCACTGTCTCCATCGGGGGCGCGGTTTACCCTTCGCACCGGTCTTTTCAGCTGGGAGACGGTGCAGCTTCCGGCGGACGAAAACCGATTCGTTTGGAAGGATTCGGCGAGGATCGGCTCTTCGTCATCTGTGGTCTGGTTTGAAAGTTACTTATTGTATTACGATGGAGGCAATGAGCAGATTGAAAATCTGCTGCAGGATGTCCTGGGGGACCCCATTGCCGATGGGCGGGAAATTGACCCGCCGGTTATGGATAAGACGCTGTCCAACCGCCTGCGGTGGTTTATCCAGTGGGAGTATGGGCTGGAAACGATTTACTCTCTGATAGCCGTTTTATTGGGAATCTTTTTTCTTATTTTGGCCCTCCGTCCGTCCAAAATGGACCCGGCCGCGGCCTCCGACTGGTTTGTCAGCCGGATGAAAAAGGCGGGCGTTCCCCTTGCCCCCTACGGCCGGGTGGTCCAGGGGCCGCTGGGAAAACTGCCGGGGGAACTGAGCTTCCACGCCTGGCTGCCAGCCTATTCGGCTGGGGATATCCGCCGGGGGGAATGGGAAGCAGAGCGGCAGCTGTCCGGCGCTTTCTCCGAAAACCTCTTAGCCGTCAGCTTTTTCTCTTCCTCCTGGGCGGCGAAAAAGGCGGCGGGAGCGATTGCCCCTTCCGGCGACCGGCTGAAGGAGGGAAGACGGCCGCCCCTTGCCTATACGCGGAAACGGCTGCTCTACCGGCGGGAGACGATGATTATTTACTACGCCGGAAAGGATGAACGGATTCATCTGGCCCTGCACAAGTGCTGCGGCAAGCCCTTTGCCGGTACAGGGGTCAAACGGGAGAAATGAAGAAGTAGAGTGTTTTTTATCAGACAAAAGGGGTGAGTTAAATGACCCGGCCGCCTTTTATCGAAAAAAAGATATATAAGCAGGCGGGACTCCGCTGGGTCTATCTGGCAGGGGCGCTGTTTATGGGGCTGCTGCTGTTGGTGGGGGCGGTGTCCTGGGCCAACCAGGGCAGGGCGTTATCCGAAAGCGGCACCAACCTGGGCAGTATCGACCTCTATAATACCCTGACGGAACAAGCGGGGAGCGTGGAGAGAACCGCTGGCGAGAATCCTTTCGGGACCCTGCCGGAGGCTGACCGGACGACCCTCTGGACGCTGTTTGGGGAAGAATGGGAGAGCCTGCCCGTAGAGGAGCGGCAGTTTACCACGGTCCATTTCCGTTCCCCCGATGAGGCCGCCGAAGTGGCGGAGGGGCTTTCCCCTTCGGGGGCGGTGCTTTGGGTCCGCACCGGCCCGGTCAGCTGCCGGAAGGTGGAGCTGGGAGCCGACGTCAACCGCCGGGTGTGGCAGATGGAGGAGCTGCTCCAGTTCTCCGCCGGGGAACCGGTGGCGGATGGCCGGGAAACCGACTCGAAGCTTGAGAATCCGTCGCCGGTTCAGCTCTTTGTCATCTGGAAGGGCTTCCCTTACCTGCTGATCTGCGTGGGGGCGGGAATTTTGAGCCTGGGATTTTTGGCGCTCGCTCTGCGGATCCCGGGCAACCGGAAGGAACCTAGCCGGGAATAACGGTGCTGGGAAGGGAGGTAAAGGGGTGTTCGACGACCTGTTTGAAATCCTGTTGGAGATTTTCGTGGAAGGGACTTTGGAAGGAATACAGTCCAAAAAAATTCCGCTGCCGGTGCGGGTGCTGCTGGGACTTATCCTAGGGGGATTGGCCCTGGGATTATCGGGAGTCGCCCTTTACCGGGGAATCACCCAGGGGGATTTGCTCTTCTGCATCGTGATGGGGATTGTATTTATCTTTCTTCTGCTGGGGGGATGGGCCGCCTTTCAGCGCCGGAAAAAGCGCCGGGTAAAACCCCCTGTACAAAAAGAGCGGGATCAGGTATAATAAAGGTAAAGGGCGGCTAACGCCCATTCCCCTCAGGAAGGAAGGATTACCAATGATTACCCGATTCGGCCCCGCCGGTACAGCGGACAGCTTTAAGGCGATGGGCTTTAAAAATACCCTCCAGCTGCCGGAATACCTGTCGCAGTTTCATTTAAACGCCTTTGAGTACCAGTGCGGAAGAGGCGTGCGGGTCAACCCTGAAACGGTGACCAAACTGGGGGTCCTCTGCAAAGAAAAGGACATCCAGCTTTCGCTTCACGCGCCCTACTATATTTCGCTATCCTCGGTGGACCCGGAAAAGCGGGACAACTCGGTCAACTACATTCTCCAGAGCGCCGAAGCGGCCAAGCTGATGGGGGCGGATCGGATTGTCGTCCACTCGGGCAGCGCCGGGAAGATGACCAGAGAAGCGGCTCTGGAACTGGCCAAGGAGACCCTCAAAAAGGCCCAGGATGCGCTGGACGCCAAAGGGCTTGGAGATGTAATCATCTGCCCCGAGACGATGGGCAAGGTCAACCAGCTGGGGGATTTAAACGAAGTGATGGAACTTTGCCAGGTGGACGAGCGGATGATTCCCACCATCGACTTCGGCCATCTAAACGCCCGGACCTTCGGCACCATCAAGGGAAAAGAGGCGTACGCCGCCATCCTGGACACCCTGGAAAACCGGCTGGGAGCCGATCGGGCATCCCGTTTCCACTCCCATTTTTCCAAAATCATGTACACCGTCCCCGGCGGGGAAAAGATGCACCTCACCTTTGCGGACGAGGAGTACGGCCCCCAGTTTGAGCCGCTGATGGAACTGATTGCCAAAAAAGGATGGACCCCCCGGTTTATCTGTGAATCCGCCGGCACCCAGACCGAAGACGCCGCCAAAATGATGGAGTATTATCGGTCGCAAATTGGAATAGAGGGGTAAAATCCTGACTTTTCTGAAAAAGGGGTTGCAAAATTCCGAAAAATACGGTAAACTATAAAGGTATGGTAGACCCATCTGTCTAGGGTCTGCGCCTGGGCGCGTCTTAGGGGGCGTGTCTTAAAATCTTTAGATATATGGAGGTACGCCCAATGGTTACTGCAGGCGATTTCAGAAACGGACTTACTTTTGATATGGATGGCCAGGTTATGCAGGTCATCGAATTCCAGCATGTTAAACCCGGTAAAGGCGCGGCTTTCGTCCGTACCAAGCTCAAAAACGTCATCACCGGGGCTGTCACTGAGACCACTTTCAACCCCACCGCGAAATTCCAGGAAGCGTATGTAGAACGCAAGGATATGGAATATCTGTACGAGGACTCCGGCCTGTACTACTTCATGGACCCCGAGACCTACGAGCAGATGCCCGTTTCCGGCGACGTCATGAACGATTCCTTCAAGTTTGTCAAGGAGAACATGGTCTGCAAGATCCTCTCCTACAAAGGCAACGTTTTCGGCGTTGAGGCCCCGAACTTTGTTGAGTTGAAGGTCACCAAGACCGACCCCGGCTTCAAGGGCAACACTGCGACCAACACCACCAAGCCCGCCACCCTCGAGACTGGCGCTGTGATTAAGGTTCCGCTGTTCATCGACGAGGGCGAAACGATCAAGATTGATACCCGTACCGGCGAGTACCTCTCCAGAGCGTAACCGTTTCCCGATTTCAGGGCGGCGATCCGCATAGGACCAAAACAAAACCGGATAGGTTAGCAGATAAGCCCGTTTCGTATGGGCGTGGAGGTTTTTATGGAACTGATGGAAAAAGTCTCTTATCTCAAAGGGCTGGTGGATATGGCCGAGTTTGACCCTTCCACCAAGGAAACCAAAGTTTTAAATGCGATGATCGAGGTCATGGACGAACTGGCCAAGACGGTCGAGAGCCTGTCGGAAGCGAACAACCAGATGTGCGAAGTCATCGAGTCGATTGACGAGGATCTCTCCCAGGTGGAAGAGGACCTCTATGGCGACGAAGATGAGGACGAGGATGACGACGAGGAAGAAGACGACGATGACGAGGATGATGACGACGGGGACCTTTATGAGGTAACCTGCCCCACCTGCGGCGAAGTCTTTGACGTCGACGAGTTTATGCTGGACGAGGGCGAAGTCAATTGCCCCAACTGCGGCGAACGACTGGAGTTTGACCTTCAGATCGACGATCCGCCCGCCAAAGAAGAGACGGAAACTCCTTCGGAGGAATAATTTTTTCGACGGTTAAGGCAAAAGCCTTTTCCTAAATAAACCGGATGGAACTTACGTTTATTCCGGATCAAAACTTCATACGTTGTTTCGGGGCGGAGTGCAATTCTCCACCGGCAGTATAGTCTGCGAACGCCGTGAAACGGTGCCGACCCGGTGAAATTCCGGGACCGACGGTAAGATTCCTTTTGGGAATTTAAGTCCGGATGAGAGAAACAAAGGATGTGCGAAAAAATGCGCGGTATGTGCATTTTTCGTGTAACCCAAAATCTTAGCCCCGCTGGATAAGCGGGGCTTTTTGTTTTCCGGGCAATGTTTGAAGCGAAACCAATTTGCTTTGGGGCATGACCCCGGAAAGGAAGATCTTTATGGTAAGCGCTAAACCTCGTGTCACAACAAGAGCTCTGGTTATGACGGCAATGCTGTCGGCAATCGGGTTTATCCTGATGTTCTGCAATTTCGCGGTGCCGTTTATGCCGGACTTCATTCGGCTGGATGTCTCTGAACTTCCGGCGCTGATCGGCGCCTTCAGCCTCGGGCCGGTTTACGGCGTCGTCATCTGCCTGGTTAAAAACCTGTTGATGCTGACCCAGACTTCCACCGGCGGCGTCGGTGAACTGTCCAACTTTCTGCTGGGTGCGATGTTTGTTTTCCCGGCAGGGATGGTCTATCAGCATATGAAAACCCGCAAAGGGGCCATCATTGGCAGCCTCGTGGGGGCTGTTTGCATGGCACTGGGTTCCTGCATCACCAATATCTTCATCGTCTATCCCGTTTACTATAACTTTATGCCGAAAGAAGCCATCTTGGGCGCCTATCAGGCGATTATCCCGGCGATGAAGAGCGTCGAACAGTCGATTATCTGCTTCAATATGCCCTTCACCTTCATGAAGGCGATGCTGAGCGTTATCATCACCATGCTGGTGTATAAGCGCATCTCCCCGGTTATCAAGGGAATCAAATAAACATCCATAAACTAAAACCGGCGTGGGGAGACCTGCGCCGGTTAGTGTGTTGATAAAGTACTTGTATCCGTAATATTCGACGCTGCCTCCAAAGTCACCAATCTACGGAGCTTAATCAGGAGTTTAGGATCGACCCCTTTTTAAAGGGGTCGCGGGAATGGAAGGGGCAGAGCCCCTTCCCAGGCGCTGATTTATAGTGAAAGCCTGCTGTTCACGGTTGCTTATGCCGAAGGTTACTTGTCGCGCAGCGACCATTCAATGTTTAAAGACTTTTTTGACAGCATGACCGGCGCAGATTTTCCTGCGCCGGTTTTTCACATTTTTCTTTCCACTTTGGGGAAAACTGCCCGGGTTTTGTCTGGGAGGGGGAAACCGCCGACAGAAAAACCCTGGATTTTACGGCCTAAAACTGGTATAATAAGGATAAACATCCAAAAAGGAGGAAATTCAAATGCCTTTTATCCACACGATGACGAACGTTTCCGTTTCCGCTTCCGCCGAAAAAGCCCTGAAAGAAGAGCTGGGGAAAGCGATTTCGATTGTGCCCGGTAAGTCGGAACAGTGGCTGATGCTCGATATCGAAGGGGACCACCACCTCTACATGGCGGGCAGCGACGCCCCCGCCGCGATGGTGTCGGTGAGCCTGTACGGCAGTGCCACCGGCGAAACCTATAACCGTTTAACCGGCGCCATTACCAAGGCATTGACCGGACAGCTGGGCATCAGCCCCGACCGGGTCTATGTCAAATACGCCGAAACCGAGTATTGGGGTTGGAACGGCGAGAATTTCTGATCGGGGAGGTTTTATCATGCCGATGATCGGACTGATTACCAACGTATCGGTGTCCGGTTCCGCCCAGGCGGAGCTGGCCCGGGGACTGGGGGAGGCCATTGGGCTTATCCCCGGAAAGTCCGAGGACAAGCTGATGCTGAAAATCGAAGGGGAATCCGCGATGTACTTTAAAGGCCGGGATGACCTGCCGGCGGCCTATGTCTGGGTCGATGTGGCCGGTAAGGCCGAGGAGGAGGTCTACAAGCGGTTCGGCGCCGCTGTGACGGCCCTTCTTGGGAAGGTGCTGGCCATTCCGCGGTTCAACGTCTTTTTGACCGTCCGGGAGATTCCCCTCTGGGTGGTAGATGGGGAGTAAAGATGGTAACCATTGCAATTTGTGACGATGCGCAGATCGATCAGCAGATGATCGCCGGCCTGATAAAGGAATTAAACCCCTTTGACGGCCAGTTTACCCTGGATATTTTCAGCAGCGGGGACGAGCTGCTGGCCTCTCCCAAACGGCCCTACGATATGGTCATTCTGGATGTTCAGATGCCGGAAAAGAACGGCTACTGGACCGCCCAGCAGCTGCGGGAATCGGACCAGAGAACCCTTCTGGTCTTTTTGACCGGCGTGGCGGCACCGACGGTGGAGGTTTTCCGGGTCACCCCCTTCCGTTACTGGATGAAGCAGATGGGGCCGGAGGAACTGAAAACCGAGCTGACCGCCTGCTTCCAGGAGGTGGAACGGCGGCAGCGGTTTATCATCATCCAGGCGGGTGGGGAGATTCTCCGGCTGTCGGCCGCGTCGATTTTATACCTGGTGATTCAGGGGCGGATGGTGGAACTGGTGACCGACAAGGGGCGGAAGAGCTTGAAGGCCAAGATGGCGGATATGTACAGCCTTTTGGCTCCCTATGGATTCGGTTACTGCCACAAAAGCTACCTGGTCAACTTTTCCCGGGTCATGTCCGTCAGCAGCGGCTCGGTGATTATGGAAAACGGGGATATCCTCCCGATTTCCCAGCCCAAAGCCAAGAGCTTTAAGTCGGAATTTCTGCGGTTTGCTAAGACCGCGGTCTAATGGGGGGAGAAGATGGAGCAGATTCGAAGTTTCGTCTATTGGGCGGCCGCCGCGGCTCCCTCCAACATCTTTATCCTCTTGATGATGGAGGATTTGTGCAGCCGGACGCTGACCCGGCGGGAGAGCCACCGGGGAAGCCTGCCCTATCTGATGACCGCTGCCGCTATCATCATGACGATGGCGGATCTTTTGCACAACAGCTTTCTGACGCTGGCGGTGACGTTGGCGGTTCTGATGGCGCTGACCCTGTGGGAGTACCGGCTGGGGCCGCCGGCCATCCGTGGGGTGGCGGCGGGGGTATTCGCCCTTCTGATTTCGCTGAGCGACATCGTGGGGGAGGGCTTCTGGATGCTGGGCATCCAGTTTGACTATGAGGGCGGGAGTATGCTCCTCTGTCAGTCCCTCGGCTCCCAGATCTACCTGCTGCTGGTCTTTATCCTGATGCGCTGGTATATCAAGGCGGCGGTCAGTGTCTTTCATGAGAGCGCCGACTCCTGGTTCTGGCTCTGCCTGATTGTTCCGGGAGCCAGCCTGCCCACCATGTTGGTGATCTGGCGGATGGCGATGAATATTCGTTTTTCCCAGGGGATGGAGCTGGCACTGATTCTCTGCTGCACCGCCCTTCTGTATGGATGTCTGGCGGCCTTTACCCTCTTTGAGCATATCGCCCTTCAGATGGAGGTGACCAGGGAGTACCAGGCCATCCGCCTGCGCAGCGAGATGGAAAAACGGCATTACGAACTGCTGCAACAGAAGAGCGACGAATACGCCGCCATTGTCCACGATATCAAGCACCATATCCGCTGCCTGCGGGATTTTGCCCAGCGGGGGGACCTGCAGGGGGTGGAACAATACCTCGACAGCCTCCGGGAGGACCAGGCCGCCCGTCAGCGGGAAGGGCACAAAATCTTTACCGAAGACAAGGTGTTAAACGTCCTGCTCAGTGAAAAAGCCAGTTTGGCGGCGGAAAAGGGCATCCAGTTTGTGGTGTCGCTGACCGCGGGACTGGACTTTCTCGACCCAGTGGACGCGGTGGCCCTGATGGGAAACCTGTTGGACAACGCCCTGGAGGGGGCAGAGACCACTCCCGAAGGGGAGGACAAATTTGTCCGGGTGACCCTTCGGCCGTTTAACCAGGGGTTTGTCCTGGTGCAGGTGGAAAACAGCTTTTACGGCCCCCTGCGGGAGCGGAGGGGACGGCTTCTCTCCACCAAGGACCCCGGCAGCCGCGGCTATGGGATGCGGAGCATCGCCCAGATTGCCGAAAAAGCTGGCGGCAGCATGGAGTATGAAACCGCAAACGGCCGCTTCACCGTCACGGTGATGCTGGGGATTGTCCCCCGCGCAGAGGGATGACCTCGATTTTGAGGTCGACCGAAAAGTCCAGCAGCCGGATTTTAAAGTAGCCGTCCCGTGCCACAAAGAGAGCGGTTTCGGTCGTCGGGGGATCGGCGGTTGTCCGGCAGCGGATGCCCACCGCCGTCCATCCCGCCAATAGCCCCGTGAGGCTGAGGGTGAGTAGAAACGCCAGAAAAAAGGGGCGCATCTTTCCCCGCCACTCGGCAAACCGAAGACGCAGGATAACCGCCCTTTCCCGCAATGGGGAGAGGGCGGTTTTTGGCTTTGAAAGGTTTGATTTCATCTATACAACATCCTTTTCAGAGAAAATATCTCCTGTCGGGCAGTTAAGAGGAACCTTTTAACAGGGTCGCTAGGCTTTCCCCGATCCATTCCCCCGCCAGCTTCGCCTGGGAGAGGGTGTTGCCGTGGCCGCCCACCTCGATCAGCAGCGAACCGGTGGTCAGGTTCTGGTTGTAAAGCCGGTAGTCAAAGAGGATGGGGCGGGTAAACCCCGGGTGGTCGGATTCCATCTGCTGCTGCAAATCAATCGCAAATGCGAGGTTCTCCTTCCAGAGGGGATAGTCCATCGTCCCGTCGTCGCAGCCGGAAATAATCATCACCTGGGCGGCGGTGCCCTCTTCCGACTCAACCACCGGGGCGGTGACCGTGTCCCCCGAGATAATCGCGTCCCGGTGGATGTCGAGGACCACCTTAATGGAGGGGTATTCCGCCAGAATTTTCGAGACGGTTTCCGCCGACCGCTCGTAGGAGCCGTTGTAGGAAGGGTAGTCGTGCTGGGTGGTGTCGTGGATGACACCGATGCCGGCTTCGGTGAGCTTTTCGGTGATGACGTCCCCCACCGCCGCCATGTTCTGGGTGTTGTCGGTGGAACGGCTGGGCCAGGTGGTGTCGTAGACGTCGCCGGTAAAGGGCATATAACATTCGGTGGTGTGGGTGTGCATGATGAGGACCTGGGGCTCGTCGGTATCTGTAAGGGCAAAGGCGGGGGAGGCCGCTTCCGCTTCCAGGACCACGGAATTATCGTAGTCGGTGACGTTTTTTACGAATGCGTTTCCCACCTGGACATAGACGTCCGACGGGGAGGCAGTATAGGTTTTGTGGACCAGGACCGCCTGGTTTTCCGGTTCAATTTCCGGTTCCTCCTGAGGCTCCTCCACGGTGCTTACACTGCTTTCGGCGCTCTCCAGCGGGAGGTCCGACAGGGGAAGGCTCTCCTCCTCCTGGGAACTGGTTTCAGGGGTGGAGACAGGCTCGCCCTCTTCCTCTAGGAGGGAGGATTCTTCTGTCTCAACGGACTGCGGCTCCACGCCAGCCGCCAGTGAAAGGGCCTGGTCAAACCCCGGCAGCCGCGGGAGCAGAAAGGATGTCCCCAGAAAAACGGCGGCAAACACAGCCGCCAGCATCCAGTTTCCGCCGCCCCGGACAGGTGTCCGCCGGTGCCAGACCACCACCCGGGAACGAAAATGGTTTTTACTTTGCCTCATAGCCACGGCCCCTTTCCCATCCAATTTGTCCGCCGGTGCCTCCGCGGATATCTCTATCATACGCCTCTCAAGCCGGGAATATACGGCAGTATAGAAAAAGGGCCAATCGCTTGACAAAGGGGTCAATCTGGTTTACAATAAAATCTGAATAAACTATTTGGGACTTTACCCGCTGGAAAGGGGAATCTGTAATGATCAAAATGGAGAGTCATCTGGGGTCGATTGAGATTTCGGAACGGTATTTTCTCTCGCTCATCGGCAGCGCTCTCGCCGACGCCTTCGGGGTCGCCGGGCTTTCCTCGGCGGGAAGACGGAGACGGGGGGCTGCTGCCGGCGACAGTGTGCGCATTGGTGTCAGAGGCAACAAGCTGGTGATCGACCTGCACATTCTGGTGACCTACGGGGTCAACATCGCGGCGGTTGTTTCCAGCATCGCCCACAAGATCAGTTATACCGTCGAGGACGCCACAGGGATCGGCGTTGCGGCGGTCAACGTCTTTGTCGATGGAATGAGTGCCCATTGAGGCCGCAAGCTACTTGGGAAAAATGTAACCGGGCGGCTTTTGCTGCCCCATTAAGGAGTGCACAATCGTGATAAACGGGAATATGCTGCGGGATGCGATCATCTCGGCGGCTAATGTGATTGCCAACCAGAAGCAGAAGGTTGACGAACTGAACGTCTTCCCGGTCCCCGACGGGGATACCGGAACCAATATGTCGATGACCATCGGCGCAGCGGTGCGGGAACTGGAAAAACTGCGGGACCCGTCGGTGGAGGAAACGGCAAAAGTGGCGGCCTCTGCCCTTCTGCGGGGAGCCAGAGGAAACTCGGGCGTTATCCTTTCCCTTCTTTTCCGGGGATTTTCTAAGGGCCTGTCTGGAAAAATTGAGGCCGGCGGCACCGATCTCGCCGACGCCCTCACCATCGGTGTGGAGGCGGCCTATAAGGCGGTTATGAAACCCACCGAGGGGACCATCCTCACCGTCGCCCGGGAGGCGGCCGAGCAGGGGAGCAAAACTGCCCTGTTGACCAACGACCCGGTGGAGGTTTTCTCCGCCATTGTCACCCAGGCCCAGGACACCCTGGCCCGGACGCCGGAGATGCTGCCGGTACTGAAAAAGGCCGGTGTGGTCGATGCGGGCGGCAAGGGACTTTGCGTGATTTTCGGCGCGATGCTGGACGTCTTTAAGGGCGGAAAGGTGGTTTCCAGTGCGGAAGCCGCCGGCAAGCCCGCCCCCCGCCGGAACGCGGTGGCCGAGGCGGAAGGGGACATCCATTTCACCTATTGCACCGAGTTTATCGTCATGAAGGCCCCGGGATGTGGGGATGCCCTGGGACTGCGGGCTTACCTCGAGTCGATTGGCGACTGTGTGGTCGTGGTGGATGACGACGACATCATCAAGGTTCACGTCCATTCCAACCACCCCGGCAACGCCATCGAGGAAGGCTTGAAGTACGGCTCCCTCACCTCTTTAAAGATCGAGAATATGCGGGAACAGCACACCGAGCAGGTGCTCCAGGCGGACAAGCAGGAGCAGGACGCCGATTACCGTCCGGTGGACCCGGATACCCCCTTCGGTTTTGTCGCGGTGGCGGCGGGCGCCGGGTTACAGGCTTTGTTCCACGACCTGGGGGTCAACCAGGTGGTTACCGGCGGCCAGACGATGAACCCGTCTACCGATGATATCCTAAAGGCTATCCAGGCCACCCCGGCGGAGACGGTCTTTGTGCTTCCCAACAACAAGAACATCATCATGGCGGCGGAGCAGGCGGTGCGGCTGGCGGACCGGCGGGTCTGCGTGCTGCCCACCCGGACCATCCCCCAGGGGATTACCGCGATGTTGAACTTCGACCCGGAGCGGGACTTTGCGGAGAACCGGCTGGCGATGACCAAGGCGTTGGAAAACGTCCAGACCGGCCAGGTCACCTTTGCCGCCCGGGACAGCGAGTACGGTGGCCATTCGATCAAAGAGGGCGAGATTCTGGCGATGGAGAACGGCAAGCTCTCCTTTGTGGAAAAGGACCTGACCAAGGCGGTCCTCAAACTCACCCGGTCGATGACCAAAAAGGGCAGCTCCTTTGTCACGGTGATCTACGGCTGCGATGTGTCGGAGGACATGGCCCAGGCGGTTTACGATCTGCTGCGGGCGAAGCTGTCGGACGACATCGAGATCAACCTGGTAAACGGCGGACAGCCTGTTTATTACTATATCATCTCGGTGGAATAAGGAAATACGGCTCCCGGTGTGGAAAACACGCCGGGAGCTTTCGATTTTTGCTGCAGATAACAGGGCGGGTGGGCTTAAGCTCCATCCGCCTTTTTGACCGGCTGAAAACGGGATTTTTACCGGTCGTTTCTTTCTTTTTCACAAAAATTATGCTATAATCAATCTGAATGGAATTCTCCCGATCTATGGAAAAAGCGGGAGCAGAAAGGATGGCGTGGATGCCGGAAGAAAATGAAGCGCTCCGGTCGGATGAACGGCTGACCGAAGCAGAGTGGAAGAGCCTTGTGGCCGACAGGGAAAAGCTCTCGCCGATGATGCGGCAGTATTTTTCAATTAAAGACCAGCATAAAGGTTATATCCTCCTCTTTCGTTTGGGGGATTTTTACGAGATGTTTTTTGAGGACGCGCTGACCGTCTCCCGGGAACTGGAACTGACCCTCACCGGGAAAAACTGCGGCCTCCCCAAACGCGCCCCGATGTGCGGGATTCCCCACCAGGCGGCGGATACCTATATCCAAAAGCTGGTGGATAAAGGGTATAAGGTGGCCATCTGCGAACAGGTGGAGTCTCCCTATCGGGCCAAAGGGGTGGTCAAGCGGGAAGTGATTCGGATTACCACCCCCGGCACCGTCATCGAAAGCGCGAGGCTGCCGGAGGGGGAAAACAACTAC
>CALXHB010000092.1 GCA_944387995.1 uncultured Clostridia bacterium | reverse complement strand
GGGGCTTTGCCGGTGATCGACTGGACCGCCTCCTGGACCGCCGGAATGCGGGTGGAGCCACCCACCAGCAGAACCTTGCTGATGTCCGCCGGGGTGACCCGGGCGTCGTCCATCGCCTGCCGGACAGGGGCCATCGGCGCCTCGAGCAGCGGCCGGGCCAGGTCGTCAGACTGCTCCCGGGCCAAGGAGACGACCAGGTGGCAGGGATTTCCCCGCTTCTGCATCAGAAAGGGGATGGAAATATGGGTTTCGCTGACGGCGGAAAGCTCAATCTTCGCCTGTTCAGCCGCCTCCCGCAGCCGGGAAAGGGCGGTCGGGTCCTTGCGGGGGTCGAGACGATAAAGCCGCTTAAAATCCTCCGCCAGGTAGTCGGCGATTTTGGTGTCGAAGTCGTCCCCGCCCAGCCGGTTGTTGCCGGCGGTGGCTAAAACCTCGATAACCCCGTCCCGGATGTCCAGCACCGATACGTCAAAGGTGCCGCCTCCCAGGTCATAGACCATCACCTTCTGGGACTGCTCCTTGTCAACCCCGTAGGCCAGCGCCGCCGCGGTCGGTTCGTTGACAATCCGCACCACGTTAAGTCCGGCGATGGTCCCGGCATCCCGGGTGGCCTGCCGCTGGGAATCGGTGAAATAAGCGGGAACGGTGATAACCGCGTCGGTCACCGGTTCCCCCAGGTAGGCCTCCGCGTCGTCCTTGAGCTTCGCCAGAATCATCGCGGAAATTTCCGGCGGGGAGTAGCTCTTCCCGTCAATCTTAATCCGGGTGCCGCTGCCCATCTCCCGCTTGATCGAATAAACGGTCCGGGAAGGGTTCAACACCGCCTGGCGTCTGGCCGCCTCCCCCACCAGCCGGGAACCGTCCTTGGCAAAGGCCACCACCGAAGGCGTCGTTCTGGCGCCGGTTTCACTGGGAATGACCACGCTTGTGCCGCCGTCCATGACCGCGACACAGGAGTTGGTTGTCCCAAGATCAATTCCTATCAGTCTTGACATCCGGCCTCCATCCTTTCTATCATCATACCGGTCCACGTTTTTCCTTTTGTCCGTCTATCCAAAATCCGTGTGTCGTCCCACCGGCCAGGGAAAGGCCGCGTCAAAAATACATGGGTAAGCAGAAAAAGTGCCTTTTCGGCACTGGCGTTTTTCTATCTTTATTTTATCGGTCCAAAAAGGAACCGTCAAGGACTTTCATATAAACGTTACAGTTATTTTGCATATCATCGTGGTTTGTTCATACACTTTATGAGCAGAAAATGGGGGATGCCCGCCGGACATCCCCCAACCTGTTATTCCTCTTGTTCTCCAAAGTCCAGATAAGCGCCCTTCGCCGGGGAAACCGCGTGCTCCGAAAACAGCCGCAGCACCCCGCTCCGGTACCGGGCTTTCCGGGGGCGCCACTCCGCCCGGCGGCGTTTCAGCTCTTCTTCCACCTCCTCGGGGGTGCAGCGCTTCCCTTCCAGCCCGATGATCTGAAGCTTCCGCCCCGGTATATCCAGCTCGATCAGGTCCCCTTCCTTTACTAGGGCAATTGGCCCGCCGGAGGCCGCCTCAGGGCTGACATGCCCTACCACCGGCCCGGTGGAGGCGCCGGAGAAACGGCCGTCGGTGATGAGGGCAATGGATTTTCCCAGCTCCCCATCCGAACTGATGGCCTCGGAGGTGTAAAACATCTCCGGCATCCCGGAGCCCTTCGGCCCCTCATAGCGGATGAAAACCGCGTCCCCGGGGCTGACCTTATGGTGCAGAACGGCATCCAGACATTCCTCCTCGCTGTCAAAGGGCCGCGCCCGCAAGACAGCGTGGAACATCTCCTTCGGACAGGCGGTGTGTTTGATGACGGCCCCTTCGGGGGCGAGGTTGCCGGTGAGCACCGCGACGCTGCCGCCCCGGCCGAGGGGATTCGACGCCGGATGGATGACGTCCGCCGCCGTCAGATGCAGCCCCCGCCGCCGGTTGGAAGCCTCCATCGCCGCCCGGCAGCGGTCATAGTATCCCTCTTTTTTGAGGGCTTCGAGATTTTCCCCGAGGGTGTGGCCGGTGACCGTCATGACGTCCAGATGAAGCAGGTCTTTGATCTCCTCCATCACCGCCGGAACCCCGCCCGCGTAATAGAAAAATTCTGCCGGCCAGCGGCCTGCCGGGCGCAGGTCCAAAAGATAAGGCACCTTTCGGTGCAGCCGGTCAAAGGTGTCTATATCCAGACTGATGCCCACCTCGTGGGCGATGGCGGGCAGATGAAGGAGGCAGTTGGTGCTGCCGGAGATTGCCCCATGGACCAAAATGGCGTTTTCAAAGCTCTCCCGGGTGAGAATCTGGGAGGGGCGCAGTTCCGGGTGCCCGGCCATCTCCGCCGCCCGACAGCCCGCCCGGAAGGCGTAGTTCATCAGCTCCCCGCTCTCCGCCGGAAGGAGGGCGCTCCCCGGCAGCGCCAGCCCCACCGCCTCCGCCATGATCTGCATGGTCGAGGCGGTGCCGATAAAGCTGCAGGCCCCGCAGGAGGGGCAGGCGTTTTGCTTAGCCCAGTTAAGGGTTTCCTCACCGATCTCTCCCCGCTCGAACCGGGCGCTGTACGCTCCCAGCTGCTCCAACGTCAAAAGCTCCGGCCCGGCGTTCATTGTCCCGCCGGGAACCACCACCGACGGGATATCCGCCCGGCAGAGCCCCATCAGATTTCCGGGAAGGCCCTTGTCACAGCTGGCCACAAATACCCCGGCGTCAAAAGGGGTGGCATTGGCGTGAATTTCGATCATGCCGGCGATCATTTCCCGGGAAACGAGGGAGAAGTTGATGCCGTCGGTGCCCTGGCTTTCCCCGTCGCAGATGTCGGTGCAGAAATACCGGGCTCCATGTCCCCCTCCCTGCCGGACACCCTTCCGGACGGCTTCCACCAGTTTATCCAGGTGGGCCGAACCGGGGTGACTGTCCCCAAAGGTGCTTTCGATTAAGACCTGGGGTTTTCCCAGGTCCTCCGGCGTCCAGCCGCTGCCCAGCCGCAGCGGGTCCATTTCGGGAGAAAGGCGGCGGATTTGCTGGCTTTTGAGCTGCATAGATAAAACCTCCTTACAGATGATCCTTAAAGCCCATATTAGACCATTTAAAAGGGTGTGTCAATGGCCCCAAAACAAAATACCCCCGCCTTCCGGTCAGAACGAAAGGCAGGGGCAGATTCTATTATAAAGCGGTTAAGCTGTCCGAGTAGTCGAGAACAGCTTTTTATACAGACCGGTGCGGTAAAGGGCCAGGGTGAGAACCATCCCGAGGGTATAGCAGACCGCCAGTTCCCCGATGGCGACCGAAACTCCCTGGAACGCCCAGATGGACAGAAGGCTCTGGCCAGGTTCGCCGCCGAACACCACCGCCAGTTCCAGGCCCACGATTAGTCCGTTAAAGACAATCGTCGGCACCGGCGCCAACAGCACCTTCACGACTCTCGGCAGCGGCAAGCGGCCGATTAAGTAGACGGTGACAGCGGCCAGGAAGGTGGCCAAAGTACCGACCACGGCGTCGATCATGCCGATGGGATTGGAGCCGGTCAGGAACCCGATCAGGTTAGAGAAAAAGCAGCCGAAGGTCACCCCCCAAATACCGAGAGGCGAAAAGAGCGGGAGGAGCATCAGCGCTTCGCTAACCCGAAACTGAAGGGTGCTGAAGGAAAAGGGCGCGATGGCGAGGGTGAGAGCGGTGTAGAGCGCGCCGATCAGCGCGATTTTAACCAGTTTTGTTGCGTTTGTTTCTTTCATTATAACCTCTATTTCTCCGTGCAGCAAAATAATGGTCGGGCTTAGCCGGTCTCTGACCAACCGGTAGGTTGCCCGCTGCCGCCAGCCAGGCCCCCTGCCGGGCACGGGTGAAGCAGAGGGAAATTGCCGGTGCCCCATTATTGTAGCACACCTCCTCCCCCATTGGCAATAAAGAGATTAAAAAAGCTCCCGGTATTTTGCCGCCCAAATTCATGGAATATTTGCAAAACATGACCGCCGAAAAGGCCGGCGGAGCTTGACTTTTTAAGGGGTTTCCCGTATAATAACCCTATGTAGTGCTGTTTTGGAAAAAAGACGAGTTTTCGCTGTCCCTCTGGGTGGTGCGCCCGCCCAGGGGATTTTTCACGAATGGCACAAAACTTATCAGCATTGGAGGAATTGGTTACATGAAACGAGTGCCAAGGCCCGTGTTCTTTATCATCTCCATCTTCATCGTCATTTTGACCCTGCTTTCCCTGTTCGGGTTCAAAACGACCTACGGCGATAAAGAAACGGTCTATATCAAAGGCGGCAACGATATCCGCTGGGGCATCGACATCCGCGGCGGCGTCGACGTCACCTTTACCCCGCCTGAAGGGGTTGAGGCCACCGAAGCCCAGATGGATGCGGCCAAAGAGGTCATCAACTCCCGTCTGGTCTCACTCAATATCACCGACTCGGAGGTCTACGTCGATTACAGCCACTACCGGATCATCGTCCGCTTCCCCTGGAAGGAAGGGGAAACCGACTTCGACCCCCAGGCAGCTATCGAAGAGCTGGGCGATACCGCGGTCCTGACCTTCCGCGAAGGGAAGGAGACCGACGACACCGGCGCCCCCTCCGGCGTCACCGCTGAAAACATCATCATCGACGGCGAGGACGTCAGCGAAGCTTACCCCTACTACGATCAGGAAAACAATACCTATGGCGTCAGCCTGACCTTAAACGAATCTGGCAGACAGGCCTTTGCCGACGCCACCACCCGTCTGGCCCAGGAAAACGGCGTCATCTCCATCTGGCTGGATAACGAGATGATCTCCTACCCGTCGGTCAACTCGGCCATCACCGACGGCCGCTGCTCGATCACCGGCAACTTCACCGCTGAGGAAGCTACCTCGTTGGCCAACAAGATCAACTCCGGCGCGCTGCCCTTCAACCTGATTGCGGAGAACTATTCGACCATCAATCCGACCCTCGGCCTCGGCGCCAGAGACGTCATGATTATGGCGGGTGCCATCGCCTTCGTGCTGATCTGCATCTACATGCTCATCTTCTTTAGACTCCCCGGTGTGGTAGCGGTCTTCGCCCTGATGGGACAGGTTGCGGTTTCGATTGCCGCGATCTCCGGCTTCTTTGGGTTTGTCCCCTCCTTTACGCTGACCCTGCCCGGTATCGCCGGCGTTATCCTCGGCATCGGCATGGGCGTTGACGCCAACGTCATCACCTTCACCCGCATTAAAGAAGAGGTTTGCGGCGGCAAGTCGATCGACGGTGCCATCTCGCTGGGTTACGAACGGGCCTTCTCGGCCATCCTGGATGGCAACCTGACCACCATCATCGTCGCCATCATCCTGATGGGTTCCTTTGGCCCCACCGATTCCTTCTTCGGCAAGCTTTTAAGCCCCCTCTTCTTTGTGTTCGGAGCTTCTACCGCCGGTACGATTTACTCCTTCGGCTACACGCTGCTGGTCGGCTGTATCCTCAACTTTGTCTTCGGCGTCACCGCTTCCCGGCTGATGCTCAAGTCGCTGTCCCGGTTTAAATGCCTCCGCAAACCTTATCTGTATGGAGGTGTCAAACAGAAATGAGTTACGATCGCGAAAAAATCGAATCGCTTGTCCATACCCCGAAGGGCGTCTTCTGCCCCCACATTGACTTCTGCAAATACCGTTTCGTTTATTACGGTTTCTCTGGCCTGCTGCTGGGGATTGCGCTGATTGCCACCATCTTCTTTGGGATCACGCTGGACATCCTGTTCACCGGCGGTACCATCGCCACCTACTCCTACACCGGCACCATCTCAGAGGCGGATTTCCAATCGGCTGTTGAAGAGGTCACCGGTTACGACGCCGAGGTCACGGGATCGGAAGACCTGATGACCGGAGCGGAAAACTTTACCGTCAACTTCCCCTCCGACGTCGCCATGGATGTAGAAGAACAGACCGCTATGAATGAAGCCCTTCAAGAGCGGTTCCCTGACAACAACATCGAATCGGTATCGGTCAACGCTGTTTCCCCGACGATGGGCCTGGACTTCCTGCTGAAGTGCCTGGTAGCAGTCGCCTTTGCGGCGGTAATCATGGTCATCTATATCGCCCTCCGCTTTAGAAAAATCGGCGGGTGGTCTGCCGGCGTCTTCGCCATGCTGGCCCTGGTTCACGACCTGTGCATGGTTTATGCCACCTTCGCCATCTTCCGGATGCCGCTGGACGACAACTTTGTCGCTATCCTGTTGGTCATCCTGGGCTACTCGGTCAACGACACCATCGTTATCTACGACCGTATCCGCGAAAACGAACGGCTCTACGGCAGCAAGCTGACCCCCAGCGAACTGGTCAACCTGTCGATCAACCAGTCCTTCACCCGTGCGATCCATACCAATGTCACCACCATCGGTTCGATGATTATCGTCTGTGTGATGGCAGCGGTCAACGGGGTCGACTCGATTGTCACCTTCACCCTGCCGCTGATCGTCGGTCTGCTGTCCGGTTCTTATTCGACCATCTGCCTCTGCGGCCCCTCCTGGGTGCTCTGGAAAGAACATCGCGCCAAAAAGGCCATGCGCAAGGCAAAGGCATAATTTCATACAGCTTCACGATTCCCGGGAAATATCTTCCCGGGAATTTTTTTGCTTTTCTTCCTAGACTGACGTTTCCATATCTTGACAATTACTTCATCAGATGCTATAATTACCTTGACAGATAGAGTACCACAGATGAAGTAAAGGCGGTGATGGATTGATTAGCAGCGACATCCTGCGGGGATATAACGATATCATTGTGCTGGGGCTGCTCTCGGAAAAGGATTCCTACGGCTACAACCTGCTGCAGGAGATCACAGCCCGCAGCGGACACACCTACCAGATGAAGGAAACGACCCTTTATTCGGTCCTTTCCCGGCTGGAGAAAAACGGAATGGTCCGTTCCTATGAAGGGTCGGAAACCATGGGACGCAAACGGACCTACTTCCACATCACCAAAGAAGGGTTCCAGTTTTTCCAGGAAAAATGCCAGGAATGGGTGGAAACCAAAGAGCTGATCGACCGGTTTGCCTTACGTCCAGCCCTCTCTCCCCCATCGGAACCGGCAATTACCGGATTAGATCAACTAAAGACCACTGAATCTCTGCGTTCGGACACCCGAAAGGAGACACATTATGAGTAAAGTAACCGATTATATCGACAACCTGTTTTTCCTGATGCCCCGAACCGACGCCGCCGCCGAGATGCGGCAGAAGCTGATCGAATCGGCGGAAGACAAATACGAAGCGCTGCTCAGCTGGGGTAAAAACCAGGACGAAGCGCTGGGAATTGTGGTCAGCGAATTTGGCAGCATGGAGGAAATCTGTGCGGAACTGGGGATTGATCCCATCGGCATGGACACCGGCGCCAAAGAACAGCAACTGGCCTATGACTATTCCCTCTTAAACCGACGGTTTTCCAGAGGATTGGGCTTTGGGATTATCCTCTGCGTTTTGGGAATTGTGGCGGTCATTCTGCTGGAAGAGATCTGGCGGGTAAACGATGCCATTTCGGCCAGCACGATGCTGCTGCTATTCGGAATTGGCGCAGCGCTCATCACTGCCTCTTCCATCCAGTACGCCCGGGG
>CALXHB010000091.1 GCA_944387995.1 uncultured Clostridia bacterium | reverse complement strand
ATCGGGCCCTATATGTCAGCCTATGTGGTCCGCCAGACGGCCGAGCAGGTCAACCAGGTGTTTATGCTGCCCACCTGCACCCGCCGCTTTCCCCAGGATTTTAAAAAACAGCGCCCCTGCTTAAACTTTTACATCAAGCGCTGCATGGGCCTCTGCCAGGGAAAAGTGTCAGAGGCGGACTATAAAAAGATCATCGACGAAGCGGTGGAGTATATCCGCAGCGGCGGGGTTACGTCGGTGGACGACCTGGAAAAGGAGATGTACGCCGCTTCGGAAGCGCTGGACTTTGAGCGGGCCGCCCGCCTTCGGGACCAAATTGCCGCCATCAAGCGGATTGCCGATAAACAGACGGTGCTGCTGGGGGAGGACCGCCAGATGGATGTCTGGGGGTTTGCCCAGAACGCCACGCTGGTCAGCTGCGTCATCTTAAAAATCCGGGATGGTCGAATCGCCGACAAGGAAAACTTCACCTTCGACGGCCAGGGGGACGTGGACGAGGTCCGGGAGGAGTTTGTCTACCGCTATTATACCGGCCGGCAGGACATCCCCAAAGCGGTGGTTCTGGATGGTTCGGTGGAGGATATGGCGATGCTGGAGGAGTTTTTGCGGCTCCAGTGCGGCCATAATGCCGAACCGGTTCTGCCTCAACGGGGAGGGCGGAAAAAGCTGCGGGATATGGCGGTCCTAAACGCCGAGGAACAGCTGGCCCATAAAATCCGCCGCACCGGCCGGGAGGTGGCGGCGCTGGAAGAGCTGCAGCGGCTGCTGGGTCTCCCGGCGACGCCGGTTTATATCGAGGCCTACGATATCAGTAACTGGGGGGACACCGGACGGGTCGGCGGGATGATCGTCTTTGAAAACGGCCGCCCCTTGAAAAAAGATTACAAGCGGTTCGCCATCCGGGATGTGGCCGGTCAGGACGACTACGCTTCGATGCGGGAGGTGCTGCGGCGCCGGTTTACCCGCTATTTAAATGGAGACGCTTCCTTCTCCCGGCTGCCCGACCTGATTCTCCTAGACGGCGGCAAGGGCCACGTTAACGCCGTTCAGCCGGTTCTGGACGAGCTGGGTATTCACGTCCCGATGTTCGGGATGGTCAAGGATAACCGCCACCGCACCCGGGGGCTGACCACCGCCACCGAGGAGCTGGCGCTGCCGATGGTCCGCAAGGCCTTTACCCTGGTGACCGCGATACAGGACGAGGTTCACCGCTACGCCATCGCCTACCAGCGGACCCTCCACCGGAAGGCCGACACCGCTTCCCAGCTGAAGTCGGTCAAGGGAATCGGGGACGTCAAGCTGAAAAAACTTCTGGCCCATTGGCCCACCAAACCGAAGATGAAGGCCGCTTCCGCCGAGGAGCTGAAAGAGGTTTTAAAGATTAACGACGAGACGGTGAAGGCGCTGATGGAGAAGATTCAGGAACTGCAATAAATTCTTCCTCAGGCTTCATTTCCTGTCTTTTTGGGATGGACAGTTGGAGCTGCTGGGACTTTATGGATTTTGGCTAAAAAAATGCCCAAAATCTTGGCGCTTTGGGAGGGAGCTTTGTAAAATCTCCGTATTGAAAAATGGCGTCCGCTCATGTAAAATGAAGATAAAGACTTTGGTCTGTCGGATTTTGTCTTAAAATCCGTGTGTTTGCCGGGTTTTCTGCCGGTGGACGCGCAGGAAGGTTTTTCTTCGGCCATGACCGAAGGAAAACAGAAGTTTTTGAGGAAAATGCGGGAAGAAAATGGGCGAAGGAGCCCTCGGGGCTGTAAACAGATTGTTTGCGGCCTTTTTTATTTTGGCCCCCGCTTTTTCGTGAAAGGAAGGGTTTTTCTATGAAGAAAGTAGCTGTTATCATGGGCAGCGATTCGGATTGGGCCGTCGTTAAGAAAGCCGTTGTCACCTTGAAGGAGTACGGCGTTCCCTGCGAGACCCACGTCATGTCTGCCCACCGGACCCCGGCTGAAGCCGCGCAGTTCGCTTCCTCCGCCAAGGAAAACGGCTTCGGCGTGATCATCGCCGCTGCCGGTATGGCCGCCCACCTCGCCGGTGTTCTTGCCGCCCATACCACCCTTCCGGTTATCGGTATCCCGATTGCCGGCGGAATCGGGGGAGGGCTGGATGCCCTGCTGGCGACGGTTCAGATGCCCTCCGGTATCCCGGTAGCCACTGTCGCGGTCAACGGCGCCGCCAATGCGGCTTTCCTCGCCATCCAGATGCTAGCCCTCTCGGATGAAGAGCTGGCGAAAAAGCTCGCGGACAACAAAACCCGGATGGCCGAAGGGGTTAAGGAAAAAGACGCCCGCATCGCTGCTGAAGCGAAAGATCTGTAATATCGTAAACCCAATCTCTGAAAGGATGTTTTGATTATGGAAAAACTGAATCAGCTCTACGAAGGCAAAGCAAAAAAGGTTTTCGCAACCTCCGACCCCAACATGGTCATCGTCGACTATAAGGACGACGCTACCGCGCTGGACGGGGCCAAAAAGGGCACCATCGTCGGCAAAGGCGTCATCAACAATAAGATGTCCAACTTCATGATGCAGAAGCTGGAAAAGATCGGCGTTCCGACCCATTTTGTTGAGCAGCTTTCCGACCGTGAGACCCTGGTGAAAAAGGTTTCGATCGTTCCGCTGGAAGTCATCATCCGCAACATCGCCGCAGGTTCCTTCTCCAAGCGCTATGGCGTTCCGGAAGGCACCGAACTGAAGATCTCCACCATCGAGTTCTCCTACAAGAACGACGATCTCCATGACCCGCTGATCAACGATTACCATGCCATCGCCCTCGGCCTTGCCACCAAGGAAGAGATTGAGCAGATCAAAGAGTACGCCTTCAAGGTCAACGACATGATGCGGGAATACCTCCTCACCCTCGGCATCATCCTGGTCGACTTCAAGCTGGAGTTCGGCAAGACCGCTGACGGCCAGATTGTCCTGGCGGACGAAATCAGCCCCGACACCTGCCGTTTCTGGGATGTCAAGACCCATGCTCATCTGGATAAGGACCTCTTCCGCCGCGACCTCGGCGGCGCTGAGGAAGCGTATCAGGAGGTTATGCGCCGCCTGATGGGCGAGTAAACGCTTCGGAAATTGAATGGTTGGAAGGCCGTATTCGGCGCTGAATCCAGTATTTTCGGTCACGGGGGCAGATTAGGAGTTTAGGATCAAGCCCTTTTTAAAGGGCTTGCGTGAATGCAAGGAGCAGAGCTCCTTGCCCTGTACGGACTTTATGTATTCTGCCCGTGTCCTTGCTGCAGTTTGTAAAGGGTTCATGTCGCGCAGCGACCATTCCATGCTGAAAAAATTCCAACCCTTCCTAAATCACGAAAGGCAGGATCCGATGAAAAGTTACAGCGAAAGCTATAAAGCGGCCGGCGTTGACGTTACCGCCGGTTATAAAGCGGTTGAACTGATGAAGGCCCATGTGGCGAGAACCAAGACTTCCGCCTCTTTTGACGAGATTGGCGGCTTCGGCGGCATGATCTCCCTCGACCTCACCGGCATTCAGCATCCGGTGCTGGTCTCCGGCACTGATGGCGTCGGCACCAAGCTGAAAATCGCCTTTTTGATGGACAAACATGACACCGTCGGTATCGACTGTGTCGCTATGTGCGTCAACGACATCATCTGCTGCGGCGCGAAGCCCCTTCTGTTCCTCGATTACATCGCCTGCGGCAAAAACTACCCCGAGAAGATCGCCGAGATCGTCTCCGGCGTGGCGGAAGGCTGCGTCCAGTCGGGCTGTGATCTGGTGGGCGGTGAAACCGCTGAAATGCCCGGCTTCTATCCGGAAGACGAGTACGACCTGGCGGGCTACTCCACCGGCATCGTGGATAAATCCAAAGTCCTCGATAAGAACACCGAAAAGGTCGGCGACGTGCTGATTGCCCTTCCCTCCAGCGGCGTTCACTCCAACGGTTTCTCGCTGGTCCGCAAGATTTTCGACATCGAACACGCCGATATCAAGGCTCCCGTGGCCGAACTGGGCGGCAAGTCGCTGGGCGAGACCCTTCTGACCCCCACCCGCATCTACGTGAAACCGATGCTCGCTCTCTTTGAGGCGGTCAAGGTCAAAGCGGTCGCCCACATCACCGGCGGCGGCTTCTATGAGAATATCCCGCGGGCGCTGAAGAAGGGCCTGTCGGCAAAGATTGCCGTCTCCGACGTCAAGGTCCTCCCGATCTTTGACCTCATCCAGAAGACCGGCAATATCCCCCAGCACGATATGTTTAACACCTTCAACATGGGTGTCGGCATGGTCGCAGTGGTTGCGCCGGAAGACGCGGACAAGACGATTGAAACCCTCAAAGCAAACGGCGTCGAGGCTTATAAACTCGGCGAACTCACCGAGAGCGACGAAGGGGTTATCCTCGGCTGAAAAATAAAATAGATCGGAAACGGAAGAAGGACGTGGAAGTCTTTCTTCTGTTTTTTTGCGTAATGTGTAAAAGATTACTATTTTTCTGTTGACAAATGGAAAAGTTTGGTTTATGATAACTATCAAGGAATGTTAAACAATTCCCGCTAACATTCCTAGTTTGGCAGAATTGCAGGATAGGACTGCAAAAAAGGAGAGATAAAAACGAAAAAGACAATCGCGACGTTATTGGCAGGCATGTTGACGGTTTCTTGTGGGGTGGGAGTTGTTTCAGCAGAAGAAACTGTGTTTGACAATCATTCTAACGAAAATTTTAGTTTAGTTTCATGGGCGGATACTTATAATTCAGTATAAACGTATTTATCGTCCAAGTTCTGATGATCTGAATAATTTACGATTAAAATATCAATTTATTATAAATTAAAATGCTGAGATTATATTTTTTCATACTTATAATATGCATCACTTTTTGTTCCTGTCAAAAACAAGGGGAAAATCAAATTCAATGGGTAAATGCTAGCACTTTCTCGTGTGTCCAAATGGGCCCGAATACCCTTTTTTCAAGTAGAGACAAACTATTTTGCTGGAACAGTATAGAAAATAAGGTATCTTTAATAGAAGATGATTTTTTTTATGATCATGAACGGCGATCAATGGTAGTATTGAATGATGCTATCTATTCTATTAGATGGGATACAGGTACTCTGTTTTATTATAACATGAATGATAGAGAATTTATAAATATAGCAAAAATTTACGATTGGGAAGAAAGCAATTATTGTGGATATATTTGGACTTATAATGGGAAAATATGTAACCTTTATCAACCTCATTTATCTGCGCAAGCAGAGGTTCAAATTAGAAATACAAAAGGTGACTTAATCGATTCTTTACCTTTACCTGTAAAGTATGCATATCCGCTTTTTGTTTATAATCAGTATCTGTTTTATCAAGACACGAATGCATTTGGACCTTCTCATATTGTAAATCTAGATAATGGTGAGGATTATCTATTGGGGATATATAAACCGATTGATCTTATTGACGATCATTTATTAGTAAGGCAGCAAGCAGTATGGGATGAGAATGGTGAGTATCAATGGACGGGAACACATGATTATTTTTTGTTGGATAAAGATGGGAATGTTTTTCCAACTTCCGTAAATAGCAATCTGTATGCTATGGATGATAAGTGTTGCTATTATGGGACTGTCAACACGCTTTATTCGATTATGAATGGAAAGGATCATGATCTTCTGAGATTTGATAAGTATCTTCCTGATGATTATATGATTGATAACGGAGTACTGTATATGCAGTTTAGATCTAATTGTAAAATCCTTTCCGAAACGATTCAAATGGTCGACGCCACCGGCGAAAACGTCGAAGCGGTGGCGGAGGCGAACGAAACGCGGATTTTTCTAAGTGGAGGGGATACTTTGACCCTCGCCCTCACCCCTGATGGAACCCTTTATTTGCTGAACCGTTCCTGACCTTTTAAAGCGGAAGAAGAACCAGAAGCGGTTTTTCTTCCGCTTTTTTGGCGTTGGGAAAGATTTTGAAAAAATGATAAAAAGCTATTGACAACTGAAAAAGTTTAACGTAAAATCTTCTCAAGAAAAGTTCGTTCTCAATACGGTTGATTGCAACAAACTTTGATTTTTAGCTTTAAATATGAATAAAAAGCAAGGCAACGGCATTAAAGTTTAGGAATTGTATAGATATGCGAATTGTACATTTTTGGCTCGTTTTGCTTTTATCAGTCCTCCTGGCCGGATGTGAAATTATTTCTGTTCAAGATCATAATGAAAATCCGCAGGCTTACTGGTTTTCCAACAACTATACCAGCTTCTGGCCGGACGGGGATTCCACCTGTTTCCGGGCGGATGACGGGCTTTACCACTGGCAGCCGGAGGAGGAGCGGGTAACGTGCATTGCGGACGGGCTGTTTGACAGCGCGGAACTGGTATATCTGGCCGCGGTGGACGGCGACTATTTTTACACCCAGCGGCTGGACCCCTACCTCCACCGGATCGATGGGGAAACCGGGGAAACGTCCGTCCTGGCCGAAATCACCAATACCACTGGGCACACGGCGTTCGGCTATAATGGAGAGATGTGGGCCTATGACGGGATGCTCTACTGCTTGGCGTCGGCTTGCGGTGAACAGTCGGAAGAAGACCATGTTTGCCAGATGGAGGTGCAGGTGCGGGATACCGGCGGACAGCTGGTCAAAACCTATCCTCTCCCGGGAGGCGATCAGGTCAGCCTGGTGATGGCTCGCGGCGAACAGCTGTTTTTGGTCCGTTGGGGTTCTGCGGCGGAGGAAAGCGGTCAAAACGGGCTGAGGGTTCTGGACCTGCCGTCCGGGGAGGAAGAGCCTCTTCCCGGGGTGGAAAACTGCGCATTACAGGGAGCTGTCGGAGACCGCCTGCTGGTGCTGGACACAGAGGAGGATACTTACTGGCTGCTGGATGCGGAAGGGAACCGCACCCCTTTGGCCGCGTCCTGCGAAACGGTTTTGGCTTCCGACGGCGCGGTCACCTATGGAAAAAACAGCGGCGTACTGGTGCGGGAGACGGACGACGGCGTGGAGGCGCTTGCCACCTGCCGCGGGTATATCAGCGACTGCTGTCTGATTGACGGCGTGTTCTATCTGAATCAGGGACTGGACCTCTGGGTGCGGGAAGACCGCCTGCGGTTTGCTGACGCCACCGGTGAGAACGCCGAAATGGTGGAAAAGGTCAACGCCGCCGGTTCCCTCCAGGGCGGCCGGAAATTGACGCTGGCATTTATGCCCGACGGGACGGTTTACCTGCTGCACTGTTCCTGAAACACCCCCGAAAAGCGGAAGAAGAACCGAAAGCGGTTTTTCTTCCGCTTTTTTCATTTTTCTCCCCCAAACTCCATCTCTCTCTTGACGGAGCGGCCGTAACCGTATATACTTGTATATATAAGGGAATTCTTGTCCGTATGCGGAAAGGTATGGATATTCCGCTCCCGGCGGACAGTCACAGAAAGGGAGCAACCACATGAAAAACATCGTAGTCCTGGTGTCGGGCGGCGGCACCAACCTGCAAGCCCTGCTCGACGCCGAACACCGGGGAGAACTGGGTCCCGGCCACATCACCTGCGTCATCTCCTCCTCTCCGTCGGCCTACGCCCTGACCCGGGCGGAAAACGCCGGGGTGAAAACCCGTGTGCTCCCCAAGAAAGGGGTCGACCGGGAAACCTACACCGCTCAGATGGTGAAAGCCCTCCAGGAGGAACAGGCGGATCTGGTGATTCTCGCCGGGTTCATGGTCATCCTGGGGCCGGAACTGCCGGCGGCGTTCCCCAATGCCGTCATGAACGTTCATCCGGCGCTGATTCCTTCCTTCTGCGGGCCGGGGTATTACGGACTGCATGTCCACGAGGCTGTGCTGGCGGCCGGGGTTAAGGTCACTGGCGCCACCGTCCACTTTGTCAACGAGGTCTGCGACGGCGGCCCGATTATCCTCCAGGGGACCGTTCCGGTGAAAAACGGCGATACCCCTGAGGTGCTGCAGCGCCGGGTTATGGAAAACGTCGAGTGGAAGCTGCTGCCGAAAGCGGCCCGCCTTTTCTGCGAGGGGAAAATCCACGTGGAAAACGGCATCGCCCGTGTAGATGAGTAAACCGCCCGCCCGGGGCTTCCGGGCAGAAAGGAATATGGATATGATCGATCTTGCAAAGGAACTGAAAGAGAATAGCTACCCTGGCCGGGGCATCGTCATCGGCCGCAGTGAGGACGGCCGCCATGCCGTCGTCGGCTATTTCATCATGGGCCGCAGTGAAAACAGCCGCAACCGCGTCTTCCTCGAGGAGCCGGACGGAATCCGCACCGAAGCCTTTGATCCCTCCAAGATGGTGGACCCGAGCCTCATCATCTATCATCCGGTCCGCAAGGTAGGGGACACCCTCGTCGTCACCAACGGCGACCAGACCGATACCGTCGCCGATTACCTGAAGGCCGGAAAGACCTTTGAAGAGGCGCTGCGCACCCGGACGTTTGAGCCGGATGGCCCCAACTGGACCCCCCGCATCAGCGGCCTGGTGGAAAAGAACGGCAACTACCGTCTTTCTTTTTTTTTTAACGCCACCGCCACCCCCGAGACCACCGAGCGGTTTTTCTTTGAATACACCGATCCCAAGCCC
>CALXHB010000090.1 GCA_944387995.1 uncultured Clostridia bacterium | reverse complement strand
CCGAGGTCCACGAACTCTTTCTTGCCGATGACCTTTTCGCTCTCCCGGGGGTCCAGGTAGGGGTTCTCGAACAGCCCGGTGCGGAAGCGGGGCAGCAGAATCCGGGCAGCGGTTTCGGCGACCCGTTTTTTCATCGTCTCTTCGCCGTACTTTTCGACGCCGCGGGCATAGGCGTCCATGACCGGGCCCACCTCGTTATCGCCGCCGAACTGGTCGACGCCGTTCATGATGGCTTTCAGGATCCGTTCGGGGCGGGGCATCGTCTCGACGCCGTGGGAAGCGTGGCCGAAAACGGTGACCTTCTCCCCTTCGGTGTGCTGGGTGACGCCCCAGTCGGTACAGACGACCCCCTCATAGCCGTATTTTTCCCGGAGCAGGTCGTGGATGATGTAGTGGGAGTAGGCGTTGCCGACGTTTTCGTCGGGGTCAATGCCGGTGGAGATGGTGTAGTAAGGCATGATGGCGCCCGCCATCTTGGTGGGGCCGTCCAGCTTGAAGGCGCCCTCGGTGAAGACCGAAAGGTGGGCGTCGAAGTTCCCGCCGGGGTAAACGGCGTACTTGCCGTAGGCGTAATGGGCGTCTCGGCCGCCCTCACCGGTGCCGCCGCCGGGCCAGTGTTTGGCCATCGCGTTGATCGAGCCGGTGCCCCAACCGGTGGGGGAATCCTTGGTGGTCTGGATGCCGTCGCAGTAGGCCCGGGCCATGTCCTGGCTCATCTTGACGTGGCAGCCGAAGGTGTCCCGGGTACGCATCCAGCGGGGGTCGGTGCCGAGGTCAATCTGCGGGGAAAGGGCGGAGGTGATGCCCATTGCCCGGTATTCCTGGGCGACAATTTCGGCGTGCTCCTTAACCACTTCCGGCCGGAAGGTGGCCGCGAGGCCCATCCCCTGGGGCCATTTGGAAGTGGTGACCACATCTTTGGACTGACGGCCGGTGGGGTTCCGGGCGCCGTGCCGGGGGTCGGAAGAGAGGCTCACCGGAATACCGAAGGGCGAAGATTCCGCCAGGGCCTGCATCCCGTTGTTCCAGCGGGCCAGCGTCTCCACGTCCTGGGCGTCGGTCAGCAGGACGGTGCGGATGCCGTCTTCCGGGATGAACTTCTTCTGCTGGTCGGACAGCTCGTAGGGTTTAGCGCCGCTCTCGCTAAAGGGCTTGCCGTCATAGGTGCCGCCAAACCGCCCCTGGGCCGGGACCGCCTGGTGGGAGGAAAAGAGGGTCAGACCTGCAATCTCCTTGGGAGAAAGCCGCTGGGCGAGGTCCTGGGCGCGCTCTTCCGGGGTCAGCCGCCAGTCCTCATAGGGCAGCAGCTCCCCGGTCCCCGCCAGGTCCTTAAAGGCCAGGCCGTCTTTTTCGATGACCGGAGCGTCCATCACGCCGAGGGTCTTTCCCCCGTCGTTTTCCACGACCGTATAGTAGCCGTTGAAGTGTTTTTGATAAGCCATAGTACAGATTCCTCTCTTTCGGTTTTTCAATCGCATACTATGTAAATCATACCAGATTTGACAGAATCTGTCAAGAGAAAGTTTATCTTCTGGATGTTTTGCAACATAGATTTTACAAAACAAAACCCCTGCCGCCATGGACAGGGGTTTTCCTCAATGCCAAACGTGAAGCAGAAACTCGATGAACAAAAACGCCCCCAGCACAAACACCAGCGCCAGTCCCAGTCCCACCAGAGTGGCGCTGACCATCAGCCGGCGAAGGGCTTTCCCGTGGAGGACCGGCGGTTCTTCCTGCTCTTCCTTTTTTTTCAGGAGGCCGTCGGGGCCTTCCTCCTCGTTTTCGGGGCGGTCGGCAGGGATATCCGCCATATCCGGGCCTGGCCGGTACCAGGGCATCCCGTCGATGTTCATATTCGCAATCGTCCGCCCATCATCCCAATCGGGTCTTTTCTTTTTCTTTCTCAATATATCACCTTTTTTCTTCTTTGGCACAGCTGTATTTTTTGAGCATGGATAGATGTTTCGCTGCCCTTATGGCAGCGCCCAGGCTCCCCGCCTGGACTGGCCAAGTTTCACTTGGATGGACCAAGGGCCAGCCCTTGGATCCCGGTTAAGGACCCAAAGGGCCCTTAACAATCCCATTATCCGACGCGGCCGCAGTTCACGCTCAGCACGGTTCTGACCGTTTGTCAAGCAAACGGTCTTCGATAGAGACTTGGCCGCGGGGTATATTGGGCAATAAGCTGCAACGCTTCGGAACCAATCTTTTCCGAAATGTTTCGGTTTATCCGCTGGACTCCCCGAGCGTCCAGGTCTGTGGGAAGACCGTGAGCTTGTCGAACGGTCCGCCGGCTTTGGGGCGGGCCACTCACGCCGCGTCGGATATGGGGTCCAGGGCCCGCTAGGGTCCTGGCGCATCCAGGCGCGGAGCCTGGCGGGTTCCAAGGGCAGGGCCCTTGGCGGATTCCAAGGGCTGCGGCCGCGTCGAATAGGAAAAACTGAAACCTTCCAGCTTACTTGCCCAATGTTTTCGCGGCCAGGTCTGTTCTGAAGACTGTTTGCTTGACAAACAGTCCCAACCCTTCCCTCGCGGGAGCTGCGGCCGCGTCGGACAGAGAAAAAAACCACCCCCGGGGGCGGAGGTGGTTTGGCGTACAACGATTAGTCGGCGGCAGAGGCAGCGTTGGTGTTCTGCGGGGGCAGTTCCGGGAGCTTCTTGTTGCCGTCGGCGTAAAGGTGGCAGGTAACGGTATGACCCGGCTCGACCTCGTAGGTTGCAGGTTCTTCCTTGCCGCACTTTTCCATGCAGTAACGGCAGCGGGTGTGGAACTTGCAGCCGGCGGGAGGATTGGCCGGAGAAGGAATCGACCCTTCCAGGATAACCCGGTTCATCTTAACGTCGGGGTCCGGCATCGGGATGGCCGAGAAGAGGGCCTGGGTGTAGGGGTGCAGGGGGTTTCTGAAGATATCTTCCTTCGCGCCCGTCTCGACGAGGTTACCGAGGTACATAACGCCGATGGTATCGGAGATGTGCTCGACAACCGAAAGGTCGTGGGAGATGAAGAGATAGGTCAGGTTGTGTTCCCGCTGCAGGTCTTTCAGCAGGTTGATGATCTGCGCCTGAATCGAAACGTCCAGCGCCGAAACCGGTTCGTCGCAGACGACGAAGGAGGGGTTCAGAGCCAGCGCCCGGGCGATGCAGATTCTCTGCCGCTGGCCGCCGGAGAACTCGTGGGGGTAGCGGTCCTTGTGGAAGGGCTGCAGGCCGCACTCGTTCATGATGGTGTCCAGATACTCGTCGTAGTCTTCCTTGGCGACGATGCCGTGTTCCCGGACCGCCTCGCCGATGATTTCACCGACCGGCAGACGAGGCGAAAGGCTGGAGTAGGGGTCCTGGAAAATGATCTGGAGTTTCGGACGGATGGCGCGGAGCTGTTTCTTCGAAAGGGTGCCTATGTCGGTACCGTTGAAGAGGATCTCACCGGAGGTCCGTTCCAGCAGCCGCAGGATGGTCCGCCCAGCGGTGGATTTGCCGCAGCCGGACTCGCCGACCAGGCCCATCGTGGTACCGCGCTTTAACTTAAACGAAATGCCGTCGACGGCCCGGACCTGGCCGACGACCGAGTTAAACAGGCCGCCTTTGATGGGGAAATACTTTTTGAGGTCCCGCACTTCGAGCAGGATGTCGTCCGCAGTCTGGACGGAGGTCTTTTCTTGTTCACTCATGGCGGTCACTCCCCTTTCTTCTTGTCAAGGTAGTCGAGATACCGGTAGCAGCTGCACTGATGGGTGGGCGAAAGCTGGATGATGGGCGGATACTCGCCGTCGCAGTGTTTGGTCCGCATCTCGCAGCGGTCGCGGAAGTAGCAGTAGTTGGGCATGGCGATGGGGTTCGGAACCTTGCCGGGGATGCAGTAAAGCTCGTCGATCTTCTTGCCGACGACCGGCTTGGAGTTCATCAGCCCGATGGTGTAAGGATGGCTGGGGTTTTTGAAGATGTCGTGGACGGTGCCCTTTTCGACGATGCGGCCGGCGTACATGACGACGACGTAATCAGCCATCTCGGCGATGACGCCCAGGTCATGGGTGATCAGCATGATCGAGGAGTTGATCCGGTCTTTTAAGTGACGGAGCAGGTCCAGAATCTGGGCCTGGATGGTAACGTCCAGAGCGGTGGTGGGCTCGTCGGCGATGATCAGCCGGGGGGAGCAGGCCAGGGCCATAGCGATACAGATTCTCTGCCGCATACCGCCGGACAGCTCGTGGGGATACATCCGATAGACGCCCTCTGCGTTGGCGATACCGACCATCTCCAGCATCTCGATGGTGCGGGCTTTGACCTTTTCTTTATCCCAGTCGGGATAGTGGAGCTTCAGAACCTCTTCGATCTGCATCCCAATCCGGAAGATGGGGTTAAGGCTGGTCATCGGTTCCTGGAAGATCATCGCGATCTGGTTGCCGCGGATCTTCTGCATAACCCGGGTGGGGGTCTTGGCGATGTCGTAGGTCATATCCGAACCGTTAAAGCGGATTTCCCCTTCGACAATCTGGCCGGTAGGCCGCTGGACCAGCTGCATGATCGAGAGCGAGGTGACGCTCTTGCCGCAGCCGGACTCGCCGACGATGCCGACGGTCTTACCGACCGGCACGTCAAAGGAAACGCCGTCCACCGACTTTACCGTACCGATATCGGTAAAGAAGTAGGTGTGGAGGTTATCCACTTCCAGGACGTTATTGGAGTCGTGCATCTGGGTGGTGTATTCCGACGGGTCCACATGTTTGCGTTCCCGCTTTTTCTCCAGCTCCTTGGTGATCTTGCGGTTTTTGCGGGAGATTTCCCGGGATTCCTTGCCGGAGATATAGTTTGCATCTTTTTTCTTATTAAACATCTGCAGCGCGCTCCTTTCCCTCAGCGTTTCATCTTCGGGTCAAACGCATCGCGCAGGCCGTCACCGACAAAGTTGAAGCCCAGAACCGTCAGCAGGATGCAGAAACCGGCGGGGATCCAGCAGTACCAGTAGTTGGTCATGACGAAGACGTTACTAACCGAGGAGATGATGTTGCCCCAGGAAGCGTAGGGGAATTTGACGCCGATGCCGAGGAACGACATCGTCGATTCGGTCAGGATGATGCCGCCAAGGGCCATCGTGCACTGAACGATCAGCTGCGGGATGACGTTGGGGACCAGGTGACGGAAGATCCGTCTGGAGACCGAGATACCGGTCGCTTCCGCGGCGACCATGAACTCCTGCTCACGGAGAGAGAGGATCTGGCCGCGGACGATTCTGGCGATGAAGGGCCAGCCGAGGACGGCCAGGACGATCATCATAAAGTAGATTCTGACCCGGGCGCCGATCTGGTAGGAGTCCATAACCGCGCCGAGGATGATGAGGATCGGCCAGGTGGGGATGCAGTAGAAGATATCGACGATACGCATGACCAGCATATCCACCCACTTGCCGAAGTAGCCGGCGATACCGCCCAGCACAACGCCGATGATCGTCTCAAGGATAACGACGACAAAGCCGATCAGAAGGGAGATCCGGCCGCCGTACATCAGACGGGTCAGGATGTCCATCCCAGCGCCGTCGGTGCCGAGCCAGTGGCTGGTGGAGGGTGCGAGATAGGTCTGGATCAGACGGGTGGAGGAGGCGGTGCGGATGGTGTAACGGGTGTTCTCCCGAACCACTTCATATTCCACTTCGTTGCCTTCTGCGTCCGTGACGGTGAAGCTGGAGGTGTCGTTGGCAATGGCCTCAATGATCTGCGCTCTCAGTTCGGTGGAGATAACGGTGCCGGACTCGATGCCCTGAATCGAATAGGGAGAGATGGCGCCGACTTCCTCGGAACCGGAGAAGATGATAGCGGTCTCGTCGTCGAGCTCCACGGTGTAGTTGGTGCCGTCAGCGGAGAAGGAGGTTTCGCCATTAAGCAGCGCCAACAGCGCTTCCTTTTTCGCCTCGTAGGAAAGGCCGTCGGCTTCGATGATCTCCTGGGTGGCAAAGCCCAGCTCCTGCATCGCGCTGATATAATAGGTGCGGCCGGAACCGGTGATGGTGTATTCGACGCCGTCATAGGTGAAGGTAGTGGCGCCGCTGTTCATTGCGTCGTTGAAAGCAGCGGTCAGGTCGTCGCTCACTTCGATTGCGTCGGAGCTGAGGACGTAGGAGCCGGCCAGCCGGTCAGCCTGGGCGACGGTGGCGGTACCGGAAATCACGTAGCAGTGCTCGCCGATTTCGGTCAGCTGATAGGTGTTTTCACCGGCCTCATAGGTGGTCTCGCCGTTGTTGACTGCCAGGATCATGCTGGTCCGGGCGGTGGTGGGCAGAGAGCCGGAATAGGCTTCGGTATAGCGGTAGTCGGTGTTGATGGTGGCACCGGCAAAGTTAGAAACAACTTCTTCGTAATCCTCAAAGATCTGGCTCTCGCCGTAGGGGGAGATTGCGCCGCCGATAAACGAGAAGATGAACATGATCACGAGGATGATAACGCCCGCCATTGCGAGCTTATTGCGGAAAAACCGTTTGGCGACCATTGCGCCCGGGGAGAGCACCTTAACGCGGCGTTCATCGTCCAGCGCCATCTGCTGGCCGTCCTGGCCCTCAGGCTGAGCCCCGGTTTTCTTTTCTTCGATAGACAAAAGGTATCCTTCCTTTCTGTTGGGAATCGCGTCAGAGGGCTATCAATCGAGGCGAACCCGAGGGTCGACAACCGCGTACATGACGTCGGCAATCAGCATACCCAGCAGGGTCAGGATCGCCAGGAAACTGGAGTAGAACATATAGAAAGGAATATCGCCGTTGACCATGGCGTCGTAGGAAACGTAGCCGATACCGGGAATCTGGAACAGGGTCTCGGTGATCATTGCGCCGGAGAAGAGGCCGGGCAGCGATCCGCCGAGCAGGGTGACAACCGGGATCAGGGTGTTGCGGAAAGCGTGCTTATTGACGACAACGTTTTCCGACAGACCCTTGGCGCGGGCGGTCCGGATATAGTCGGAGTTTAAAACCTCGAGCATGTTGGTGCGGGTGTAACGCATCAGCGAGCCGATGTTGACGATGGTCAAGGTCGTAACCGGCAGCACCAGGCGCTTGGCCATATCGAGGAACTTGCCGAAGGGTGATAGCTGGTCGTAGAACCGTCCGACAATGCCGTAAAGGTCAAACCAGCCGAGGTTGATCGAAAAGACATATTTCAGAAGAGTTGCGAAGAAGAAGGTCGGCAGCGAGATACCAACCAGTGCAATAACGGTGACCACGTAGTCGGCCATGCCGTACTGCTTGCGGGCAGCGAGGATGCCCAGCGGGATGGCGATGACGATCTGTAAAACGAAGGTGATCGCGCCCAGTGCGAAGGAGTACCAGATGGAATCACTGAATACTTCCAGAACCGGTTTGGTCCAGTACCAGCTGTCGCCGAACTGGCCTCTTACCGCGTTCCACAGCCAGGAGAAGTAGCCTTCGATAATGGAGTTGTCAAGGTTGTACATTTCGGTCAGCTGCGCCAGCCACTCCTCATAGCTCTTCGCGCCCGGCAGCTGGGACAGCTGTCTGGCCTGCGACTCTACGAAGGAAGTCGGGATACAGCGCATAATGGTGTACAGGATCAGCGCGACAAAGAAAAAGATGACCACGCTGATAAGCAGGCGCTTAATCACAAATTTGCGCATAAAATTTTGTCCCCTCCTTATAGAATTTATGGTAAGTTTTCACACAGAAGCCCAGCTTGTCCGACAGCGAAAACCGCCAAAAACCGACAAACTGCCCCAGAAGCGGACCCATCGCGCCGTTGCGATGGGCCGTTCTGCGGCAATAGACCTCGCGTTATGGTTTATTTACTTTTCCAAACGGGATCAGTTCATCTCGATGTTCTGAACTTCGTTCATCCAGTTCCAGTAAGGAGTGGTGTCCTTGGTCATGGTTTCGGTGTTAATCCGTTCAGGAGAAACAACGTAGATGTTCTGTCTCTGGTAGTAAGGAACTTCAACCGCCCAGTCTTTGATGATGTCGAGGCACTGTTTGTAGATTGCCTTGCGGTATTCCTGGTCAGAGGAAGCGCGGGCATCCAAAATCAGCTGGTCGAGCTGGTCATCAATCAGGTAAGCGTGGTTAGAACCGGTAGAGCCAGGAACGCCGACAACGTTCTTGGAGTGCCAGGTCTGATACATATCCGGGTCGATGGTGGAAGACCAAGCAGCGGTCCACATCTCTTCGGTGTTGGCGTCCAGCGCATTCCAGATAACGTTCTGGTCGGACGGGTTGTTGATGACCAGCGTGATGCCGATCTTCTCGAGAGCCTGACGGACATGCTCGCAGAGGAGGTAAGCCGGGTGGTCTTCGCCGCCGCCTGCGGGGCAGATAACCTCATAGGTCATCTTCGCGCCTTCGGGAGCCGCGGTAAAGGTCTGGGTTGCGTCGTCCCAGGTGTAGCCAGCAGCTTTGAAGAAGCCGATTGCAGCCTGGAGAGCAGCGTCAAACTTTTCCTCGTCGGTCATGTCAGCGGTGTAGATCGGGTTGCCGTCGACGTCGGTGGAGTAAGCAACTTCATAGCCTTCGTCGGTGGGCTGAGGAGCGGCCCAAGAGCAGTCGGAGATCGAGTAGTTGATGACCTTCGCAGCGTCGCCGTAGTAGGAGTCGTTTGCCATATCACGGTAAACCGCGAACAGGGTTGCGAAACCTCTGCGGAGGTTGCGGGAAGCCTCGGTGCCGATATCCTCTTCAGAGGTGCCGACCTTCATGTTCAGAGCGTTCAGGCCGATATAGCCGTAGCCCAGGTTGTCGTAAGCGATGGTCTCGAGGACGTCGCCAGTGGTCTCGCCGTTGGAGTTATAAGAGGAGATCTCGTCCAGAACGGAGAGAGAGCCAGAGGGGTTGGAGATATCCGCGGTGCCGGTGCCGACTGCCGCGACCTTATCGGACTCGTTGGTCTCGATCCACTGCATCGTCTTGGTCTTGGGAGCGCCGTTCCAGTAGTTCTCGTTGGCGTTGAAGTAGACGGTACGGTTCTCGTAACGGTCAAAGACGTAAGGACCGGTGCCCATAGGAGAAAGGTTCTCGCGGACATGGTCGAGGTTGCCGTACTCGAAACCGAACATGTTGTTGTCGTAATCGTACAGATCCTCTTCGCCGTAGTAGTGCATAGGAGCAACACGGATGCCGAGGTTGTAGATGGTGGTGACGGAGAAGCCGTTGGTGGTGACCGAAACGGTGTAATCGTCGATCTTCTTAATGCCTTCGATGTTCGGCACGCCTTCGTCGCCCATCGACTCGTCCTGAGCGCCGTAGGTGGAGATGAAGTTCTCTCTGGCGTCGGTCATAACCGAAGCGCCGGTGTAGGATTCGCCAGCCGCGTCGTAATCAGCAGCAGTTGCATACTTCGCGGAAGCGGTGTTGTAGAAATCGTCGATGGTGGGGTAAACACCATTGGCCAGATCAAAGGTAGCGCCGGAGTCGGTCGCGGTCAGGATGCCGGTATCGGCGTCGTAGGTCGCGAAGCTCCACATGAACATACCGTAAGCGATCTGGAGGCCTTCGTTGGCGGAGAGGTCGTCAGCGGTGTAGCTGCCGAAGCCGTAGTCCGCAGGAGAAGCGCCGTAGTCTGCCATGACGCCGTCTACGATGCCCTGGAGGTCAGCCTTCCAGGTATCGGTGATGGCCTGGTTATAGTCTGCCAGCATTTCGTCGCCGTATTCACCAGCATCGCCGTTGGTCTGGAAGTAATCGAACATGGTGTTGTACTTCTGGTAAACTTCAGAAGAAGTCTGGGTCCGATATTCCTGGAGACCGACGATGTCTTCGGAGTAAAGGGTGGTGCCGCCGTCGTAGCTGGGGTCGAGGTAGACGTAGTAATCGAAAATAATATCGTCAGCCGTCAGCTCAACACCGTCTGCGAAAAGAACGCCTTCACGCAGTTTGATGGTATAGGTGGTGGTGTCCTCGCCCTGGTCAACGCTCACGTCCGCCAGACCATTATAGGTATAGTCGGTACCGTTGTAGGAACGGGTTTCGCCCTCGATGCCGTTATAAACGATAGCGCCGGAACGGTCGTTGATAATCAGGCTTTCGCAAGCCATGGAAGCGACGTCCGAGTCATACTGAACGGTCGAGAAGAAGGGGTTGAACTTCTGGTTGAAGGTGTCGTACGCGACGACCAGAGGGGTCGAATTGTCACTGGTAGTCTCTTCCGAGGCCGTAGAAGTGGACTCAGAGGTGCTTGCAGAGTCGCTGGAACCGTTGCCGTTGGAGCAGGAAGCAAAAACTCCTGCGGACATAGCGGCAACCAGCGCGATCGCGCACAACCGTTTCAGATTTGTTTTCATGGGTGGATCCTCTCCTTAAGCTTATAGCCCCGCAGATAATAAAGGGGGCCAAATACTGCACCGGCCCATAGACCGAAGGCCCTAACAAACATCCTGTGTTTTCCAATTGACACAACCTGTTCACCGACCGGTTACATTTAGTTATTCTATCAGAAAAAAAGAATTTCGTCAAGGTCTTTCGTTTCGGTAAACGACAATTTTACTGTTTTTCACGGTTTTTCAGCATTTTTCTGAAAATATAATGCAGATTTTGTATGCTTTTCAAAAACAAACCGCAAAAAAACCGGTTTTATTGCGTCTCTCCGAATATGCTTTTGCAGGATGAAGCAGGCTTACCGTTCATTTCCTGTGTATTTGGGGCTATTTTTATCCGTCCCAGGGGGGCGGATTATAGGGGAACGGCACCGGTTTCCCGGCTGCAAAGGCGAGGAGAGGAGTTCGCTTTGCGGAAAACCGGCGCCTAAACCACCACAAAGATTAGTTCATCTCGAGCTTTTCGAGGTCCTTGGTCCAGCCCCAGAAGGTGGTGATATCCGGGGTAACGGTATCCATGTTGACCCGTTCGGTCGAGTAAACGTAGATGTTTTGACGCTGATAGTAAGGAACTTCAACTGCCCAGTCGCGGACGATGTCCAGCGCCTCTCTGTAAATCGCGCGGCGGTAGCTCTGGTCAGCGGAGATCCGGCCGTCGGACAGCAGGGTATCCAGTTCAGGATCCGAAATGGAGTTGTTGTTGTTGCCATTGGCGATCGTGCTGGAGTGATACCGGTCGTAGCAGTCGGGGTCAGGGTTGCCGCCGAAGGAGAAGGCCGCGGTGTACATGTTGTGGGTGCGGGCATCAATGGTGGTCCACATCTGGTTGGAGTCAGAGGGGTTGTTGATGGTAAGGGTGATGCCGATGGATTCAAGGGCGGAGCGGACATACTCGCAAAGGAGGTAAGCCGGGTGGTCTTCGCCGCCGTCAGCGGGGATGATAACTTCGTAAGCGAGGGACGCGCCATCGGGAGCGGCGGTAAATTTACCGGTCGCATCATCCCAGGTGTAACCGGCTGCTTTGAAGAAGCCGATGGAAGCCTGGAGGGCGGCGTCAAACCGCTGATCGTCGGTCATATCCGAGGTATAGATGGGGTTGCCGTCGACGTCGACCGAATCAGCGATGGAGTAACCTTCGTCGGTCTCTTTGGGAGCGCCCCAAGAGCAATCGGAGATCGAGTACTGGATAACCTTCGCGGCGTCGCCGTAGTAGGAATCGCAGCAGATGTCACGGTAGACTGCGTAGAGGGTTGCGAAGCCTTTGCGGAGGTTCTTGGAAGCATCGGAACCAGGATCGCCGCCGACGTTCATGGTAGCGGCGTTGATGCCGATGTAGCCGTAGCCGTTGTTGTCGTAAGAGAAGGTGGTCGCCACGTCGCCGGTGGTCTCATTGTTGAAGTTATAGGAAGCGATCTCGGTCAGAGTCGAAACGGAGCCGAAGGGGCTGGTAAAGTCGGCGGTGCCGGTGGAGATAGCCGCGGCCTTATCCGATTCGGAGGTTTCCTTAAACTGCATCTGCTGGATCTTGGGAGCGCCCTTCCAGTAGTTTTCGTTGGCGTCGAGGTAAACGGTACGCTTTTCGTAACGGTCGAAGAGGTAGGGACCGGTGCCCATGGGTTCCAGGTTATCCTGAACCGAGCTCAGATCGCCGAAGGTAAAGCCGAACTGGTTATTATCGTAATCGTAGAGGGACTCGTCGCCGTAGTAGTGCATCGGAGCCAGCGGGATGGCGATGATGTCGTAGATGGTGGTGACCGAGTAGCCTTCGGTGGTGATCGAAACGGTGTAATCGTCGATCTTCTTAACACCTTCTACAGAAGGAGCGGTTCCAGCCACATAGTCGTCATATCCAATGATATTGTTGGAGGTAAGGGTCTGGGAACCGGTGTAGCTGGGGTCGAGAAGGACGTAGATCGAGAAGATCAGGTCGTCGGCGTTCATCTCCTCGCCATCGGCGAAGAGGACGCCCTGCCGGAGTTCAACGGTATAAGTAGTGGAATCCTCCGCCTGATCGACGGTGATGTTGGAAAGGCCCTGGTAGTTATATTCAGTGCCGTTGTATTCCTCGGTGGTACCGTCCCCCAGGCCTTCCATGATGACCGAACCGGAACGGGTGTAGCTGCTGACGGTTTCAACACAGACGTTTGCGACTTCGCCGTCATATACGGTGGAGTAGATAAAGGGGTTGAACTTCTGGCTGAAAGCGTCGGTCGCGTAGACAAACGGCGCGGAGCTGCCGTCGGAAGAACCATCCGACGCGGTGGAGGTGGACTCGGAAGCGGTGCTGGTGGAACCATCGCTGCTGCCGCTGCTGGTGCTGCTGGTGGTGGTGTTGCAGGAAACCAGCGAACCGGTGGACATAGCTGCCACAAGGGCGATGGCACATAACCGTTTGAGATTCGTTTTCATGCTAAATCCTCTCCTTATGATCTTTCCCCGATATACACCGAGGTGTCAATTTATGCTCCGGCGTTTTGGGTAACGCGGATCGCTGTAACAAATGTGTATTTCTATCAGCGAAACTTGTATGCCTACCGGTAACATGCTGCTATTGTACCAGAAAGAAGGATTCTTGTCAATAACTTTCTTACCAACAAAATCCTCTTTCTGGCCATTTTCGGAAATTTGACGTTTTTTTCGGATTTTTTTTGAATATTTTGTGTTATTATTCTGTAAAATGTGGTTTAAAACCGCATTTTTCCGACACGTCAAAGCTGCTTTTGCAGGATAAAGCGCATTAGCCGTTCATTTCTACCTTTTCCAGGTCGTTCATCCAATCCCAGAAAGAGGTAATGTCGGGGGTAACGGTGTCCATGTTGATCCGCTGGGGCGAGAACAGGAAGAACTCGTTGCGCTGGAAGACAGGGACCTCGACCGCCCAAGAGCGGATGATATCCAGGCACTGGCCGTAGATAGCCTTACGGAAGGAGGTGTCAGAGCTGGAGCGGCCCTCCATAATCAGCTCATCCAGTTCGGGGTCCTCCAGGGAGGCGTGGTTGGAGCCGGTGGAGCCGGGTTTGCCGACAGCGTTGTTGGAATGCCAGATCTGATACATATCCGGGTCGGCGCCGCTGGCCCAGGACATGCACCAGATTTCCTGGGTGCCGGCGTCGAGGGCGTTCCAGAGGACGTTGTTGTCGGAGGGGTCGTTGATGACGATGGTGATACCCAGCTTCGCCAGGGCGTCGCGGGCGTACTCAGCCAGCATAAAGTCGGGGTGAGAGCCGGTGCCGCCGCCGGGGACGATCATCTCATAGGTGAGTTTTGCCCCTTCCGGCGCGGCGGTAAAGGTGCCGGAGGCCTCGTCCCAGGTATAGCCGGCGGCAATCAGGAAGCCCTTGGCCGCCTCGAGGGCAGCGGCATACCGTTCATCGTCGGTCATATCGGCGGTGTAGATGTCGTTGCCGTTGACGTCGGTGGAGAAGGCGGCGGAGTAGCCGGGATCGGTGGGCTGAGGCGCAGCCCAGGAGACAGAGGTGATCGAGTATTCGATGACGCTGGCGCCTTCGCCGTAGTAGGAGGAGATGGCGATGTCACGGTAAACGGCCAGAACGGTCGCGAGGGCCCGTCTGAGGTTGCGGGAAGCTTCCGAACCGGGTTCGCCGCCGACGTTGACGGTGGTGGAGTTGATGCCGATCAGGCCGTAGCCCAACAGCTCGTACTCCTTAATTTCCAGGGTATCGCCGTTTACATCGCCGTTGGAGTTGTAGGAACGGATCTCGTCGTAAGCCTCCAGCGAGCTTTCGGGGTCGGTGATGTCTGCGACGCCGGTGGCCACCGCCGCGATCTGGTCATCGGGAGCGGTTTCACGCCACTGCATCTGTTTGGTCTTGGGCGTACCTTTCCAGTAGTTTTCATTGGCGCTGAAATAGACAACGCGGTTTTCAAAACGGTCGAAGTAATAAGGCCCGGTGCCCATCGGCGAGAGGTTATCTTCTACAGTCGACAGATCGCCGTAGGTGAAGCCGAACTGGTTGTTGTCATAGTCGTAGAGGGATTCGTCGCCGTAGTAGTGCATCGGCGCCAGGCGGACGCTTGCCAGCTTATAGATGGTGGTGGCGGAGAATCCGTTGGTGGTGACCGAAACGGTATAGTCGTCGATTTTTTTGATGCCTTCGATATTCGGAACCCCTTCGCCGGAGTCATCCTGGCCGTTTGCGAGGATAAAGGCTTCCCGAGCGGTATCGAGGACGGTGTTGCTTCCCGCGCCCTCGGCCTCATAGTATGCGCTGGCATCGCCGTCGTAGAACGAGGTGGAGGCCGCGTAGAAATCGTCCAGGGTCGGAACGGTGCCGGCGGACAGGTCAAAGGTGTCGCCGGTAACCGAGGTCAGCACCCCGTCGGCGATGGTGCCAGTCTCGTCGACCGCCATGGCGAACGCGATCTGGAGGCCCTCGTTTTGCTCCACTTCATCGACGGTGTAGCCGGTGAAATCTTCCACATATTCCGACAGATTGGTCATATCATAATCGACCACGGCCGCCAGGTCGTCGGTCCAAGCCTGCTGCAGAAGGGAGTCGTAAGAGTCGTAAAGGGCCTGGTCGTAATCGCCTGCGGTACCGGCGGAGATGTCGTCGAAGATCTGGCCGTACTCTTCAAAGGCTGCGTCGGAAGTCTGGGTCCGGTAGGCGTTTAAGCCGACAATGTCCTCGGAGTAGAGGGTCTGGATACCGGTATAAGTGGGGTCGAGGATGACGTAAAGGGAGAAGATCAGGTCATCGGCGGTGAGCTCTTCCCCATCGGCGAACTGAACCCCTTCTCTGAGCTTAAAGGTGTAGGTGGTGGTATCCTCCCCCTGGTCAACGGTGCAGCTGGAGAGGCCGGTGTAGGTGTAATCGGTTCCGTTATACTCTCTCGTTTCGCCGTTTATGCCATCATAGACAATAACCCCTTCCCGGTCGGTGATCAGCAGGGTATCCACACAGACGTTGGAGACGTACCCGTCAATCGCAGCCGAATAGAAGAAGGGGTTAAATTTCTGGTTAAAGGTCTGGCAGGCGTAGACAAGCGGGACATCTCCTGAGTCAGAATCACCCGATGCGGAAACGCTGGATTCAGACGATGAGGGGGTCGAGGACGACGAGCTGCCGGACCCGCTGTTGCACCCAGCCAGGGCGCCGGTGGCGACAGCAGCCGCCAACACAGAGGCAAAAAGCCGGCGAAAACGGATTTTCATTAGGGACCACTCCTTTGGATATTACCGGGATTCGCAGGATGATAAGATAAAAGCATCATGAGCCCGCAATTTTATGTATTTATCCGCGGCTTTGTCTGCATTTTATACTATATTATGCAGTTTTATGCACATATGAGTGAAATAAAATGCTATATAACCTGCAAAAGGTTTAAACCCATTATATACGTGGTTGCACTATCTGTCAAGGATTTTTTTCGATCTGTACAAATTTTGTTCATTTGTACGGATGACATCATCATTTTAAACCTCTAAACTGGCAAAATGCAGAAAAGGGCCGCCTAACAGGCAGCCCTTTCTAAACAATCGGTATGCAGTTTCCCATGGGGTATGAAGCCCATTCGGCCGAATCATTGTCCTTTATAGAAAAACAATTTTCCTTCCCTTACCATCAGTCCCCCAGCTGACGTTGGGAGAGAGATTTTCCCTCCCCCGCCCCTATACAGGGGAATTCCGGAGGAAAATGGGAAAGTTTCTTCTATATAATATACGCAAATTCGAGCGGAATTCCTTTGCCCGTCCAGCGGCTCATTCCCTCTCCCCAGGCGGATTAAGAATCAAGGAGAGGGGGGAAATACTGTAAACGATTGAGCAACAAATTGTTTGATTTTACTTTTCCAATTCGCTGGGGAGTTCCTCCAACGTCCAGCTGCGAGAAAGGGCCCAGATTCCGGCGTAGCAGAGCCCCGAAAAGAGCATCAGCAGAATGAACACCATCTCCCAAAGGGCAAACCCCACAAAGAAGAAGTTGACAATTCCCCCCACCGCCGAAACCAGCGTGCAGATCATCCCGAAGACCGAAGCCCATTTCAGACGGTGCCAGGCGTGGTCAGCCTCCGACCGCTTGAGAGGTTCCTTAAACCGGAAGGCGTACCAGCTGCTGCAAAGGGTCAGCGCCGCCGGCAGCAGCGACACCACATAGGGGATCGCCACAAAGAACACCCGCATCCCCCGGTTTTCCAGCAGCCCTCCTATAACCAGCGCCACCGCCGCCGCCGCCGCGTAAAGGAGCAGCCGCCGTTTGACCGGTTCCTTCTGGAGGGGCGGGCGGAGGTTGACCACAAACCGCGGCCCTTTATAAACATAGATTTCCTTCATCCCCCGGCCGTCCTTATCGGGCACCAGGCGGGGATGGTAGTCTTTTGCATACTTGCGGTAGCTCATACAGTCACTCCCATAAACAAAAAACCGCCGCTCCCAGAGGTTGGAGGAG
>CALXHB010000089.1 GCA_944387995.1 uncultured Clostridia bacterium | reverse complement strand
AAAGGGGGCAGACTGTAAATCTGTTGCGTAAGCTTCGATGGTCCGAATCCATCCTCGTCCACCAAAGAAATACCCCTCTGTATCTTTGATACAGAGGGGTATTTCTTTGGTAAATTGAATGGAGGATTCGGACGGTGAGCGGGGGTTTGCCTTGCGTTGCAGCGGCAAACCGGAAAAAATATTTGCGGGCCGGTGAGGATGGCCCGCATTTCCCGCAAAAGCGTGAAACCATATTTTTCCCCAGGTGGGAGCGTTCAAAGGGCCGTCGCGTTGTTTTGGCGGGGCGAATCCATCCTGCCTGTGCAAACTATCCTCGCATCTTTGATGCGAGGGTCTTTCTTGTATTATATCTGCCTGTTCCATGTCGTTCGTCCCTTTCAAACCCGCCTGACCAATCGGTTGGGTGGGTTTTTGTTTTGCCCATTTATTGTCGAAACCATACAACTTTTAAAAGACAGTATGGTCAAATTGCTGTATTATGTCGGCTATATGTGGAAAAAGTCGGGGAAATTTGCTATAATCATAAAAGTATCTTGCATCAAAAGCCGGGAGGGAGCAGAGGATGGAATCAACACGGGACGGTTTGCTGGCGGGGGAGTTTGCCGATTTGTGCGGGGTCAGCAAGGATACGCTGCTGTACTATGACAAAATCGGCCTTTTCAGTCCCCAGCTGGTGGCCGACAACGGGTACCGGGTCTATTCGCTGGACCAGGTGCACACCTTCGATCTGCTGCTGATTCTGCGGGACTCCCGCCTCCCCTTAAAGCAGATTAAACGATACCTGGAAAACCGCAACTCGGAAGAGATGCTCTCCCTCCTCAAAGGGCGGGCTGATTCCATTCAGCGGGAAATCCAGGAGTTGGGAAAGCTCCGCAGACGGCTGGAATCGACCGCCGCCCGGATGGAATGGGGGATGGAGCCGGACCAGCAGGGGCCGCGGATTCAGCAGCGGGGGGAAAAACTGTATGTGGTGGTGCCGGTTTCCCCGGAAACCCTCCACGACCGCAAGCGTCGGATGACGGCGGTCCGGGAATTTTTGCACACCTGCCGGCTCAAAGGCTTGCAGGGGGATTACCTCCGCAACGCCGTCATCTCGAAGGAACAGCTCCTTAAAGGCTGTTTTGATAAGGAGTACATCTGCGTCTGCCTTGAGGGCGGGCTGGAAAATGAACAGACCGGCGAAACGGTGATTCAACGCCCTGCGGGAAACTACGCCGTCCTGCGGCACCACGGCAGTTATGCGGATATTGCGGACTCTTACCGGAAACTGCTGTCGTATATCGAGGCCCAGGGGCTGACGGTCGCCGGAAACGCCTACGAAACCGAACTAATGGGATATATCGGCGAACCCAACGCCTCCAACTATGTGACCGAAATTGCGGTGGAGGTAGGGTCTTAAAGGCATTTTTTTGTTTGTCTTGACTATGGAGTTACTCCATACTTTATAATGGTAACATAAGATCGAAAAAGGAGGGCGGATCACTTGAGAGAGGACGGCGTTTCAACGTTTTATTTAAAGCCGGAAAGGTTTCCCTAGCTTTACCGTCTGTCTTTGGCCTACCCACCGGAAAGGACAGGGATAGTAAGCGGTATTATGTCGGAAAGGAATAAAAAAGCATGAAAGTCAATGTGAGGGAATACCTAGGCGACAAAAACTTTTACATCACCATCTTAAAAATCGCGATTCCGGTCTCCATCCAGCAGCTGATCACCGTCGGCATCAACCTGATGGACACCATTATGCTCAGCAGCATGGGCGACGCCCAGCTTTCCGCTTCCTCCCAGGCTAGCCAGTTTATCAACCTGTTCCAGATCTTCTGCATGGGCATCGGGATGGGCGCTTCGGTTCTGACCGCCCGGTTCTGGGGGATGCAGGATAAAAACAGCCTCCGCAAGGCGGTCACCATTATGCTCCGCATTGTATTGGCCTTTGCCACCGTTTTCTTCCTGGCGACCCTGTTCTTCCCGGGGACGATCATGAAGATTTACACCACCAACCCGGTGACGGTCGATTACGGCGTCTCCTACCTGCGGTGGATTCTGCCCACCTACTATTGCATGGGCCTGTCACTGACCTGCACGATCATCCTGCGCAGCGTCGGGGAGGTCAAAATCCCGTTAATCAGTTCGATCTTTGCCTTTTTTATCAACGTCTTTTTCAACTGGGTGTTCATCTTCGGCAACCTGGGGGCACCCCGGATGGAAATCGCCGGCGCCGCTCTGGGCACGCTGATTGCCCGTGTGTTTGAGCTGGTGTTCATCTGCGGCTTCTTCTTCTGGAAGGACAAGGCCATCCAGTACCGGCTCCGCCACCTTCTGCTCCCCTGCGGGGACCTGACCGGGGAATATCTGCGGATCAGCATCCCGGTCCTCATCAGCGACGGCCTGCTGGCCATCGGCAACAACTCGGTGGCGATGATTATGGGCCGGATCGGAGACACCTTCGTCGCCGCCAACTCGGTCACGATGGTGGTCCAGCAGTTAAGTTCGGTCCTGACCCAGGGCATCTCCAACGCCAGCGGTATCATCACCGGCCACACGATGGGCCGGGGAGACTACGACAAGGCCCAAAAACAGGGGTACGCCTTTTTGTTCCTCGGCTTTTTGGTGGGATGTTTCGCCGCAATTGTCATCCTTCTGATTCGCGGCCCGATCATCAACTATTACCAGGTTTCCCAGGAGGCTAAGGAAATCAGCTGGTCGCTGATGGATGCCATCAGCTTTATCGTCATCTTCCAGGCGATGAACTCGATCCTCACCAAAGGGGTGCTCCGGGCCGGCGGGGATACCAAATTCCTGATGGCCGGAGACATTCTGTTTTTGTGGATTGCGTCGATTCCGCTGGGGGCGCTGGCCGGCCTGGTATGGCATTGGCCGCCCTTCTGGATCTACTGCATGCTGAAAATCGACCAGATCTTGAAGTGCGTCTGGTGCTTCTTCCGCCTCAGAAGCAAAAAGTGGATGAAGAAGATCTCTTCCGCTTCCTCGTCCGAACCGGTGAAAGAAGGATAAGACCGTAAGAGGTCAAAATAACCGCTCTTCGTAGATAGAAAAAAATGCCGTCCCCTCTTAAGCGATGGGGCGGTATTTTTTTGTTCATCATTTGCCCGGTAAAATTTCGCGAAATTTCTTGCATTTATTCATAGAATGTTGTAAACTAGGAGGTAGTTGGTTTCCGCCGGTTATCCTGCGGACCGCGCAACACTGCCCATCTGAACGCGGGGTGAGGGCCCGGGGTCTGGGGCAGACAGAAAGGTGAGTGGAACTGTATCATGTTTAAACTCAAAGAAAATGGGACGACGGTTAGCCGTGAAGTGATTGCGGGCCTTACGACCTTCTTTGCGATGGCGTACATCATCGTCGTCAACCCGACCCTCTTGAGCCAGTCGGGGATGGAATGGGGCGCCGTCTTCCTGGCGACCATCATTTCGTCGATCATCGGCACGCTGATTATGGGCCTGGTGGCCAATGTCCCTTATGCGCAGGCGCCTGGCATGGGACTGAACGCCTTTTTCGTCTACACGGTCTGCTTTACGCTGGGATTTACCTGGCAGCAGGCGCTGTCGATGGTCTTCATCTGCGGCCTTGTCAACATCCTGATTACCGTCACCAAGATCCGTAAATCGATCATCCGGTCGATTCCCCGCAGCCTGCAAAACGCCATCGGCGGCGGTATCGGCATCTTTGTCGCCTACCTGGGGCTTTTGAATGTCGGCATCATCAGCTTTGATTCCGGCGTACCGGCTCTGGCAACCTTAAACCAGCCGGCTTTCTGGCTGTTCCTGATCGGCCTGGTACTGACTGTGGTTCTGCTGGTCTGCAAGGTTAAAGGAGCCATCCTGATCGGTATTGTCGTGACCACCCTTCTCGGCATCCCGATGGGTGTCACCGTCACCTCCGAGACCGTCAGCTTTGTGGAAGCTTGCAAGGCTCTGCCCACCACTTTTGGCGCGATCTTCACTTCTGCCGGACTTCCGTCCCTCTTCAGCGACGTGGCGAAGCTTCCGCTGGTGCTGGTCACCATCTTCTCCTTCAGCGTCTCCGACACCTTTGACACCATCGGAACCTTCATCGGCACCGGCCGCCGGGCCGGCATCTTCAGCGAGGAAGATGAAAAGGCGATGGAAGGCAACCCCGGCTTCAAGTCCAAGATGGACAAGGCGCTGTTTGCCGACGCTACCGCCACTTCCATCGGCGCGATCTTCGGCACCTCCAACACCACCACCTTTGTTGAAAGTGCTGCCGGCATCGGCGCTGGCGGCCGGACCGGCCTGACCAGCGTGGTCGTCGCCATCTGCTTTGCTTTGAGCGCCTTCCTCGCCACCTTTGTCAGCGCGGTTCCCTTTGCGGCAACTGCACCGGCGCTGGTTGTGGTCGGTGTTATGATGATGTCCTCCTTCAAGGAAATCCAGTGGGAGGACTTCGACGAAGCGGTTCCCGCCTTCTTCGCCGGCATCTTCATGGCGCTGTGCTACAGCATCTCCTACGGTATCGCCGCAGGGTTCATCTTCTACTGCATCACCAAGATCTGCAAAAAAGAGGCGAAGGAGATTCACCCGATCCTTTGGGTGGTCACCGCTCTGTTTATCTTAAACTTTGTCCTGCTTGCGATTATCTGATTCTTCCCCCAGGGGAAGCCTACCCTCATGAACAGGCGGCCGGTGGACCAACCGGCCGTTTTTCATGTTCAGACCGGGGTGGGTGCGTATCACTTTCCGTTTTATAGAGGTGCTTACCAATGTCTTTTCTCCGCTCCCTGTGGGGCTTTGTCAAAAAAGAAACCGTTCTGTCGGTGGCGATTCTGCTGGCCATCCTCTCGATGTTTTTTGTGCCGCCCAATGCCGGATACGCCTCCTACATCGACTGGGAGACCCTTTCGATGCTCTTTTCCCTGATGGCGGTCATGAAGGGCTTTCAAAAAGCCGGGCTGTTCCAGTTTCTGGGCAGCGGCCTTCTCCACCATACCCGCACCAACCGGGGGATGATGATGGTGCTGATCTTCCTGCCGTTTTTCTGCAGCATGGTGGTCACCAACGACGTCTCCCTCATCACCTTTGTGCCTTTCGCGCTGATCGTCCTGCGAATGGCGGGACAGCTGAAGCTGATGGTGCCGGTGGTGGTGCTGCAGACCATCGCCGCCAATCTGGGCAGCATGCTGACCCCGATGGGCAACCCCCAGAACCTCTACCTTTATACCCAGTCGGGGATGGGGTTTTTCGACCTGGTGCGCATCCATTTGCCCTACGCGGCGCTGGCGCT
>CALXHB010000088.1 GCA_944387995.1 uncultured Clostridia bacterium | reverse complement strand
GTCATTGCGGCTACCAACCGGCGGGATATCCTCGACCCTGCGCTGCTGCGTCCCGGACGGTTTGACCGGCAGATTGTGGTCAACTATCCCGATGTCAAGGGGCGGGAAGAAATCCTCAAGGTTCACTCCCGCAACAAACCTTTGGGCTTTGACGTCGACCTTGGGGTCATCGCCAAGACGACTGCCGGATTTACCGGCGCGGACCTTGAAAACCTGATGAACGAGGCGGCACTGCTGGCGGCCAGAAAGGGCCACAAGGCACTGACCAACGAAGACATCGAAGAGGCCACCATCAAGGTCGTAGCGGGGCCTGAGAAGCGCTCCAAGGTCATCAGCGAGAAGGAACGCCGTTTGACCGCTTATCACGAGGCGGGCCACGCGATCACCACCTACTACTGCCCGACCCAGGACCCGGTCCACGAGATTTCGATTATCCCCCGGGGTATGGCTGGAGGGTATACCATGTCGCTGCCGGAGCATGACAAGAGCTTTGTCGGCAAGAAAGAGATGGAAGAAAACATCGTTACCCTGCTGGGCGGCCGGGTTGCGGAATCGCTCATTTTCGAGGACGTTTCCACCGGTGCTTCCAACGATATCGAGCGGGCCAGCAAGATTGCCCGGTCGATGGTCACCCGGTACGGTTTCAGCGATAAGCTGGGCCCGATTGTCTATGGGCAGGATGACGGAGAGATTTTCCTCGGCCGGGATCTCGGCACCACCCGCAACTATTCGGAAGAGGTTGCCGCTGAGATTGACGGCGAGGTCAGAAGTATCATCGGGTCGGCGTACACCACTTGTAAGCAGATTCTCACCGATCACATCGATCAGCTGCATATCGTTGCTCAGTACCTGATTAAGCACGAGAAGGTTTCGGGCGAGGTCTTCGTCAAGCTGATGCGGGGCGAGCTGCTGGATGACACCACCACCGCTCCCAAGGAGAACAAACCGGCAGAGAACAATACCAGCACGGTGTTTGAAGCCGCGGAAAAGGCCGCTGAACAGTCTGGCCGGACGGACGATTCTTCGGAAAAACCGGAAGCGCTGCCCGGAGAGGTTCAGAGTCCGCAAACTCCTTCCGCGCCGGAATCTCCGGAAGGAACTACACCCCCGGCGGACGCGGAACAGCCGCCAAAAACAGAATAAACGGGATGAAAGCCTGTTCTCAGTAGGCGTTCCATCCCATCAAAAGACCGATGTCTTTGGAGCCTAAAAAAGCTCCCAAAGACATCGGTCTTTTTCGATTTAAGGGGTATTATCCCACATCCGGCGGGCCGTCATATTCTACCGATTCAGAAGCGGTTTCAGCGCTGGTTGTCTCTTCGTCTTCGGTGGTACTGCGGAAGGTGGGAAAGTCGGTGGCGGCGGAGAGGTAGCGGATGCCGTCGATGTGCAGCGCCCGGATCATCGAATAGTCGTAGGTGGACACCGGACGGCAGGCGGAATCTCGATCGTGGGCGGCTACCAAAATCGAATCGGCCGAGGGGATACCGGAGAGCAGCTCGGTCACCAGGACTGTGTGCCCAAACCGGTCTGGCTCTTTAATTGCCATCTGGATGACATCCCCGGGCCGCACCTCCGATAGCGAAACCTCATGGCCGAAAGGACCGGGGCCCATGTTGGTGGTCATAAAGTTCCAGAAGTATTCGACGCCGGTCCAGGCAGGGGCCCGGTCGTCCAGCGAGATGTAGTACCAACCGTAATCGGGAGTAAAATTCATGACCCCGCTGGCGTAAAAGATCGACTGGGAGACAAAGTTGGTGCAATCTCCCCCCAGCTGGTCGAAAGAAGAGTAGTTGGGATTGCGGCGGTAAGCCCAGTAGTTGGCATACCGGACCGCCTGTTCCCGGTTGTAGGCGGTGGTCAAAAGTTCGTGGGGGCTGCTTGTTGTCGGCATAAAATCCGCTCCTTTCGGGGAAAATAGCGGGTAAAAGGACGCTGTACCTTTATCCTATGTGAAAAGACAGAAAATGGTGAACGCTTATTCACAAAAAGCCGTTGCTTTTCCGCTGGGGCTGTGCTAGGATTAGGAAAGAAAATAGAGAAAGGAAGGTCGCGATTGTTTGCTAAAATTGCCGGCCTCTGCCGGCAGTACCGGGAACTGATTGCCTATCTGGTGTTTGGGGTGCTGACAACGGCGGTGAACTATCTCTCATATCTGTTGATCTCCCCTTTTTTCACCTATACGGGAATACCGACGGTGATCGCCTGGTTTTTATCGGTGGTCTTTGCCTATCTGACCAACCGCCGTTTTGTCTTCCAGTCCAAGGCTAAAGGCCGGGCAGTTTGGAGTGAAGCCGGTTCATTTTTTATGGCTCGGGTGATGTCCGGGGTTATGGATGTGGTCATAATGGCGGTCTTTGCCGACTGGCTGGGGCTCAATGATCGGGTGGTCAAACTTGCTTCCAATGTGCTGGTGGTTATCTTTAACTATGTGGCCAGTAAACTGGTGGTGTTTCGGAAAAAATGAGAGAAAAGGTTTTTGATACAGCAGAAAGAATGGGTGGTTGTATGACAGAAGAACAGATGCGGGAGGTTTTTCTCTCCAGAACCGAAATCTACAAGGGACGGGTGGTTCACCTCTTTGAAGACCAGGTCCGTCTGCCGAACGGGGAAAATGCCCGTCGGGAAGTCATTCAGCATCCGGGAGGAGTTGGAATCCTGCCGCTGATGCCGGATGGGACGGTGCTGGTGGTGCGGCAGTTCCGGTACCCTGGCGGGAAGGTGCTGACCGAAATTCCGGCTGGTAAGCTGGAGTACGGCGAAGACCCCCTGACCTGCGGCAAGCGGGAACTGAAGGAGGAAGTCGGAGCTGTGGCAGAAGAATGGGTCTCCTTGGGGGAGGTTTATCCGACGCCGGCCTATGATACCGAATGTATCCATCTGTATCTGGCAAAGGGGATGTCCTTTGGGGAACAGCATTTGGACCCCGGAGAGTTTTTAAACGTTGAGCGGGTTCCCCTTCAGACTCTGTATGAGCAGGTGCTGGAAGGAAAAATCTGCGACGCTAAGACCCAGATCGCGGTGCTGAAGGTTAAAGCCATGATCGAAAAATAAAAACCAGAAGACCAGGTGCTCTCCGAAAGTTTCGGCAGGCACCTGGTCTTTTTATGGGCGGTTATGAAGATATTCGATATATTGGTCTCCCCATACTTTTAAGACATTCAGTACATCCTTAAATTTCTCCCCAATCTCACTCAAACTGTATTCTACTTTGGGCGGAATCTGCTGATATTCCCGGCGGATAATCAACCCTTCTTCCTCCAGAGTCTTTAGCTGGCGGGAAAGGGTGGTGTGGGTCATCTCTTCCGGCATTTTGCGCTGTAGTTCATTGAAGCGGATAGGTCCCTCAGACAGTAGATATAAAATATATATCGACCACTTTCCCGTTAGAACCTTTTGAGCTGTAACATAGGGGCAGCGGCCAAACGAGTTTTTTGATCCATATATACGTTCCTTTCTGATACTAGTATCTTAAAAAATCGTACTTGTTTTTTTATTCCTACTCGATATAATTATACCTGTAATCAATCCAAAAATCAACCCTCTTATGAAAGGAGCTTTGAGCTATGAACGAAGTTTTAGCGTACTTAAAATCTTGCGGAACCTTTTACCTTGCGACCGAAGAAAACGGTCAGCCCCATGTCCGTCCCTTTGGAGCCGTTTGTGGGTTTGAAGGTAAACTGTATATCGTCACGAATAATCAAAAAAATGTTTATCGTCAGATGAAACAGAATGGTAAGGTGGAAATCTGCGGTATGTATCAGGGAACTTGGATGCGCATTCAAGGGGAAGTTGTCGAAGATCTCCGTCGGGAAGCTCGGGTAGCGATGATGGATGCTAACACCGCATCTCTGCAAAGCATGTATACGGTGGACGATAATCTGATGACGGTATTCTATTTTACCCATGGAACCGCTACCATTTCTTCTTTTACCGCCCAACCCAAAGTTATTAACTTCTAATCTGGGTAAAGATGTATAGTTCCCTTTAAGAGCCAATGAAATCTTCTTTGGAACCGAGGGCAGCCGATTTTGGCTGCCCTCTTTTTGTGGAAAAAACAAATTTTAATGTTTTTGCCCCCTTGACAAACTGGTCGGGCGTGCTATAATTACTTTAAACCCTTTTTCAAGGGTTTTTTCTCAACACTACACATCATACAACTAAGTGAGTTTTCATACATCTAGCTTCGACAAAGTTTTCAGGGAGGTGCTGCTGATGATCATGACGGTGGCGGAGGCGATGGTCCGATGTCTCGAGGCAGAGGGGGTCAAACAGATCTTTGGTTACCCGGGGGCGACAATCTGTCCCTTTTATGACGCTCTGTCCCGGACGGATATCCGGCATGTGCTGGTGCGGACCGAACAGAACGCCGGCCACGCCGCCAATGGTTACGCACGGATGACCGGTAAGCCCGGCGTCTGTGTGGTAACATCCGGCCCCGGCGCGACCAACCTGATTACCGGCATTTCCACCGCCTATATGGATTCGATTCCGCTGGTGGTAATCACCGGCCAGGTGGTTTCCTCCCTTCTGGGCAGCGACGTCTTCCAGGAGGTCGACATCACCGGTTCGGTGGAGGCGTTTATCAAGCACAGCTATCTGGTTAAAGATCCCAAGCAGATTGGCCGTATCTTTAAAGAAGCTTTTTACATCGCCGGTTCCGGCCGTCCCGGTCCTGTCCTGATTGATATTCCGATGGATGTCCAGAAGATGAAGGTGGACTTTGAGTATCCGGAAAAAGTTTCCATCCGCTCCTACAAGCCCAGCTTTAAAGGACATATCGGCCAGATCAATAAGGCGGCCGCAGCTATTGCTAAAGCCAAGAAACCGCTGATTGTCGCTGGCGGCGGCATCTTTATCAGCGGGGCGGAAGAGGCCCTGCGGAAGTTTGTCCATAAGACCCAGATCCCGGTGGTCAACACCCTGATGGGGATTGGCGCCCTCAATGCGGACGATTCGCTCCGGATGGGAATGATCGGGATGCACGGACTGCCTCCGGCCAACTTCGCGGTGGGCCAAGCGGATGTGTTGATTCTCTGCGGCGCCCGGGTTGCCGACCGAACGATTCCCAATCCCGGTGCCCTTTCCAAACAGAAAACCATCATTCATATGGACATCGACCCGGCTGAAATCGGCAAAAACATCGGAGTGGATATCCCGGTAGTCGGCGATATCCGGATGATTCTGGAACAGCTGGAGAATGCAGCTTGTGAAGATGAAAATGGGCCTCATATCGACGGAAGTCACTGGGGCGAATGGCTGGAGGAGCTGCAAAAACGTAAGGCTTCCTACCATCCCGATTACTCTGAGCGGAAAAATTACGTAAACCCCAAAGCCTTTATGCATACCCTTTATGAGAAACTGCCGGAAGACGCGATTGTCGTCGCCGACGTCGGCCAGAACCAGATGTGGGCGGCCAACGAATACTCGGTCCGGCATGGACGGTTTCTCACTTCCGGCGGCATGGGGACGATGGGTTATTCCCTTCCCTGCGCCATTGGTGCCAAGGCCGCCTGTCCCGATCGGATGGCGGTGTCGGTCTGCGGGGACGGCTCCTTCCAAATGTGCTTTATGGAGCTGGCCACCGAGATTCAGCACAACATCCCGGTTAAGACGGTGGTTTTCACCAATAACCGTCTGGGCATGGTCAGAGAACACCAGGCAGTCGCCTGGGACAACAATCTGACGGCTGTCTTCCTAGATGGCAGCCCGGATTTTGCCAAGCTGGCTGAGGCGTACAATATCCCGTCCGCCCGGATTCATCTGGACGATCAGATCGACATCGCGGTGGACAGTATGCTGCGGACCGACGGGCCCTTCCTGCTGGAAGTTATAGTCGACCCGCTGGAACCGACGCTGTAAGGAGGGAACGCCGATGAAACATACCCTTTCGGTGCTGGTTGAAAACCAGGCCGGCGTCCTGTCCCGGGTATCGGGGCTGTTTGCCCGGCGGGGTTTCAACATCGACTCACTGGCTGTGGGCACCACAGCGGACCCCCGGGTCTCCTGTATCACGATTGTCGTGGACGATAAGGAGAACGCGATTGAACAGATCGAGAAGCAGCTCAACAAGCTCATTGACGTTATCAAGGTCAAGGACTTCATCCCCGACGAGATTATCTCCCGGGAACTAATGCTGGTTAAGGTAAACGCTACCGCCCAGACCCGACAGGAGATTAAAGAACTGGCGGATATGTACGGGGCAAAGCTGGCCGACCTCACCCGCAACTCGATGACGCTCGAGTGCTGCAACACAACCGAACGACTGGATAACCTTCTGGATATTGTCCGTCCCTATGGCCTCAAGCAGGTCATCCGTACCGGCTCCATCGCGCTGGAAAAGGGGAACGAGTCGTTCACCGTTTAACTTAAAACCTAGCTGGCATTATCCAGCTTCGCTATAAAAATTCTATCCACATCTTGAGGAGGAAAATCCCATGGCAGTAAAAATCTACTATCAGAAAGATTGCGACATCCATGCCCTCGACGGCAAGAAGGTTGCTGTTATCGGTTATGGTTCTCAGGGTCATGCCCATGCGCTGAACCTGCGTGATTCTGGCGTTGACGTTGTAGTTGGCCTCTACGAAGGCTCTAAGTCCGCTGAGAAGGCTAGAAAAGCCGGCCTCACCGTTATGACCGTTTCGGAAGCGACCAAGGTTTCCGATATCATCATGGTCCTCATCCCCGATGAGAAACAGGCTGATATGTACAAGAAGGACATCGCTCCTTACCTGACCGAAGGCAAGACCCTGGCTTTTGCCCATGGCTTCAACATCCACTTCAAACAGATCGTTCCTCCCGCTAACGTCGACGTTATCATGATCGCCCCCAAGGGCCCTGGCCACACCGTCCGTTCCGAGTATCTGGAAGGCCATGGTGTTCCGGACCTGATCGCAGTTTACCAGGATTACACCGGCCATGCGCTGGATAACGGCCTGGCTTACGCTGCTGGTATCGGCGGCGCCAGAGCTGGTGTTCTCGAGACCACCTTTAAGATCGAGACCGAGACCGACCTGTTCGGTGAACAGTGCGTCCTCTGCGGCGGTGTTACCGCTCTGATGACCGCTGGCTTTGAGACCCTGGTCGAGGCTGGCTACGCTCCCGAAAACGCTTACTTTGAATGCATCCACGAGATGAAGCTGATTGTCGACCTGATCTACAAAGGCGGCTTCTCGATGATGCGTTACTCCATCTCCGACACCGCTGAGCTCGGCGCCTACGAGACCAGCAAACGGCTCATCACCGACGACACCAACGCTGAGAAGAAGAAAGGCGTCGCCGAGCACCAGGCCGACACCTTCGCTACCAAG
>CALXHB010000087.1 GCA_944387995.1 uncultured Clostridia bacterium | reverse complement strand
CCTTCCGTTCCCCACCGACATTGGCGGACGGTACACCGCCCTGTCCAGCGTGGGGCTGCTGCCGGCAGCGGTGGCGGGATTGGATATCCGCCGGGTGGTGGAAGGGGCCAAAAAGGCCCGGGAGGCGGTTTATTCGCTGCCGCCCCGGGAAAATCCGGCCCTTCAGTACGCCGCCATGCGGAATCTGCTTTATGGAGAGGGCTACCGGGTGGAAATGCTCGCCTCCTTTGAACCGGCCCTTCAGTGGTTCTCCAAATGGTGGGTCCAGCTGTTCGCTGAAAGCGAAGGCAAGGAGGGAAAAGGGCTTTTCCCGGCGGCTGCCGGCTATTCGGAGGAGCTGCATGCGGTGGGCCAGTTTGTCCAGGAGGGAAGCCCCATCCTCTTTGAAACCTTCCTGTCGGTGGAGGAGACCGATACCCGGCTGCCGCTGACGCCGGACGGGGTGGAGGATGGATTTGGCTACCTGGACGGCAAGGACTTCGGCGCGTTAAACGACGCGGCCTTCCAGGCCACCCGCACCGCCCACAGCGCCCGCCTGCCGGTGCTGACGCTGGAAATCCCCCGTTTGGAGGAGGAGAGCTTCGGAGAGATGTTCACCTTCTTCCAGTATGCCTGCGTTCTGTCCAGCGGGATGCTGGGGGTCAACCCCTTTGACCAGCCGGGGGTGGAGGCCTACAAAGGCTGGATGTTTGAAGCCCTGGGGAAAAACGCCACCTGAGAAAGGAGAATCGCTGTGAAAGGATATCAAAACCCCTCCCTGCCGGTGTCCGAGCGGGTAGAAGACCTGTTGGGCCGGATGACCCTGGAGGAAAAGGCCGCCCAGCTCTGCGGGAACCTCGCCGTCTCGTTTATGGAGGATGGAAAGGTTAATCTCGACCTTTTGCGGGAGAACTTTCCCGACGGCCACGGCCGGTTTACCCAGTTCTCCCTGGTGGGCATTTTAAGCCCCCGGATGATCGCCCAGGTGGCCAACACCGTCCAGCGGTATTTTGTGGAAGAAACCCGCCTCGGCATCCCGGTGGTCTTCCAGTCGGAGAACCTCTGCGGCTATCCGGCGGCCGGGGGAACGATTTTCCCCTCGATGCTGAACATGGCCTCCAGCTGGGACCCGGAACTGCTGGAAAAGGTGGCGGAGGTCATCGGTGCCGAATCCAAGGCCGTGGGCATCAGTTCAGCCATGAGTCCGGTGGTGGACATCTCCCGGGAACCCCGCTGGGGGAGAACCTACGAGACCTTTGGGGAGGACCCTTACCTCGTCTCCCAGATGGGGATTCACTATGTCCGGGGGATGCAGCGGCAGGGGGGTCGGCTGTATCGCCAAGCATTTTCTCGGCTACGGGGAGAGCCAGGCGGGGCTGAACTGTGCCGCCGAACGGATCGGTGACCGGGAGCTGTACGAGACCTTTGCCACCCCCTTTGAGGCGGCGGATAAAGAGGCCGGGGTCACCGGGATGATGGCATCTTACTCTGAGATCGACGGCATTCCGGTGGCCGCCAACCCCAAAATCGCCCGGACCCTCCTGCGGGAGACGATGGGCTTCCAGGGAATGCTCACCTCCGATGGCGGCGGGGTCGCCCGGCTTTATTCCACCAATAAGGTGGTTCGCTCCTATGAAGAGGCAGGGTTGTATGCCCTTAAAGGGGGCTGTGACACCGAAATCCCGGTGGGAGGCGCCTTTAAGGAACTGCCCCGGTTTATCCGGGAAGGGAAATTGGAGGAACGGCTGCTCGACGAGGCAGTGAGACGAATCCTCACCATCAAGTTTAAGATGGGTCTGTTTGAACACCCTTATGTCGACCCCGATCAGGTGGAGGAAGCCATGCGCAATCCCCAGCGGGAAGCCCTGTCGGAGCAAGCTGCGGAAAAGTCGCTGATTCTTCTGAAAAACGACGGGGTCCTGCCGATTGCCGGCCGGCCCACCCTGGCGGTGATCGGTCCCCACGGGGACAGCCTGCGCTATCCCATCAGCGGCTACACCTATCCTGCCTATCTCGAGATGATCGACGCCTCTCGCACCGGGGGAGAACAGGCCTCCATTGGTGGAATGGCGGATGAGAGCGCCAAAGAGGAGGAGGCGCCCGGTTATCAGGTTAAGAAAAAATCCGGCGGAGCCTTTGCCAGTATGGTGGATCTTTTCAGTGAGGAGCAGAAGGCTTCTATGGGGGATATGACCACTGTTTTGCGGGAGATGGGCAGCCGGTCGCTGAAAGCGGAACTGGAAGACCGGTATCCGGTTCATTACGCCCGGGGCTGCGATATCCTTTCCCCGGGGCGGGAAGGATTTGCCGAGGCGGTTCAGGCGGCGGAAGATTCCGACCTGGTGATTATGGCGCTGGGGGGCAACTGCGGCTGGGTCCATGTGACCGGCGGGGAAGGAAAGGACCGCTGCCACCTGGACCTGCCGGGGGAACAGCAGGCTCTCCTAGAGGCGGTGGCCGCCGTCGGAAAGCCGGTGGTACTGGTTCTGTATGGCCCAGGCAGTTTTGCTCTCCCCTGGGCGGCGGAACACTGCGCGGCGGTGGTGGAAGCGTGGATGCCCGGACCCTATGCAGGAAAGGCGGTGGCCAACCTGCTGGACGGGACCTTAAACCCCGGGGGCAAGCTGCCGGTGACCATTCCCCGCACCATCGGTCAGGTGCCGCTCTTTTATAATCACAAGACTGGTTCTGGCTATCGGGACGTCTATGGCCATAACCCGATCTTTTCTGGCGGGTATGTGGACGGGGAAAAGACTCCTCTCTATCCCTTTGGGCATGGGCTGTCCTACACCACCTTTTCCCTGTCGGACTTTGAACTGGAGGAGGAAGAGGTGCCCACAGAAGGAGGCATCGTCCGCCTTTCGGTCACTGTCGGGAACACCGGTTCCCGGGCGGGGGACGAGGTGGTTCAGCTCTATACCCGGTTTGAGGACGCTTTTGTCACCCGGCCGGTGATGCAGCTGGCGGCCTTTAAACGGCTGACCCTTCAGCCCGGGGAAAAGCGGCGGGTGACCTTTGCGGTTTCCACCGCCCAGCTGGGGTATTATAACGAGGAGATGGTCTTCTGCGTCGAGCCTGGAAGGCTTACTCTGATGGTGGGGGAATCGTCGGAAGCGATTGCCTATACCGGTACAGTCCGGCTGAACGGGGAAAAACTGCCCCTCCTGGGGCGGAGAGCGTACACCGCCGGGGTGGAAGTGCGCTGAAAAGCTGGGAAAAAGGGAGCCTGCTCTGCCATGGAGCGGGGCAGGCTCCCTATTCCAAAAAAGAAAAAATTTTTTTGAAAAAACCTCTTGCCAAAAGAGGAAAAAGGTGCTATAATAAAAAAGTCGCAAGGAACGGCAAACAAGATACGCGTCCGTAGCTCAGTTGGATAGAGCGTTAGACTCCGACTCTAAAGGCCGCAGGTTCGACTCCTGTCGGGCGCACCAGAAAAACCGCATGATACCGGCATTTGTCGGGTCAGGCGGTTTTTGTTTTTTCGGTCAAAAAGGGAAATTACGAAGTTTTACGAATATTTCGGAACATCCGATCCGAGAGCACTTCGAGTTCGTTGTGCACATATACACGACTTGTTACATCAATGTCCTTATGTCCAAGAACATGTTGTATGGTATATAGATCAACTCCTTTACGGCGTAATTCGGTGCCGAATGTGTGCCGCAGCTCATGGGCGGTCAGTTCCGGCAGGCCTGTTTCGTCGTGCATCCGGCGCATAAAGCGGCGCAATTTGATGCTCCAGCTGTCCGGCCGCCGGGGCTGGTTCTTTTTCTTCCCGGGTAAGACATAGACGTTTCCCTCGTTTGGGATGCGGATAAAAGCTTCTACGGCCCGATCTGAGAGCGGAACTGTGCGGTAGGAGTCCCACTTCGGGGGATTTATTTTGACCCCGCCGGAAACCAGGGCAACCGAGCGGTTGACCGAAACGGTCTTCTCCCGGAGATTGACGTCTTTCCATTTCAGCCCGATCAACTCTCCCCGTCGAAGGCCAGTCTCCAGGAGAATGACGACCTCCATCATTTTGCAATGTTCAAAGCAATAATCTTCGACCTGTTCGATTTGTTTGGAGGTATAGACCTGTTTGGCTGCCGGCTGTTTGGCACTGACAGCCTTTACACGGGTACAGGGATTTTTGATGCAGAGGTCATTGAGGATTGCGCTGTCAAAAATGGCCCGCAGAGTCAACAAGCATTTGTCCAGAACCGACTGGGATAGTTCGGCATGGAGCGCAAAGAATTTTGTCACGTCGATTTGGCGGATCGTATTCAGCAAAGCGCCGCCGAAATAGGGGATCAAGAATTTTTCAACGACATATTTGTATGTATGTGTGTAGGTCGTTTCGTCAACGGCGGGGCGCTTGTAGATCTCCAGCCACCGCTGAGCCCATTTGCCAAAGGTGACCTCGCGCTCAATAAATACCGTTTCGGTCTCTTCTGCTACGGCCTTGGCTGTAATGTACTGCTGGGCCTTTTCCCGGGCATCGTCTTTGGATATCCGGGAATAAAAGGATTTATAGATGGGTTGTCCATCTATCCGATACCCGATCGCTACCTTGACTTCAAAATAGTTGCCGTGATTGGGCGCTTCTTTTTTGCGTCTGGGCATAAAAATAACCACCTTTCTCTGAAAAAGGGTAGACTTTAACAGGGTCAGGTGGTATAATAATCTTGCACGAGTATTATGGTCACCTGGCCTGATATTCT
>CALXHB010000086.1 GCA_944387995.1 uncultured Clostridia bacterium | reverse complement strand
GGACATTCACCGGATGACCGCTTCCCAGGTTTTCCACATTCCCTTTGACGAGGTGCCCGCCTCCCTCAGAAGTCGGGCAAAGGCCATCAACTTCGGCATTGTGTACGGCATTTCCGCTTACTCCCTTTCCCAGGACATTGGGGTCAGTGTAAAAGAGGCTCAGCAGTATATCGACGGTTACCTCACCACCTATTCCGGCATCGCCGCGTATATGAAAAGGTCGGTGGAAGAGGCCAGAGAAAAGGGATACGTCGAAACCCTTTTCCATCGTCCCCGCTATCTGCCGGACATCCACGCATCCAAAGCGCCGCTGCGGGCTTTCTCTGAACGGGTGGCGATGAATATGCCCATCCAGGGCACCGCCGCAGACGTCATCAAGCTGGCGATGAACCGGGTGTATAAGCGTCTGCGGGAGGAAGGATTTAAGGCCCGGCTGATTTTACAGGTCCACGACGAACTGCTGATCGAAGCTCCCAAGGAAGAAGCCGAACGGGTGAAAGAGATTGTCGTATACGAAATGGAGCACGTGGTCGATTATGCGGTTAAACTCCTTTCGGACGCCCATATTGGGGACAACTGGTATTTGGCGAAAGGATGATGAACATGAATCTCCGGGTTGCCACAGAGGTTGATATTCCTGCTTTATATGCATTGGAAACCGACTGCTTTCCCGATCCCTGGAGCCAAAAGTCCCTCCGGGACACCTTGCGGGAGGAGCGAAGTTTCTTCGCGGTCGCTGAAATGGCCGGAAAAGTTGTCGGTTATATCAACACCACCTATATTTTAGACGAGATGGAGTTAAACCGCATCTGTACCCTGCCTGACTACCGCCGGCAGGGAATTGGGGCGGCGCTTTTACAGGCAGCCTTTGCCTTTGCAAAGGAAAAGCATATCCAGTCCTTTTTCCTGGAAGTTCGCGCCTCTAATCTTCCTGCCCAGACCCTATACCGGTCGGCCGGGTTTACCCAGGTCGGGCTGCGGAAAAAGTTTTATCAGAATCCCACCGAGGACGGCCTCATTATGCGGGCGGACATCGGTTGATTAGACAGAAAGGAACGGTCATCGGACCATGAATGATTGCATCAAGATTCTCGGTATTGAAAGCTCCTGCGATGAGACGGCGGCTGCCGTTATTGAAAACGGTCGGAAGATTCTCTCATCGGTGATTTCGACCCAGGTGGAGGAACACCGTAAATACGGCGGAGTGGTGCCCGAAATTGCTTCCCGGCGCCACTGTGAGAACATCTGCTGGGTTGTGGACGGGGCAATGAAGGAAGCGGGGCTCACCTTTCAAGACATCGACGCCATCGCCGTCACCTATGCGCCCGGCCTGATCGGCGCGCTGCTGGTCGGGGTCAATTACGCCAAAGGCCTTGCCCTCGCTACTGGAAAGCCATTGGTTCCCACCCATCATCTTCGCTCCCATGTGGCGAGCAACTACCTGGCCCATCCCGACCTGGAGCCTCCGTTTCTCTGCATGATTGCCTCTGGAGGCCACAGCCACATCGTGGAGGTGCTGGATTACACCCGTTTTCATGTGATTGGCCGTACCCGCGACGACGCGGCGGGAGAAGCTTTCGATAAAGCCGCCCGGACGATGGGATTTCCTTATCCCGGTGGGGTGTATATCGACAAGGCTTCCAAGCTGGGAGACCCCACTGCCTTTAAGCTGCCCCGGCCCCATGTGGCAGGAAGCCCCTACGATTTCAGTTTCTCTGGCCTTAAAACCGCAGTCATCAACATCGTTCACAACGCCGAACAAAAAGGAGTTAAGGTCAACGTTCATGACCTTTCTGCTTCCTTCCAGGCAGCTGTCTGCGACATTATCTCCGAAAAGCTGATGGTAGCTCTCGCCGAGACTGGACACCAAAAACTGGTGCTGGCCGGAGGCGTTTCCGCCAACTCCGGACTGCGGGAACGGCTGGAACGGGATTGCGCTGAACGGGGTGTCCGTTTTTATTGCCCGCCGCTGCCTCTCTGCGGCGATAACGCGGCAATGGTTGGTTCCCAGGGTTATTATGAATTCTGCGCCGGGAATATCGCCGGTTCCGATTTGAACGCTGTCGCCTCTAAAAAGATCGACATCGAATGAGTGAACGGAATATTATCCGGTTTACCGTCGGAATTACTGCTCTTCTGGCGGTGTTGATGATCGGCTTTGCCCTGGGACACCGCCCGGAGGGAACTGCGGTTGTTTTACTTTCGTCCACTGCTCCGGTCGAGGTGAGCGAAGAAGCACAACCAGAAGCGGAAGAAGCCAGTTTGTCCGCAGAATCAGCGGAAAGTGCCGATTCGGATGGTATAGTTCCGATTGATCTCAATACCGCAACGGCGGAACAGCTGATGGAAGTACCGGGCATTGGCGAAACCATTGCCGGTCGGATTCTCGACTACCGGGAAACTGTCGGCAGTTTTAAAACGGTCGACGAACTGTTAAACGTCAGCGGCATCGGGGAAAAGACCCTCGAAAAAATGCGGCCCTACTTTTACATTGACGAGTAGGAAAGATAGACAGAAAAAAGCACCAGCTCATCCCATACTGGGACAAGCTGGTGCTTTTTATTACCGTTACATTTTGCTCTTGCTCTCGCAGTAGATGCAGCGATAGGTGTTGTGGTTGGTCAGTTCAAAGACGTGGTCAATGCCCTCTTCAACGGTGCAGATGCAGCGGGGGTTGCGGCAACGAATGACGTTTACCAGCCGCTTGGGAAGGGTCAGCTTTTTCTTTTCGATGACCTTGCCCTCTTTGATGGTGCAAACGGTGATGTTGTGGTCAACGTAACCCAACAGATCAAGATCCAGCTGGATGTCACCTGCAACCTTGATGATATCCTTACGGCCATACCGGATGCTGCGTGCATTGCGCACCAGCACGACGGGGCAATCCAGCTCATCCAGGTGCAAAAGGTTGTAAATCCGGATTCCCTTGCCAGCTCCAATATGGTCGATGACAATTCCGTTTTCCATGCTGTCAATGCTGAAAGTGGTGTTCATCATTCTTACTCCTTTCCGCCGTCTGCCAGGCCCAACAGGGTCATAATCAGCGCCATCCGAACATATACTCCGTTTTGAACCTGTTCAAAGTAAGCCGCTCTCGGGTCGTCGTCCACCGACAGGGCGATTTCATTGACTCGGGGCAGAGGATGGAGAACCGCCATATTCTTTTTGGCCAGTTTCATTTTGTCTTCGGTGAGAATATAGGTATCTTTTAAGCGGACGTAGTCTTCTTCGTTAAAGAACCGTTCCTTTTGAACCCGGGTCATATAGAGAATGTCCAGCTGGGGCATCACATCTTCCAGGGAAGAAACCTCTTCGTAGGGGATCTCTGCCGGGTCCAGCACGTCCCGAATCACATAATCCGGAACCCGCAGTTCCTCAGGCGAAATCAGGATAAACCGGATACCGGAATACCGGGAGAGGGATTTAATCAGCGAATGGACTGTCCGGCCGAATTTCAGGTCGCCGCATAGACCGATGGTAAAGTCCTGCAGCCGTCCAAGCCGCCGTCTGATGGTCAACAGGTCGGTCAAGGTCTGGGTCGGATGCTGATGTCCGCCGTCGCCGGCGTTGATAACCGGGATTTTGGAGTACATCGCCGCCCGGCGGGGAGCGCCTTCCTTCGGGTGGCGCATGGCACAGATATCGGCGTAGCAGCTGATAACCCGGATGGTGTCAGCGACGCTTTCTCCCTTGGAGGCAGAGCTGGAGTCGGCGCTGGAGAATCCCAGCACGCTTCCGCCCAGGTTTAACATTGCCGCCTCAAAACTGAGCCGGGTACGGGTACTGGGCTCATAAAAGAGGGTGGCGAGTTTTTTGTAACGGCAAACTTCTCTGTATTTAGAAGGGTCCGCCGCGATGTCATCGGCCAAATTTAGTAATTTCTCTACCTCTTCGACAGAAAAATCCAGCGGATCAATCATGTGTCTCATATGCTGCCTCCTATACGGTTGAGAGAATTTTTTTCTATTATACCGATTTCTGCGCCGCTTGTCTAGACCGTCAAAAGGAATTTCCAAAAAAAGCTTGTCATGTGATATCTTTTTATGCTATAATTTAGTAAATATCGAAGAACAGGTCTTTTCTGCGCGACTAGACAGGTGATTGACAAAGGCTCCTGTCTCTTCTATAATGAAAGAATAGTCATTCCCTTGTTTTGGGGATAGAAAGGTGAGTAATCGCATGGATGTACAAATTTGCGTCGGCAGCTCCTGTCATTTAAAGGGTTCTTACAATGTAATCCAGGCTTTTCAGAAGCTGATCGAAAATTATGGCCTTCAGGAGCAGGTCCAATTGAAAGCTGCCTTCTGCATGGATCACTGCACAGAAGGTGTCTCCACGATGTTTGGGGACGAGTACGTCGGAAACGTTACCCCTGAAAATGCCGTAGAGGTTTTCCGCAAACACATTTTGGAGCCACTGGGCCGCGCCGACGGGGAATAACATAAGGAAAGGAAATCCGCCATGGAAGTTCTACAGTTTACCAAAGCAAACTGCCGAGACTGCTACAAATGCGTCCGGGAATGCCCGGTGAAGTCCATCCGCGTCCGTGATCACCAGGCATCGATTATCAGCACCGATTGCATCCTCTGCGGCCGGTGTGTGCAGGTATGTCCCCAGAACGCAAAGGATGTTCGGGACGACGTGCCGCTGGTTAAAAAGCTGATCGCTTCGGGAGAAAAGGTCATTGCCACTTTAGCGCCTTCCTTCATTGCGGCTTTTGACGCGCCGGGTTTCCGTCCGATGGCGGATGCGATGAAAAAACTGGGCTTTTACGAGGTCTTTGAAACGGCGGTCGGCGCCAATATCGTCAAAACCCGGTATGAAGAGCTGATTGCGGAAGGTCAGGAACTGATTATCTCTTCCTGCTGCCATTCGATTACCCGGCTGATTCAGAAATACTATCCGGAATGTCTCCATTACTATGCAGCTGTGGATTCTCCAATGCACGCTCATGCTAAGCTTATTAAAGAGCAATATCCCGATGCCCATATCGTCTTTGTGGGCCCTTGCATCTCGAAAAAGGACGAGGTTGAACAATACTGCGAAGGGCTTATTGACCTGACGATCACCTTTGAGGAACTGGAACAGTGGTTTGAAAAGGAAAACGTCACCTTTGAAAACACGCCGGATGATAGCCATTACCGTTCTCGTTTCTTCCCGGCGCCCGGCGGCGTTATCCGCAGCATGAACCGCCAGGAGGGATTCCATTATGTGGCGGTGGACGGCGTCGAAAAATGCCGGGCCGCCCTGGAAGAGATTGAGGCTGGCGGGTTGAAAGGGTACTTTATTGAGATGAACGCCTGCGAGGGCGGATGTATCAACGGCCCTGGTATGCCCAAAAAGCGCCGCGGTCAGATTATCTCGGGCATCCTGGTGGAACAGGCCGCTGACCCGAAAAAGGATTTTGACGTTGTACCCACTTTTGATACCCATAAAGAGATGGTCCCGGAGGTTCATCGGGACGAAATGCCGGGAGAAGCTGAAATCCAGGAGATTCTGGCCCGTACCGGCAAACATAAACCGGAGGATATGCTGGATTGCGGCGCCTGCGGTTATTCTACCTGCCGCGAAAAGGCAATTGCCGTCTGGCAGGGGAAGGCAGAGCTGGAAATGTGTCTGCACTACATGAAAGAACGGGCTGAGTCTTTGTCCGATCAGATCTTTGAAAGCTCACCCACTGGAATTGTGGCGGTGGACGATCAGTTTGTCATCCGACAGATCAACCGTGAAGCCATCCATATGCTGGGGGTCCCGGAAGACCAGGATATCACTGGCAAGAACTTTGCCGATTATTACGACATTCTGGAACTGTTAAACGTTATGGAAACCGGCGAAAATATCATCAGCCAGCGTACCCATCTCGAACAGAGTGACCTTTATGTAGACCGGACGGTCATGTACGATGCGGAGCATAAGAACTTCCTCGTCTTCCTCAAGAACATCGACGCCATTGTTCGGGCGGAAGATTCGGCGGCTGAACTGCGCCGTGAAACCATCCGGATCACCGATCAAGTAGTCGATAAACAGATGCGCACCGTACAGGAGATTGCTTCGCTGCTCGGTGAGACCACCGCTGAAACTAAAGTCGCGCTGACAATGCTGAAAAAGAGCATGCTGTGAGGAACGCCATGAGTTACTTTATCGAAAACAGCTATGTGTCGATCAATAAGCACGATGAAGAATTGTGCGGCGACCGAGTCGAAACTGCGTACTATAATGAAACCCAGACGCTGGTGTTGGCGGATGGAATGGGGAGCGGCGTCCGCGCCAATGTCCTCTCCAGCTTGACGTCCAAGATTATCTGCACGATGATGTCCAATGGGATGACGGTGGAGGATTGTGTCGAAACGGTAGCCGCGACCCTGCCGGTCCGCAAGGATGTAAACGTCGCCTATTCGACCTTTACGATTTTACAGATTTCCTCAGACGGGGACGTCTATATGGTCCAGTTTGATAATCCTTTGAGTATTCTGCTGCGGGACGGAAAAGCGGTGGAATATCCGGTAGAGGTCAACATCGTCGGCGATAAAACGCTGTATGAGACCCGGATGAAGGCGGAACTGGGCGACGAATTTATCATGTTCAGCGACGGCGTCTCCCACGCCGGTATCGGAATCAGCATGGATTTCGGCTGGCAGTCGGAGCATATCTGCGCCTTTTTGGAAAAAAACATCCATCCGGATGATTCCCCCCATACGGTAGCGGCCAAACTGGCTGACGCCGCCAAGGAGCTTTATTTGGGACGGATGGGGGATGATACCACCGTAGCGGTGATGAAGGTCCGCCAGCGGAGCGAGCTTTCGATTATCCTCGGTCCTCCAGCCAATCCGGAAGACGACATTCCGGTCATTAAGGATTTCCTTTCCCGTCCGGGCAAAAAGATTGTCTGCGGCGGTACCACCTCCAAAATCGTCAGCAAATATCTAGGGGAAAAGGTCGAAACCTGCCTGGATTATCTGGACCCGAAGATTCCGCCGGCCGGTCATATGAAGGGGGTCGACCTCGTCACCGAAGGCGTTATCACCATGGGACGGGTGATGGAACTTTCCCAGCAGATGGTGGACAAAACCCTGCCCATCGACTGGGCGGAGCACAAGGACGCCGCTACTCAGATTGCCAAAATGCTGCTGGATGAGGCCACCGATATCAATATCTTTGTTGGCCGGGCAATGAACTCGGCTCATCAAAACCCGAACCTGCCGATCAACTTCTCGATTAAGATGAAAATTGTCGAAGAGCTTTCCCAGAATTTGGAAAAAATCGGCAAGCGGGTTAACGTTCAATATCATTAAAAAAGAGGTTTATCATTGATGGACATTTCCATCCGTTGGCTGCATAGTCCTGACGATCTTTCGCCGGTTTTTGAAATTCGCAAAGCTGTTTTTATGGACGAACAGGGTTTCAAAAACGAGTTTGACGAGATTGACCCGATTGCCTGGCATCTTGCGCTATCGGTTGACAGCAAAACTGCCGGCTGTGCCCGCATCTATCCCGGAGAAGGGAATACGTGGCATGTGGGCCGGGTCGCTGTTTTAAAAGAATACCGCAGCCTACATCTGGGCAGCCGTATGATGGAGGCTGTTATGGACAAAATAAAAGCTCTGGGAGGTCGTGGCGCTGTCCTATCGGCTCAATGCCAGGCCGTCCCATTTAATCAGAAGAACGGGTTTACCGTGATTTCCGAGCCCTATATGGACGAGCATTGTCCTCATCAGGACATGGAACGGAAATTGTGAGTTTCCTGTGAAAGGAAGATCTACGTGACAGTGGAAGATTTCGGCGTCCTTTCGGATGGACGCAAAGTGACAAAATATACCATCGAAAACGGAATTCTGTCGATGTCTGTTCTAGATCTCGGTGGGATTATTCAAAAACTCCTGGTTCCGGGTCCTGCGGGCAGTCCGGTGGATGTGGTATTGGGATACGACTCTGCCAAAGATTGCGAAAGTTTTCGAACTAACTTTTTCGGCGCGCTGATTGGCCGGTTTGGGAACCGGATCGGCGGAGCCAAGTTTACCTTAAACGGTCGGGAGTATCCCCTTTATGCCAATGACGGTCCGAACCATCTCCACGGCGGTAAGGATGGCTTCAACTGGAAGACCTGGACGGTGGTTCCAGAGGGAGAACATGCCCTTCGGCTTACCCTTCACTCTCCCGATGGGGAGGAGGGGTATCCTGGAAATCTGGATGTGACGGTTATCTACCGGTTGGAGGGGAGCGCCCTTTCGATTCAGTACGAGGCTCGTTGCGATGCCGACACGATCATCAATCTGACCAACCACTCTTATTTTAACCTGTCGGGCGAGGGAAGTGGCACCATTGAAGACCATCTTTTAACCCTTCACGCCGACGCCTTTACCGCCATCGACCCAAATGGACTGACCGTCGAAAAGGTGATTCCGGTAGATGGAACGCCCTTTGACTTCCGTTTGCCCAAAGCCATTGGGCAGGATATTGGAGCCGATGATGAACAGCTTCACTTTGGCGGAGGATATGACCATAACTTTGTGTTGGACCCCTCTAGTTCTTTAAAAGAGATTGCCGAAGCCTCCTCTCCTCAGACTGGGGTTCGGATGAAGGTCCTCACCACCCAGCCAGGGGTGCAGCTTTATACCGGCAACTCCATCACTACTCCCCAGACCGGCAAGAATGGGCATGTTTACGGGAAACGCAGTGGTTTCTGTCTGGAAACCCAACATTTCCCGAACGGCACCTCTTGTCCGTCGTTTATCTCCCCGGTGTTAAAAAAGGGAGAAACCTATCGCCAAAAAACGGTTTACGCTTTCTCGCTGGATGGCTGAAAGCCTAAATCCCTTTGGAATATATAGAGGCGTGAAAACGCCCCAAATCAGAAAGGAAGTTCACTATGAGCGAATGCAACCACGACTGCGGTTCCTGCGGTCAGGATTGTCCCTCCCGTCAGTCGCCGGAGAGCTTTATCGAAAAGCCCAACGCGATGTCGTCGATTAAAAAGGTAATTGGCGTCGTCAGCGGCAAAGGCGGCGTCGGCAAGTCCATGGTCACCTCGATGCTGGCCACTTTGATGCGTCGTAAAGATTACGGCGTCGGCGTTCTGGACGCCGATATCACCGGCCCGTCCATCCCGAAGGTCTTCGGCCTTCACGAACGGGCAACTGCAAACGATTTCGGTATCTTGCCGGTACCCACCAAGACGGGTATTCAGGTCATGTCTTTAAACCTTCTGCTGGATGATGAGACTACCCCTGTCGTCTGGAGAGGTCCGATCATCGCCGGAACGGTTAAGCAGTTCTGGACCGATGTCATCTGGGACGATGTCGACTTTATGTTTGTAGATATGCCTCCCGGAACCGGCGACGTTCCGCTGACCGTCTTCCAGTCCATTCCGCTGGACGGCATCATTGTGGTCGCTTCTCCCCAGGAGCTGGTTTCGATGATCGTCGAAAAAGCGGTCCGGATGGCAGAGAGCATGAATGTCCCGATTCTTGGCCTTATCGAAAACATGAGCTATGTGGTCTGCCCCGACTGCGGCCGTAAGATCGAGATCTTCGGCAAGAGCCATATCGAGGAGATCGCCGCCCGGTTTAACCTGCCGGTACTGGCTCATCTGCCCTTCACCCCCGCCATTGCGGCTGCTGCCGATAAAGGCGCAATCGAGTTGTTTGAAGGGGACTGGCTGGACGGCGCGGCCGAGAAGGTCGAAAGCCTCTTAAAGGAATAAGTCGATGACCAGAGGAGAAAAAGCGGAGGCGCTCTTCCTGGCGGGTCATAACTGCCCCCAGAGTGTAGTCCTCGCCTTCGCCGATAAACTGCCGATGGACGAAAAGACCGCAGCTCGGTTGATGTCTGCCTTTGGGGGCGGGGTCAGTCGAATGCGGGAAATCTGCGGTGCCGCGTCGGGCATGATGTTTGTGCTGGGCGCCTTGGAAGGGTATGATGATCCGGCGGATGACGCTGGAAAAACCGCCCTTTATACCCACGGACAGTCGCTGATTAAGGCCTTTGCCGAGCGAAACGGAAAAGGCAGCTTTATCTGCGCCGATATTCTGGGTAAACCCCGGGTGCCGTCGCCGCCGGTGCCGGAAGCCAGAACGCCGGGATATTATCAGTCCCGTCCCTGCGCCAAGATTGTGCGGGCGGCGGCTGAGGTCCTTGCGGAGTATCTGGGAGAAACATAATCCACAAACTTTCGCGAAATTTCCCGCCTGGGCTGTGCAAATGGGAGAATCTGCTAAAAGCGGAAAAAACCTTTGACAAGCTGGGCGGGAAATGTTATAATATTTCTGCCGCTTGTTCCGGGCAACTAAGTCGAAGATGTACTTCGCGCCTTGGGAATGGCGAGTTTAATGCAAAGGCAGGTGCCTTATTCATGTACGCAGTTATGGAAACTGGCGGGAAACAGTACCGTGTCCAGGTTGGCGATGTCATC
>CALXHB010000085.1 GCA_944387995.1 uncultured Clostridia bacterium | reverse complement strand
CAGTCACTCCCATAAACAAAAAACCGCCGCTCCCAGAGGTTGGAGGAGTGACGGTCTTACATTTTTTGGTTTATACCGCGCAGCCTAATGTCCGCTTACGCCTTGGCGGCAACCTTCGCAGCAACCTGGGCTTTTTTCCGGGCAGCTTTGTTCTTGTGGATGATCCCCTTGGCAGCAGACTGGTCGATCGTCTTATAGGCGGCTTTCAGGACCGCCTCGTCGGCAGTGCCGTTTGCAACAGCTGCGTCAACGGCTTTCAGGGCAGCCTTTAAGTTACCCTTAATCATGCGGTTCTGCAGCGTCTTGGTCGCGGTGATCTTAACACGCTTCTTGGCAGATTTGATATTCGGCATATTTGCACCTCCTCACAGACGGCCTGTTTTCCGGCAGGCCAAATGAATAGGCATCATACACCTGTCAGCAGCGGCATTGCCGCCAGAAGACACGTCCGACAGACTATGACAGCCTTTATATCATACCATAACTTTCCCCGGTTTGCAAGGGGTTTTCCAGAAATTCCGAACGAAACGGTGAGTTTTGGCAGAACCCACAAAATGGGCCTTCCGTCAACTGTCCTTTTTAGCGTTTACCGCCCGTTTGACCATCTCCACCGCCGTCCGGACCAGTTCCGAGACGGGGGCGTCGGTGACCCCGGCGATGAGGGTTTCGCAGCGGTTCATCGGGATGAGGATTTTCTTGGCGGGGCTTAAGCCCACCGCCCCGGCCATCTGGGGGGTAACCTCCCCCATCAGCGAACCGGCCACCGCAATCCCCACCGGCCCGAGGATGAAGTCGGCCTTCGGGGCGCAGACCACCACCGGATACTCGCCGGTGGCCGCCTCCTTGACCCCGCTTTTGAGCATATTGGAGGTGGCGATGGCGTTGGTACCGATGGCCGCCAGCTCCGCCTCGGGCAGTTCTTTTAAGACCGCCTCAGCCAGGGCGCGGCCGATCCGGCCCCCCTGCCCGTCAATGATAAGGATGTACATAGTTCCTCCGTTACTGGGCGAGATACTGTTCAAAAATCACCGTGTGGTAGCGGTTTTTGAGCTTGTCCTGCTGTTCCTGGGAGGTGATGGTCCAGGCCGCCAGCATCGGGTGGAAGAGGCGGCAGGCCGCAAACCCCAGTGTATCTCCCGTGTAGTCACCATAGGCGATGAAGTCCGGCCGTCCGAGGACGTTGACCAAGAGGTTACTCATCCCAATCCGGGCCAGAAGCCCCAGCCCGCAGGGCTCCTTCATAAAGTTCATCGTCAGCTGGCCCCGCACCATCTGGGGGCGGTTTTTCTTAAACCACTGGACCGCCTTCGGGTTAAAGGACTCGATGCAGATATCCCCTTTGTACCCGTCGATGAAGGGCGCGGCTTTGGCGCAGATTTCGGCGGCGTCCTGGCCCTCGGGGACCTTGATCTCGCAGATCACCGGCATTCCGTCCAGGGCCGCCAGCACCTCCGAAAAGAGGGGAATCCGCTCGTCGGTGCCCAGCAGCGGAATCTGCCGCAGCTCCCGGTAGTCCTTCTCGTAGAGGTGGCCCTCCACCCCGCAGACCCGGTTGAGCGTGTCGTCGTGGAAGACGACCACCTCACCGTCCTTCGACAGCTGCACGTCCAGCTCGACCCCGTACCCGTGGGCCCTAGCCCGCCGAAAGGCCGCTAGGGAGTTTTCCGGGATGCCGCCCTTGTTGTCAAAGAGTCCGCGGTGGGCGAACGCTTTCCGTTCAAACCGGCCGGTGTCCCGCCGCTTTCCCGGCGCCACCAGGTAGAAAAACAGCAGAACGAGCAGGAGAATTACCACCAGTACAATCGTCGCAGCCATGTTAAATTGCCGTCTCCCTTCTGAGAAAATGAACACGAAACCGGGATCAGTTATAATAGAGGTCGGTCAGCCCCGCCCGGAAGATGTCCTGGAGTGCCTCGGCTCCCCGCAGCAGCAGAAGCGCCAGAATCAGCACAGCGGCGCAGACCACTGCCACCAGCACCCCCCGCAGCCGTCTGCGGGCCTGGGGGCTGAGATTCTGCCAAAAGCGTTTCACCGGCCTCCCCCTTTCAGATTGCCTTGAGGATAAACGCCGCGATGGGCGGGTCCCCCGGCCGGTTGCGGAAATCCGCCACAATGACGGTGTAGCGCTTGGAGTCGATGCCCTTCAGATACTCCATCAGCGCGTCCCGTTCCTCGTACCCGGTGTCGCCCCCCTGGTAGATGCAGGCCACGACGCAGCCGCCCTCTTTGAGGAGCTGAAGCGCCTTTTCAATCGCCTGGATGCTGGTGTCGGGGTGGGTGAAGATCTTGTGGTCGCCCCCCGGCAGGTAGCCGAAGTTGAAGACCACCGCGTCCACCGTCCCGGCCTCGGCGCAGGTATCCATCTCGGCGTGGCTCTGGAGCCGCAGTTCCGCCCGCTCCCGCAGCCCCTTTTCCCGCAGCAGGGTGTCGGTGGACTGGAGGGCTTCCGGCTGGATGTCGAAGGCGATAACCTTGCCCCGCTCCCCCACGAGCTGACAGAGGAAAGCGGTGTCCTTGCCCCGGCCCATCGTCCCGTCGATGCAGAGTCCGCCTTCCGGCACGTGGGCTTCCAAAAACTGGTGGGCAATCCCCAGGGTGTTCAGTTTCATTGATTCTCCACCTTTCGACATCTTCTTCCAACGGAATAGTATAGCACATTCCCGCCCCCAGGAAAAGGGCTTTGCAGGAAATTTACATCCAGTTTGCAATTTACGCAGCAAAAAGGCGGGAATCAAACCCGCCTTTTGTTTTTTGGCATTGGATATTGGTTTCGCTGCCCTGATGGCAGCGACCAGGCACCCGCCTGGACTGGCCAAGGGCTCTGCCCTTGGAACCCGCAACCCCTTTAAAAAGGGGTTGACCCTAAACTTCTATTCGACGCGGCATGGATTCCCTGCCCCAACGCCGGCGGACCGTTCGACAAGCTCACGGTCTTCGGTACAGACCTGGACACTCGAAACATTCGGCGGATAAACCGAAACGCTGCGGAAAAAAGATTTTATCTCGAAGCCTGCCAGCTTATTTGCCCAATGTATCCGCGGCCAAGTCTTTGTCGAAGACTGCGAGCTTGACGAGCAGTCCTGACCTTTACCCCGCGGGAGCTGCGGCCGCGTCGGATGGGAAAATTTAGGGTCCAGCCCTTTTTAAAGGGCTGGCGAAGTCCAGAGGCGGAGCCTTTGGCCAGTCCAGGCGGGGAGCCTGGCAGGGTCCAGGGACAGAGTCCATGGTGGTTAGTCCAAAAAGTCCTTGAGTTTTTTGCTTCTGCTGGGGTGGCGGAGCTTGCGGAGGGCTTTGGCCTCAATCTGGCGGATGCGTTCGCGGGTGACGTTAAACTCCTTACCTACCTCTTCGAGGGTGCGGCTCTTGCCGTCCTCTAGGCCGAAACGGAGGCTTAAAACCTTCGCTTCCCGGGGGGTAAGGGTTTTGAGGACGTTGTTTAGCTGTTCCCGGAGGAGGGTGTGGGAAGCGGCGTCAACCGGGGAGGGGGCGTCGTCATCGGGGATAAAGTCGCCCAGATGGCTGTCCTCTTCCTCGCCAATCGGGGTTTCGAGGGAGACAGGCTCCTGGCTCACCCGCAGGATTTCCCGGACCTTATCCACCGGCATATCCAGCTCGTCGGCGATTTCCTCGGCGCTGGGTTCATGGCCGTTGGTGTGGAGCAGCTGGCTGGAGACCTTCTTAACCCGGTTGATGGTTTCCACCATATGCACCGGAATCCGGATGGTGCGGGCCTGGTCGGCGATGGCGCGGGTGATGGCCTGGCGAATCCACCAGGTGGCGTAGGTCGAGAACTTGAAGCCCTTGGTGTGATCGAACTTTTCCACCGCCTTAATCAGGCCGAGGTTCCCCTCCTGAATCAGGTCGAGAAACTGCATCCCGCGGCCCACATACCGTTTCGCAATCGAGACGACCAGCCGCAGGTTGGCTTCGCTAAGCCGCTTGCGGGCGTCAGCCGCGACCTTAGGATCGTCGCTGGCCATCTTTTCCGCCAGCTCGTTTTCCTCATCGGCGGAAAGCAGCGGCACCCGGCCGATTTCCTTTAAATAGACCTTGACGGGGTCGTCGATGTTGATGCCGTCGCTGGTGTAGCTGGCGGTGTCATCTTCAATGGTAGAAGCGTCGTCGAACCCGAGGTCGATGTCGTTGTCGACGCTTAGGTCGTCCAGGATTTCGATGTTGCTGCTTTCGAGGGAGTCGTAGAACTTATCCAACTGTTCCGCATCAAAGTCCATCTCTTCCAGGGCGTCGGTAATCTCTTTAGCGGTCAGTTTACCCTTCCGCTTGCCCTCTTCCATCAGTTCGGTTACAGCAGATTTTTTTTCAGCCATCTTATCTCTCTCCTTATCGGTATGTCAACGCTTAGGCGGCGTTTTAGCCTGTTTATCCCGCTTAATTTTCTCCGCGAGCGCCTTATATTGATCGGCGTCGAGGTTTTGGGCGGATGCAATTTCCTTCTTTTGGGCCTCGGTTTTCATCTTCCGGATGTAGTCCGGCAGTGCTTCGGGGCTGATGCTGAAATACCCCTCCGACACCCGGGCGAGGATGCCGGAAAGGCGGCCCAGCTGTTCGGACGACAAAGTCCCCGCCAGCTCGGTCAGGGTACATTCCCCGGTTTTCTGTTTTTCCAGCAGGGCGGCGTAGATCGCCTGCTGGTCGGGGGAGGGGAAGAGCGCCGGGTCAACCTCGGCGGCAATCTGTCCCCGCCAGTCGGGGTGATGGTAGAGGCAGCCCAGAATCCCGTCCCCGGCGGACTCTCCCGGCCGCATATTCCCCTGCATTGCCCCCAGCCGGCCGGCTTCCAGGTCGGCGGAGGTTTTTCTCTCCTGGCGCCTGGCGGCCCGTCTGGCAGCCCGGCCGATGCTTTCCCGGATGACCTCCGGCAGGACGCCGGTTTCGCTGGCCAGCCTCCCGGCATAGATCTCCCGCTCGATGGCGCTGGGCACCCCGGCCAGGTATCCGGCGGCCTCCTGGAGGTAAGCGGCCTTTCCGGCGGCGTCCCCGAGGTCGTACTTTTCCCGGATGGTCTTAAGCCCGTACTCGGTGGCGCCCCTAGCCCCGTCGATCAGCAGCTTAAACCGTTCCCGGCCGTATTTCTTGATGAACTCGTCGGGGTCCTTGGCCCCCTTCATATCCAACACCCGGGTTTTGACCCCGGCCTCATCCAAAAGCCCCACCGCCCGGTTGGTAGCGGTGCGTCCGGGGCCGTCAGAGTCGTAGGCGATGACGACCTCTTTGCAGTAGGTGGACATCAGCCTCGCCTGTTCGGGGGTAAGGGCAGTGCCCAGGGTGGCGACGGCGTTTTCAAACCCCGCCTGGTTCATCGCGATGACGTCCATATACCCTTCCGCCAGGATGAGGGTACCCTCAGCCTTGTTTTTGGCAAAGTTGAGGGAAAAGAGGTTGCGGCTCTTTTTAAAGACGGGGGTATCGGGGGAGTTTAAGTATTTGGGTTTGGAGTCGTCCATCACCCGGCCGCCGAAGCCGATGACGTTTTTCCGCAGGTCGATGATCGGGAAGATCACCCGGTTGCGGAAGGTGTCGTAACAGGATTTCCCGTCCCGGCCCCGGGTGACCACCGAGGCCAGCAGCATCTGTTCGTCGGTGTATCCCTTCCCCCGGAGGTAGGAGCGGAGGTTGTCCCACCCCTGGGGGGCAAACCCCAAGCCGTATTTGGTGACGGTGGCGGAGGAAAGCTGCCGCTCCCCCATCAGATACCGCCGTCCCGGTTCCCCGGCTGGGGATTTGAGGATGTTGTGGAAATAGTGGGCAGCGGCCCGGTTGATTTCGTAGATCATCGGCTTGATGCGCAGGGCCGGGTCTTCCCGCTCCTCTTCCGGGAAGGGAATCCCCACCCGCTCGGCCAGGAATTTCAGCGCCTCGATATACCCGAGGTTCTCAATCCGCATGATAAAGCTGATGACGTCCCCCCCTGCCCCGCAGCCGAAGCAGTAAAAGGACTGGCTTTCGTGGTAAACGAAAAAGGACGGCGTCTTTTCCGAATGGAAGGGGCAAAGTCCCTTGCTGGTCCGTCCGGAACGGCGCAGCTGGACATAGGAGGAAACAATCTGCCCAATATCGCAGCTCATCTTCAGCTCGTCCAGAAAACTCTGTGGAATGGCCAACTGTTCCCCCTCCTTCCCTTTTGACCGTCTATCTTAATTATATACAAAAAAAGCGCAAAATCCTCTTTGATAACCTAACATACCAAAAGATTTTCCCAGAGGCCCTGCCTCTGGACTCCGCCAAGGGCGCTGCCCTTGGAACCTGCCAGCCCTTTAAAAAGGGCTGGACCCTAAACTTCTATTCGACGCGGCATGGATTCCCTGCTCCAACGCCGGCGGACCGTTCGACAAGCTCACGGTCTTCGGTACAGACCTGGACACTCGAAACATTCGGCTAATAAACCGAAACGCTTCGGAAAAGATTTTATATCGAAGCCTGCCAGCTTATTTGCCCAACGTTCCCCGCGGCCAAGTCTCTACCGAAGACTGCAAACCGATTCCCTACCAAATTTGAGAAAAGGTACAACCTCCGAAAAAGCGTGGTTTCAAGCTTTAGCTTGAAATGCCGGCCAGGCCGTCCGGCCGGCAAGCGGTTTTTCTGGCATCGCGGCTTTCAGCCGCATGCCTGCGAGCATTGTCGAGCAGTCCTAACCCTTGCCCCGCGGGAACTACGGCCGCGTCGGACAAGAAAAATTTCGCCAGGCCTTTTTAAAGGCCGAAGAAAAATTAAATCGTCATGGCCATTGCGCCGGTGCGGAGCATTTCTTGGATGCCGAAGGGAGCGAGCATTTCGGCGAAGGAATCGAGGGTGCGGGAGTCGCCGGAAAGCTCGAGAATCATCGTTTCGGGGCCGACGTGGAGGACGTCTGCGTGGAAAGCGTTGGCGATTTCGATCAGCTTGGTGCCGGACTCTTCGGTGCGGCCGACCTTAGCCATCAAATGCTCCCGCTTAACAGCCCGGGAGGGGTCGAGGATGGCGACCTCCAGGACGTCGTAAAGCTTGTCCAGCTGTTTTTCCACCTGCCGGGAGACCCGCTCATCCCCTCTGACGACGATGAAGATATGGGAGACGGTGGGGTCCTGGCTCTGGGCGGCGACAATCGAAACGATATTGAAAAACCGGCGGCTGAACAGGGCACAGATGCGCTGTAACAGACCGGGGTTGTTGCGTGCGGTAACTTTAACGAGAATATCTTTTTCCATGGGACCCATCCTTTCACATTTCCAAGAGCGGCTCTTCAACCGAGCTGCCGCCGGGAACCATCGGCAGGACGTTCAAGTCCTTGTCAATCAGACAGTTGATTAAAACCGGTTCCTTGCAGTCGATGGCGGCCTGTAAAACCGGGCGGATATCCTCCGCCGTCCGGATGGTCATAGCCCGGATGCCGAAACCGCGGGCGAGCGTCTCAAAATCGGTCTTTTTCTCCAGCGTAGTCTGGGAGTAACGCTTGCCGTAAAAGAGATTCTGCCACTGGCGGACCATGCCGAGAACGCCGTTGTTGATAATCAGCTCGATGACCGGAATGTTGTACTTTGCGGCGGTGGACAGCTCGTTCATATTCATATAGAACGACCCGTCCCCCGCGACGTTGACCACCAGCCGGTCAGGGTTGCCCAGCTGGGCGCCGATGGCGGCCCCGAGGCCGAAGCCCATGGTGCCCAAACCGCCGGAGGTGACAAACTCCCGGGGACGGCGGAAGGTGAAGTATTCAGCGGCCCACATCTGGTTCTGGCCCACCTCGGTGGTGACGATCATATCGTCCCCGCCGATCTCGTGAAGGGCCTCCATCACCGCCTTGGGGGTGACGGCATGGGGGTCAGAAGCTACCTGGGTCAGGGGGTACTCGGTCTGCCAGGCGCCCACCTGCCCCATCCACTCGGCATGGTGGAGCTGGGGAATCGACTTGTTGAGGGCCGCGAGGATGGATTTGGCGTTGCCTTTGAGACGGATGTCAACCCGGACGTTTTTGTTAAACTCGGCGGGGTCGATGTCGATCTGCAGGATGCTGCAATTGCGGCCGAAGGTCTTGGTGTCGCAGGTGACCCGGTCGGAGAAGCGGGTGCCCACCGCAATCAGCAGGTCGCAGTCCCGGATGCAGTTGGACGCGGTTTTGGTGCCGTGCATCCCCAGCATCCCGATATACCGGGGGGAAGCCTGGTCAAACCCGCCCTGGCACATCAACGAGCAGGAGACCGGCGCGTCGACCTTTTCGGCGAAAGCGGCCAGCTCCTCCGCCGCCTCGGCGCTGATAACCCCGCCGCCGGCGTAGATGAAGGGGCGTTTGGCCTCTTTAATCAGCTCGACAGCCTTTAAGTACCAACCGTGGTCGGGCATCGGCGGTTCCACCGGCGGTTCCGGCTGTTTGGGGGTATACTCGCATTTCAGGGCGGTGATGTCCTTCGGCACGTCAATCAGCACCGGGCCCTTGCGGCCGGTGGTGGCGATCTGGAAGGCGGTGCGGATGGTATCGGCCAGGTCCTCCACACGGCGGACGAGGAAGTTATGTTTGGTGACCGGCATCGTCACGCCGGTGATGTCCACCTCCTGGAAGGAGTCCAACCCCAGCTGAGCCGAGGTGACGTTGCCGGTGATGGCGATAACCGGCGAGGAGTCCATATAGGCGGTGGCAAGCCCGGTGACGAGGTTGGTGGCGCCGGGGCCGGAGGTAGCAAGGCATACACCCACCCGGCCGGTGCTGCGGGCATAGCCGTCGGCGGCGTGGGCAGCGCCCTGTTCATGGGCCACCAGCACGTGCCGCAGCTGCGGGCAGTTGTAAAGCGCGTCGTAAATATTCAGGACAGCCCCTCCGGGATAACCGAAGATGGTGTCCACCTTCTGTTCCAAAAGGCACTGCAAGATGATTTCAGAACCGGTAAGAAGCATCAATTTTCCATCCTTTCAAACGATAACCGTATGCGTAAAATAAAAAGGCTTCCATCTCCGATAAAGAGATGAAAGCCTTACGCTTCCACGGTACCACTCTTATTGCCGCCCCAGGCGGCCACTTTCCGCATCCAACAATGCGCGTCCCGGTAACGGGGGAGTCCGGACCGGCCTACTGGCAATTTCGGCGGCCTGCTCGAGGGTGATCGGGTTATCTCGCTTTGGTACTGCCTCACACCGTCCGGCAGCTCTCTTAAACGTCTACGGGGCCCGTCCCTGTCCCAGCATTTTCTCTATGTTGATACATCACTATTATAGACGAAAGTGCCCCCGCTGTCAAGAGAATTTCTCCGATAATTTGCCGGAAAATGGGGATTTTTATCCCCGGTATTTGGCGATTGCCTGTTTGATTTCAGCTATGACGGCGGGGTCTTCCTCCACCTCCAGCTGCTTGCAGAGGTAGGTGACGGCGCTCGAGTTCCGC
>CALXHB010000084.1 GCA_944387995.1 uncultured Clostridia bacterium | reverse complement strand
AAAGCGATGAGGCCGTCCTTTTCCATCTTGGACAGGGTTCCGTACATCGTCCCCGGACTGATGGTCACGGTGTTTCCGGTCATCATCGCCACCTGCTGGCCAATCCCGTAGCCATGCTGGGGCGTTTGCAGGCAAAACAGGATATAAAACCCGGCTTCGGTCATTGGAACAAAAATCCGCCGTATCATTTCTTCCATTTCGATTCTATCCCTACTATCTATTGCGGTTCAATGCATCGAACTTCGATACATACATTATATCGAAGTTCGATGCATTTGTCAAGGGGATTTCCCGACTTTTTTTATATTTCGGCAGAAAAAAAGAGCCTGGCTCTTCACCAGACTCTTTTTTCTTATACCGTTTCCAACACCGGATAGCGGGCCATGCAGTCCGTAATCTCCTCCCGATTGCCCAGCGCCGGGATGCCGCCCGGACGGGAGGCACAGAAGGAACCGGCTCCATTGGCAAACCGGCAGTACTCCATCATATCTTCCGCCTTGACCGCCAGCAGAGCCTCCCGGCTGCGGCAGCCGTGGGTATACAGCCCATAGAGGAACGCTCCCCAGAAGCTGTCACCGGAACCGGTGGTGTCCACCACCTTGGTGTCGAAGGTGGGCACCTGCACCAGAGAATCCCCCAGCATAAAGGCGCAGCCCTTCGGCCCGAGGGTCACAACCGCTGCGGCGGGCCCCATATAGAGCAAAGTCCGCAGGCCCTCTTCCAGCCCCTCTTTGCCGGTCAGCATCGCCAGCTCTTCCTCCGAAACTTTACAGAGGTCGCAGAGCCGAAGTCCTTCCCGCATCCAGCGGATGCCTTCCTCCGCGGAATCCCACAGCGGCGGCCGCCAGTTGGGGTCGTAGGAGATCAGCTTCCCCATCTCCCGGGCTGTCTGCACCAGGGTCAGCGCCGTCGTGCGGCCGGGGTCGGTGGTCAGCGACAGGGAACCGAAATGGAGGATACTGCAATCCTCCACCACCCCAGGCTGCACCTCGTCCAGGGTCAACTGGGTGTCCGCTCCGGGTTTGCGGCAGAAGGTAAAGCTCCGGTCCCCCTTCTCGTCCAGCTGGACAAAGGCCAGCGTCGTCGAAAACCGCCGGTCCTCTACCAGACCCTTGACTTCAACCCCGTTGTCCACCAGGCATTTTTTTAGCATCTTTCCAAACCCATCATCGCCGACTTTGCCGACAAATCCTGCGCTTACCCCCAGGCGGGAAAGCTGCACCGCCACGTTTGCCGGAGCACCGCCGGGATTGGGGCTGTACAGCAGGGAGTAACCTTCCACATGTACCGGGGAAAAATCAACGAGCAGTTCCCCCATCGTCAAAATATCTGCCATTTGGTTCACCTCTTAGCAAAATGGGCGGCATCAGATCCAACGCCGCCCGATTTTTTGATTATTGATAGTCCACCGGTTCACCGGAGGGGATGAAGATAATCGGAATATCCCCCACCAGCGGCTGGAGGAAGTCGCCAAAGTGCTTCATGCCCTCTTCTTCCGTCCGGTTGTGGCCGAGGATAATCATACCCTTGTCCATGCCCAGCATCGCGGCGTCCCGGACGTAGGAGATGGAAGTCCATTCGGTGGTTTCACCGCAGACCATCGTGTCGATGTCGCTGGAGCACATATCCCGCATCGGCATCATCTCGTCCCCGAGGCCCAGCGAACCGCCGCCGACTAAAACCGACAGGTGTTCCGCCTTCTGGGAAGGATTGCCGATCACCTGGACGGAGTCCATATGGAGCTTTTCTTTGAAGAACCCGGCCAGTTCGCCCAGGGTGGTGGCGGGGATATCATAGTGCCACATGGTTTCATCCTTGCGGAGGTATTTCTCCCAGCCCATCTCTTTAATCCAGCCGTAATAGATCAGGTCGGGTTTGTGGAAATGCATCCGGTCGTGGGAACGGTAGATGGTGATGCCGTTTTCCTCGATGAGCTTTTTCTTCTCCAGGACCACCGGGTCCTCCCGCAGCCAATCATATTCCGGCCCAGCGACCTTCCAGCCCTTATCCTCTCCCCACAGCGGCAACGAAAGGCCGTTGTGCCAGGTGGGCTCGTGGGTGATAATCAGGTTGACCCCTTCGGCAGCGGCCTTGCGGATAACCTCCACATCGGCCATGAAGACGGTGGCGATTTTTTTGACCTCCGCTTCCGGGTCCCCGATGTGATACAGGTCGCAGGTCTGGGGGAAAGGAAGGGGAATTGCCTTTTCCAGCGCTCCGATAACCTCTTTTACCTTCATCACATTCACCTCACTGTTTCTGGGCAATAGCAGGAGCCACTTCCCGGTTCATAAATCCGCCGACGACTTCCTTTTCGAAAATGGTGCAGCTGTCCCCGTCAAACTGGAAGGTGATCTCCTTCTCAAAGCAGGTTTCCACCCAGCGGGCATACACCACGAAGGTCTTTTCATCCTTCCAGTAGCCGGAAAGGTAAACCTGAGAGATGACGCTCACCGGCAGGATGTTCAGCGAACGGCGGCCGTCAATGGCCACGCTCAGCGAATAGTTCTTATCGTTGATAACGCCGGTCAGCAGGACACAGCCGTTTTCAGCAGGGGTAAAGGAGAAATGGGTCAGACCTTTGCCGGCCGGTTCCCCGGACATAAACCCAAACATCTGGTTTTCGATGTGGACCTCGCCGGAAGTAACCGCATAGCTGCCTTCCGGGAAGCTGCCGTAGGGCGCGTAGGGGGTGGCGGGAATCGCCAGCATCCGCATCCGCAGGGCCAGCTGATCGGAAAGCTCCTTGTTTTCCGGCATCATAGCGGTTTCCGCGTCGATCTCATCCAGGAACTCCCAGCAGACATTGAGGGTTTGCTGTGCCCAGTGGGCGCCGGTGGCGGTTTCATTGATGGCGATAATCAGGTCACGGGAGGGGTCGACAATCGTGAACTGGCCCATGGCACCGTCAGCCCGGTAGACGCCCTGGGGGCGGCACATCCAGATCTGGTACCCGTAGCCGACAAAGTTATCCAGCGCCGGCGGGTTGTTGATGGCTTCGGTGGCCGAGTCATTCTGGTTGGTGGTGGCCCGTTTCACATACTCGGCGGAGAGAATCCGCTCCCCTTCCCAAACGCCTCCGTCCAGGTAGAGTTTCATCAGCCGGAGGTTATCCTCGGTGGTGGCCAGCATCCCGCCGCCGCCCACCGGCGTACCGTCGGGCATCCGGCTCATCCGAAGGTTATCGGCGTCAATCCCGATTTTATCAAAGAGACGGGGCTTTAGGTAGTCCATCATATCCTCGCCGGTGGTCTTTTTGACGATAGCGGCCAGCAGGGTGGAACCGGTGCTGTTGTACATGTAAGCGGTGCCGGGCTCATGGACCACCGGAATCGCCAGGAAGTTTCGAATCCAGTGATCGGAAGGACGGGGCATCTCCTCCATCCCGCAGCCCATCGAGAGGACATTGTGGACGGTCAGCTTTTTCAGGTTCTCGCTGGGGTTTTCGGGGGCATATTCGGGGAAAATGTCGATAATCCGGTCGTCCAAGCTCACCTTGCCCTCGGTCACCGCGATACCCACCGCCGTGGCAGCGTAGGTCTTGGTATGGGACTGGAGGCCGTGCCGCAGTCCGGGAGCGTAAGGCGCCCACCAACCTTCGGCGCAAACTTTGCCCCGACGCATAATCATCAGACCATGCATCTCCGTAAATCCGCTCTCCAGTTTGTCCAAAAAGCGATCAATTGCAGCGCTGGAGATGCCCACCTCTTCGGGGGTGCAGCGGGGAAATTCTTTAAAAGCCATGTAAAATAACCTCTTTTCTGTGACGGAATGACGGTATAACGATACCTTCCGGGACAAACCCGGAAGGTATTTTCAATACAAATTATGGTTGCGTGGAAAAAGGGATTAACCCTTGACCGCTCCGACGACAACGCCTTTAATGAAGTACTTCTGGATAAAGGGGAAAATGATGATGATCGGCAGGACGGCGACAACGGCGATGGCCATACGAATAGAGGTGGACGGCATCGACGAGGTATCGACGTTGCCTGCAATGTTGGCGATAGCACTGCCGGATTTCAGGTACTCAATGTTCTGCATCAACCGGTTTAACAGGTTCTGAATGGAGTAGAGGCTGGTATCGGTGATATAGTAGAGGCCGTTGGTCCAGTCGTTCCAGTAGGCCAGGCCGACAAACAGACCGACGGTGGCCAGAACGGGGGTGGACAGCGGGAGGATGATCTTAAAGAAGATGGTCAGCTCCTTAGCGCCGTCCAGCTGGGCCGACTCAATCAGCGAAGCGGGAATCGAGTTGGTGAAATAGTTGCGGAGCAGGAAGATGTTGAAAGCACCCATCAGGTAGTTGGGGATAATCAGCGAGAAGATGGTGTCCTTAATGTGGAAGATACGGGTCCACATCATGTAGGAAGGCACCAGACCGCCCGAGAAGATCATCGTAAAGAATACGAAGAAGGCCAGGAAGTTGCGGAAGCGGAAGTCCTTACGGGACATCGGGTAGGCGATCATCGGAGAGATGATCAGGCTGATGGCAGTACCGACAACCGTGACGATAATCGAAATGCCGTAGGCGTTTAAGATGGTGCCAGCTTTGGTGAAAAGGTACTGATAGGCAGCACCGCTGAAGACCTTGGGCCAGAACTGGTAACCGCCGACCGCCAGGGTATTTTCCTCGGTCAGGGAGGCGGAGATAATCAGCACAAAGGGCGCCAGGGCAAAGATGGTCAAAAGGGTGAGGAAGATAAACGCAAAAATCTGAAACGCCTTCTCACCGCGGGTCTTGATTTCATGCATGGATAAGACTCCTTTCGCTTAGAAGAGCGCGTTATCAGGGTCAACATGACGCACCAGAAGGTTGGCGCTCACGACCAGGATAAAGCCGACAATCGACTGTAAGAAGCCGGCGGCAGCGGACATACCGATATCGTTGCGTTCCATCAACGCCCGGTAGACGTAGGTATCAATCGTCTGGGTGGTGGAGTAAAGGGTACCGGAGTTCATCGGGACCTGATAGAACAGGCCGAAGTCGGAGTTGAAGATGCGGCCAACCGCCATCAGGGTCATAATGACAATGGTGGGTTTGAGCATCGGAAGGGTGATGTTGACAATCTGTCTGAATTTGCCGGCGCCGTCGATCTTAGCGGCCTCGTAGATGCCTTTGTCGATACCGGCGATGTTGGAGATGTAGATGATCGAGCTGTAACCGACGTTTTTCCAGATATAAACCACCATCAAAATCGTCGGCCAGGCTCCGGGCTGAGAATACCAGGACACCGGTTCAATGCCCATAGCTTTTAAGATGGTCATATTGATAAAGCCGGAGGAGCTGTTTAAGAACGCATACGCAATGTACGCCACGATAACCATCGAAACCAGGTTGGGGAAAACCATTCCGGCCTGATAGATTTTCGCGAAGATGTTGGCGCCCATCTCGCTGAAGAGGATTGCCACAAAGACCGACATAATGGTGCCGATGACGATAAAGGCGATGTTATAAAGCAGGGTGTTGCGAATCATGACGAAGGCATCGTTGGTGGCGAAGAGGAACTTGAAGTTCTGAAGCCCCGCCCAGTCACTGCCGAAGATGCCTTTGGCGTAGTTGATGTTCTTAAAGGCGATGAACAGGCCGAACATCGGCATGTAGTTGTTGATAATCAGATAAATGGCGCCCGGCAGGCACAAAAAGATCAACGGAAGATCCTTTTTGAGCTGTAGCCGGCCGGCGGTTTTCGCTTTGGCCATAACGGTAAGTCCTTCTTTCTTACGAGATTACAGGGCTGATATCGGCTGTCTGAAATTCCCGGACGGTACATTCCCCATGTTTTTGGACAATCGCCCAGAGATAGCGGAAGATTTCCTTTTCCTCTTCCGAAGGCTGGTGGATTTCCCGGCCAAGGTCAAGGTAGTCAAACATTTCTTTATATGCTTTCCATTCAACCGGTACCGGGCTGCCCACATTGGGGTCACCGGACTGGATGAAGTTTGCCCAGTAGCTGCGCAGCTGTTTCCCAAACTGGATGTCTCCCTCGTCCATTCCGCAGGGGTTGATGATGCACTTCTGCGGGCGGTCAAAGAGGAAGGGAAGCTCGGAGGAATGGGTCGACCCCAGCAGTTCCCCGCGGGAACCGGAATCGGGCCGGGTCTTATAATAGACATAGGTATTGCGCCCGGCGTCGGCTGCCAGTTTGCCCATCAGCATCGGGCCCATCGCATGGATGTCGCCCTGGATGCGCAGGGCAGCCCGAACGGGGTCATCTCCCTCGGTATGAGGATAATAGGCGCCGAGATAAGCCGCTTCTTCAGGGGTGAACACCTTTTTGAGGTAGGTTTCAAACCCTTCCGCCGTGACACAACCGGATTTGTAAGGGGCAAGGGAGCCAAATTCCTCGCTGGTTACCCCCAGCAGGAGATTGGCGTGGCAGATCTTTCCCTGATGTAAAAGATTCCAGGGGGTGTCCGGTAGGACGTATCCATCCACCGAGAAATTGGGGATGTAGTGCTTTTCGGTATAGAAAATCTTAATCAGATCACAGCCATCCATCGCCCGCAGGTCGGAAATATGGGGAGCGCCGATGCTCTTGGCGATCTCTTCCCCTTTCCGTTCCATTTCCTTACCGTCAGCCGCCTGCATAAATCCGTACAGCGGGCAGCCGCTTTCCATAATATAGCCCTGGCAGAGCCCTTCCATCAAGGGAGAAAGGGCGAGGGTGGTGGTGCCAAGGCTGCCGCCCGACTGACCGCCGACGGTGATCCGATCGGGGTCACCGCCAAAGGCCCGGGCGTTTTCCTTTAACCACTTGACCGCCTGGCGGATATCCAGGATGCCGTAGTTGCCACAGGAGTGATGGGGCGATTCAGCCGAGAGTTCAGGGTGGCAGAAGAAACCAAACAGCCCCAGGCGATAGTTGATAACGGCTACAATCATGCCCTCTTTGGCGAGCTTTTCCCCTTCAAAAAAGGTAGCCATACCGGAACCGGCGACCATCCCGCCCCCATGCACCCAGACAAAGATCGGAAGTTTCTCTTCGGTCGACTGGGCGGGGGAGAAAATGTTCATATAAAGGCAATCCTCACTGTGCATCGGAGCTCCCAGCTCATAGGAAGCGAAGGGGTCCTGACTTTCGAGGATGTCCCACTGCAGCGCGCCGGCAGAATACCGGTCGGCAGGCCGGACGCCGAACCATTTTGCAGGGGGTTCAGGGTCCCGCCATCTCAGTTCCCCGACCGGAGGTTTGGCATAGGGCACCCCACGGAAGATATGAACTCCATCCTCCACCGTTCCCTTGAGGATGCCTTCCTTTACATAGGCGTACCCTTCTGAAAATCCATGCTGTTCCATCCGCGGTTTCCTCCTTCCACGAAAACGCCCGCCGCATCCGATCAGAATATGCGGCGGGCTTCTTTTCACTTAATTATTCCTGAGAAGCAGCCCATGCGTCCAGCTGAGACTGTTTTTCCGCGATGACATCATTGATGCCGGCGGATTCCAGAGCGGAGACAAATTCGTCGATGTAGGTGTTGGGGTCCAGTTCGCCGTTGGTCAGAGCGTTAAAATACTGGGTGATGACGTTGTTGACCGAAGAAACCTGGGTGCGGACGTTGGTAGCGTCAAAGCTGAAGCCGAAAGCAGGAGATTTGACAGCGTTATCAATGTTGGTCTGCATGAATTCCCGGTCTGCCATCAGCAGATCTTCACTGGTCTGACGGCCCCACTGGATGAACTGGCTGCCGATGATGCCGCAGGTGGTGTAGGAGTCATACGCGATGTTGGTGGAATCGACCCCTTCGGGGAAGTCGATGGTGTTGTCGGTGACTTTGACATAGTCGCGGCCTTCCACGCCGAAGAGGATCGAGTTGATGACAAACTCGTCGGTGTAGAAGAGATCCAGCAGCCGCAGAGCCGCTTCCGGATGTTCACTGGTGATGCCGACGCAGGTGGTAACACCGATGGTGGAAGTAGTCATATAAGGCTGTTCCAGCACGTGGTAGTAGCTGGGGGTGGAGCTGCCGCTGATAGAAGAGTTGTTCTCCAGGGCTTCAGGAGCATTGCCGTAACCGCCGGTGGTGCAGAAGCCTCTTCCAGCCGCCATCAGAGTGGAAGCGGAGTCAGGAGAAGTGGAGGTGTCGGGAACCAGATAGCCTTTCTGCATCCAGTCGTAAGCCAGCTCACAGCATTCCCGGAAAGCGTCGGTGGCGTACAGGTTGACAACGGTCATATCGTCGCCGATGATGCAGCCGGTGCAGGTGCTGGTGCGGTCGCCGAGCATATCGATCTTATAGCCGTTGGTGGCGCCGACATAGAAGTCGAGGAAGTTATAAGCGTTGGCGTTCAGCGGGACCACCGGGTACATATCGGGGTAAGCTTCCTTTACCTGCTGGAGCATCGGCTCGATGCTTTCCAGAGAGGTGTACTGGTCGAGGTCGATGCCCAGTTCATCTACGATCTCCTTGCTGGCGATCAGGTAGTTCTGAAGCATAACTCCCTTGTAGACCGGGATTGCATACAGACGGCCGTCAACCTTGCAGGTGTCCAGCCAGTCGGAGGTCATCTCCAGCGCGTTGGGGCAGTTGGCATCAACCAAATCGGTGATGTCGTAAAGTTTACCCTGAGCAGCGTTGGTGGAAACACTGGTCAGCGGGCAGTACAGGTCGACAGGGTCACCGGAGGACAGCATCAGATCCATCTGGGTGTTGTAGGAAGAAGCATCGTACATATGCAGTTTGATGCGGACATCAGAGCCGATGCTTTCCAGGTGTTCGTTGATAACGTCGTCAACCGGTTCGGTATCGGCGATGGTACCGAAGTTGATATAGTAGTAATCGACGGTGGTCACTTCTCCAGTTGAAGCGCCTTCGCCCGAATCTCCGGTGGAGGCGGTGCTGCCGGAGTTATCGGATCCGTTGCTGCAGGAGGCAAGGGATACCATCATAGCTGCTGCAAGAATGCTGGCTAAAATTCTCTTTTTCATACTCGTTATCCTTTCTGTCGGGAATCATCGATGGGTTTATCGCCCTTTGATGCCTCTATTATACCGGAATGACGGCGGAATTGCTTTTAAAAAAATGCTGTGGATTTTTGATTTTGTATCTTTTAAAGATTTGTGAATAAAAAACTTACGGGGTGTAAATGCTCTCCCCCGTCTTACGATTTCGGCTGAAATGGGAGAAGAAGTCGAAAATCTGCCGGACCATCTCCGGAGTCGGCCAGTGGGGCATGTTCATCTCGCACATTACCTTCACCCGCGTCACCCCGTCGGCGCTCTTTAAGCTGGCAATGTAGTTGGTAATGCCGTCGGCCACAACCGTTTCCCGGCAATCGGGGGCGAGGGGTAGTCCGAGGTTTTTCTCCTCCACCGAAAGGTCCTCCCGTCCCTTTAACGCCATCACATCCTCCAGAGACACTTCCTTTGCACCGTTAACCCGCGCCCAATGGTTCAACCCTTCAATCAGGGCGTCCGGCCCCTCTTTGAAATGCAGGAATCCATGGTAATCGTAATAGGGGAAGCGGTGACCGTCCAGATTGCCAATGACATTCATCACCGGCATGTAGCTCTTTCCGCGGTAGACGCCGTCAAAGGGAGTTTGGGGTTCCCCGCCGATGGCTTCTCCCACCCAGCCGTTGGAAAGGGGCGCGCCGCAGGGGGCCGCCGCCGCATAGACATCGGGGCGCTTGCAGGCGATGGTATTGGTCATAAACCCGCCGTAGGAAAAACCGGCGACGTAAATCCGGCTTTCATCAATCGGATAGAGGGTCTTCGCTTCTGTCAGCACCTCGTCCAGTAGATCATCCAGTTCCACCGCCGGAGCAATGACAATCCATTCCCGTTTGGCAGCTTCCTGGGGGAACCCCCAGCCGTCGATGATACTGATGGGGTTAAATCCTCCGTGAAGCATGACCACCACCGGATAGAGGCGGCCTTGATTTTCCGGCGCAAAGGCGGATACCGGCACAAAGGAGTTCCAGCCTTTGGAAAAATTCTGCGGCGCACCTGACTCCGGTTCGTCCCAATGATAGCCGGTTTTCATCTCGTACTCGCTCCAGCTCATTGGATGGTTCCGTCCGTGGAATTCCTTGACCATTCCCTGTTTAGCCCAGTAGGCGATGACTTCGGGAGAGTGGTCGTCCAAGTTCATCAGAACCGGTTCCATCATCCGGTTGAGCGCTTCCAGGTAACCGCCGGTTTTCAGCGCTTCCAAATCTACCTCCGAATTAAAGGTGGTGTACAGATCCCGCACCCGGTCAATCCGTCCGGTATCGGTCATCAAAAACTGCCGGTCTAAAATGCTCTCAGAATCCATAAATCAAAACCTCCCTCAATATTACGAAACCGGACCAAAAAATCAGGGCCCATATTTCTATTAAAATCATACCATTTATAATCGAAATCTGCTTTTAAAATTGTGCCGGGCATTTTCAAAATAATGTCTTTTCAACAGCTCATCTATCAATTTCTCTCTTTTCGATATTGGACCGGTGTTACCCCTACCACCTTTTTAAAGACAGTGGAAAAATAGGAAAAACTCTCAAACCCGCTCTCGACGGCAATATCACTTACCGAATGGTCGGTGGTAGAAAGTAGCTTTTTTGCCTCCTCAATCCGGCAACGGGTCAGATAATCGGTGATCTTCATACCGGTTTCGGTTCGGAAGATACGGGAAAGGTAACTGGAAGTGACATACACCGCCGCTGCCACATCATCCCGGCTGATATCCTCCTGAAAATGCTTGCGGATATAGTCCACCGCATGGGAGACGACTGTTCCGCTCTGCCGGACCTCCTGCACACATTTAAAGGCGGTATCGGCCACGTAGGACGCCCATTTAATCATATCAAAAGAGGAGGAATCGGCCAGTTCCTGTAACTGCTGGGAAACAGGATCGTCGTACAGCCGATGGGCTTGGATCTCGTGCTTTTGCAGGTAGGTATAGACCAACTGCAAAAAATCCTGATGAAGCAGCCGCAAAGAGGACCGGTCCATCCGCCCCTCCCGGGAAAGCTGACCCATATAATCCCGCAGATAGTTTA
>CALXHB010000083.1 GCA_944387995.1 uncultured Clostridia bacterium | reverse complement strand
GTTCGTCGGTCGTCTGGCAGCATCTGGGGCTGTTCGGGCCCAAGCGGGTGCAGCTGGGTGACCCCATCGCCCCCCGGGCAGTGCCCCCCTTCCAGCTGGAAGACAACCCCCACTGCATCCTCGACCTCTGCGACCTGGTGCTGATGGACCCTCCCGGAACCGGGTATTCCGCCCCGCCGGAAAAGGAGGCGGAACCAGAATTTTACTCGGTAGACGGGGACGCGGCGGCTTTCGCGCTGTTTATAGAAGAGTGGCTGGTGCGGCATGACCGGCTGAATGCCCCCCTCTACTTTGCCGGGGAAAGTTACGGCACCATCCGGGCTCCGGCTTTAGCCGACGCTCTCTACGGCGGCCCCTTCGCCGTCGCTCAGAAACTGACCGCCATCTCCCTCACCGGGATTCTCTTCCTGGGCACCGCTTTCACCACTGCCTCCAACATTCTGGAGCAGCCAGCTTGTGAAGAGAGCGTCCGCAACCTCCTGTCGGCAGCAGCCACCACCGCCCATCACCATCCGGAGCGTTTTTCCTCTCCGGAATCGGCGGCCGAAGAGGCCTGGGCTTTTGCCCCTCAGTACTTAACGGCTCTGTTTGAAGGGCGCAGCCTGCCGGAAGAAAAGCGGCGGGAAGTGGCTGAAACGGTCTCCCGGTTCACCTGCATCCCGGCGGAAGTGCTGCTGAAAAACGGACTGCGGTACAAGATGGACGCCTATCGAAAAACCGTTCTCCCGGGAGAAGAGGTCGGCGCCTACGACGGCCGCTACCGGATGGACGGAGCAGCGGTTCCCGGCAGCCGTCCGCTACCGGGTATGGTCGACCCGGTGGCCGATGACCCGGCGATGGGCCGGTACTGCCCCGCCTTCTGCGGCGGGATGGAGCGGCTTAAAGACCTCTTTTCCCTCCCCCAGCGCCCCTATAACCTCATCAACTTCGCGGTCAATTCCGCCTGGCAGTACGCTTCCTCCCGTCCGCCGGTGGGGAGCTTGGAAAACGCCATGCGGCGCAACCCCGACATGCGGCTCTTCTTCGGCACTGGCCTTTACGACCTGGTGACGGTGGCGGGCAACGTCCGCTATACCCTCGCCCAGTCCAATCTTCCGTTAAACCGGGTGACCGTCAAGGAATACCGGTCTGGACATATGCCCTATCTCGGGGAAGAGTCGGCAGCCCAGCTGGAAGCGGATATGCGGGCATTTATCCTGTGATAGAAAGGATGGACGGCAGTGAACGACAAAACAAAGCGGCGGCTTAAACTGGACGACCTTTTGGCGGTGGAATATCCCGCCTCCCCCGCCCTCTCGAGGGACGGAAAAAAGGGCGCCTTTGTCCGCTGGCAGGCGGACCTCAATACGGGTAAAATGGCCCCGGAAATCTGGAAACTGAATCTCGATTCGATGGAGGCCGGACTGCTGTTTTCGGACAGCTGCGGCCGGATGCTCCCCCGGTTTTCGCCGGACGGAGAGACCCTGTACTATCTGTCCGACCGGGAAAGCTCCCCCAGGGTTTATCAGCTTTGGATGCTGCGCCAGGGAACCGAAACCCGGCTCACCTCCCTGCGGCATGGGATCAGCTGGTTCTCCCTCTCGGAAGACGGAGAGAAAATTGCCTTTGAGGCCCCCTTCTGGCTGGAAGAGGGCAAAGACTCTGCCTTTACCTCTCTCACCGGGAAAGAACGGGAAAAGTGGGAAGCGGCCCGGGCCAGAAAGCCCATTGAAATCACCGAAGTGATGTACAAGTTTGACGAGACCTACGGCATTCCCGACGGCAGTATCAGCCAGCTGGGGTACCTGACCCTCTCCACCGGGGAAGTCCGCCTCCTCACCTGGGAAGAACCTCAGCACCACTTCCCCACCTTCTCCCCCGACGGAGAGAGAATCGCATGCTGGCGGTTTCCCCACGACGGATGGAAGAAAAAACGGGGAGATTTGACCGTTTATACCCTGGACGGGGCGTTTAAAACCTTAACCGACGGCAGCGCTGCCCTCACCGACAATCCCCCCGTCTGGATGGACAACGAAGCCCTCCTCTTTGGCGCGTATCTGATAAACGGTGAGGAATTCAGTCCTACCTTTTATAAGGCCAACGTCGCTGGCGGAGAACCGGAAGTCTGCCTCCCGGCAGACGCGGACTGCTACGGCCCGGGCGCTCTCTGCATTGGTCACACCGCCTATGGCTACCCCGGGGAGTTAAATCAGCGGGGCCAGGGGGAGGTTCTTTTCCAGGCGGCCGACAAAGGCTCTCTGGGGGTGTACAGCCTTTCGGATGACGGAAAGGTTACCGCTCTGACGGCCAAGGGCATCTGTATCCAGGGGTTTGCTGCCGCTGGGCAGAAGCTATTGCTGGTGAAAGGTACCCCTTCCCACATCGCCGACCTCTTTCTCCTCGACCGGGAAACCGGCGCGGAAACCCAGCTGACCCACCTAAACCGCTGGATGGACGAGATTCAGATGCCTGAGCTCACCGAGATGGAGGTTCCTTCGGCGGACGGCAAGGTGCAGATTCACGGCTGGGTCCTCAAGCCCGCCGGATACACCGAAGGGGAAAAATACCCGGCGGTGCTGGATATCCACGGCGGACCGGAATGTTTCTACCCCTTTGACTGGTGGTTCGAACTTTATTACCTGTCAGCCCGGGGAATGGCAGTGGTCTGGTGCGACCCTCGGGGTTCGGTCAGCTACGGCAAAGAGTACGAAGCAGGCGCCTGGGACGGCACTGCCTACAACGACCTGATGACCTTCCTGGATGCAGCCATCCAAAAGGGCTTTATCGACGAAAACCGCCTCGGGGTCACCGGAGGCAGCTACGGCGGGTACATGACCAACTATGTAATCGGCCACACCCACCGGTTTGCCGCCGCCGTCAGCCAGCGCAACCTCTGCAACCGGGCCACCTCCTACGGCACCGGCGATATGGGCAGCATCTTGGAAGACCCCTTTAAAGGCTGCTATCAGTCGCTGATGGGCCGGATGCGGGGCCGCTCCACCACCATTAAGACAATCGACTTTATCACCACCCCGCTGCTGATCCTCCACGCCACCAATGACTACCGGTGCAGCTTTGAACAGGGGGAGCAGATGTTTATCGCGATGAAAGACCGGCGGTCGGATGTACCGGTCCGTTTTGCCGCCTTCCCCGGGGAAAACCACGGCCTCACCCGGGAGGGCAACGTCTACGCCCAGACGGGGCACCTGCGGGAGATGGCCGACTGGTTTACCCAGTACCTGAAAGCGGAAGAGGAGGAGTAAACGATGGCTTTTTCTGTAACGGCGGATTACTACCGCATCCAATGGGCAGGGAGCGCCGACCTAAAAGGGGAAAACTGCCTCTATACCCGCACCCATTTTGAAAAACCGGACAAGAAGGTGCGGGAGCTTATTCTGTTAAACCTCTCGGACGGCAGCGAAACCCTTTTAGGAGAAGGGTTTTCCCCCATCTTCTCGCCGAAAGGTGGAAAAGTCCTCTTCTCCAAAAAGGTGGAGGGACTGCCCCAGCTGTTTTTGCTGGATTTAGAGAGCAAAACCGCCCGACAGCTGACCGACATGCGGTTTGGAGCTGAGAGCGCCCGGTTTTCCCCCGACGGGGAGCGAATCTGTTTTTTGTCCCGGGTGGAACTGGACACCGACCCCTCCCTTTGGGCCAAGAGCCTGACGGAAGAGGAAAAGAAAGCGGAAACGCTGCGGAAGGTGAAACACCCCTACGTCTCCTTCTCTGACTATGGCTATAAGAGCGACGAGGACGGCGGGTTCTCGGTCAACCGGGCCTGGACCCTCTGGAGCATGAAGACCACCGACTCCACTCCCACCCTCCTGTCGGACGGAGTACGGGATCATGTGATGCCAGTGTTCACCCCGGACGGCGAGAAAATCCTCTTTGCCAGCAACCGCTGCCGCCCCCGGGAGGAATCCATCGGGATGGACCTCTTCTCGGTTCCGGCGGCGGGCGGAGAGATGAAACAGCTCACCTCCGACTGCTGGATTGCCTACTATCCCGCTCCCTTCCAGCCGGTCTGCACACCGGACGGGGAATGGGTGATCTTTGGGGCGCTGACTCCTTCCCTCTCCGGCGGGATGCCACTGACCCGGCTGTACAAGCTCTCCCTCAAAGAGGAAAACGCCGAGCCCATCTCCCTCTGGCCGGAAGAGGCCCCCTGTCACGAAGCCACCTGTTTTCTCTATAACTGCGAAAACCCCGGCGCCGGCGAACGGCCGACGGCGGTGGTCAGCGAGGACGGAACGTCGCTTTACTTCATCTCCGGCTGGCAAGGCAGCGCAAACCTCTATAAGGCCAGCCTCCAGTCCCCCGACATCCAGCCGGTCAGCAGCGAGATGGCCGCCTACCGGGCGATTGTCCGGGATGGAGACCGGTATCTCTTGTCCCGGGGAGACTTTACCCATACCCCGGAACTCTTTCTTGCCGACGGGGCAATGATGCGGGGGGAAAAGCCCTTTGCACCCCGGCAGCTGACCAACTTAAACCCCTGGTTTGAAGGGATGCTCCAAAAACCCCAGGAGCTGTGGATGGATACCCTGGACGGCGAAAGCCGGGTGCAGGGGTTTGTCTTCCCGCCCCAGGGCTTAGAGCCTGGCAAACGGTACCCGGCGGTGGTCTACATCCACGGCGGCCCCACCCCGTTTATGGGAGCGGCCCTCACCTATGAGCACCAGTGCATCCTGGGCGCCGGAATGGGGCTGATTATCATGAACTTCCGGGGCAGCTCGGGGTACGGCGAAGCCCACCAGAGCATGGAACGGGCCTACGACGGCGGGGCGATGACCGACATTTTGCAGTTCACCGATTTAGCCTGCCGGAGCTTTGACTGGATTGACCCCCAGCGGCTCGGCGTCACCGGCGGCAGCTATGGCGGATACATGACCAACTGGATCTGCGGCCACTCCAAACGGTTTAAAGCCGCCGTCACCCAGCGCAGCATCGCCAACGAGCTGATTCAGTACGCCTCCTCCGACATGGCGGGCAGTTCGAAGGATTACGGCGACTTTTCCGACTTTATGATGGACGGGCTGAAAAAATCCCCGGTCAGCTACGCGGAAAAGATCGACATTCCCTTCCTTATCCTCCACGGGATGGCGGATATGCGCTGCCCGGTGGAACACGCCCATCAGCTCTTCTCCGCCCTCAAAGAAACCCATCCCGACAACCCGGTCAAGATGATTCTCTTCCCCGGGATGACCCATGAGTTCCCGATGGGCGGGCCGATTGATCTGCGGATTGCCCATTACGACGCGATGATCGACTGGTTTAAGAAGTATCTTTAAAGGAGGGGTTAACATGTATTATGCCTTAACCCTTCGTCCCCAGTGGGACAGTGAAGCGGAAACCGTCTCGGCCCTCGATGTCACCATCAAGATGGACCGGACGGTGAAAAAAGGGGAAGATTTGGCCGCCCGGATTTTAAAGCTGGTGGGCATCCCCTTCTGTCCGATGGAACCGGTCTCGATGACCGACAGCGAAGGAGAAATCCCCTTTGAAACCCATCGGGGGGAAGCGGAGATGGGGTTTGTCTTCCGGGAGTTTTACCGGGTGCTGCGGGACACCGTCGGAGAGACGATCATCCGCTACCGGGTAACCCCTCGGGTGCAGCCGGAAGGCTACCGCTCCAGCCCCTATTTCGACCTAGTGGCCGAAAAGGGCGGGGTGCTGGGCACCGGCACCACCTTCCTGTTCCATCCGCCGGTTCTCTCGGACGAGGTGGACTTCTCCCTCAGCTGGGACCTGTCGGGGCTGCCGGAGGGCGGCCGCGGCGTCTGGAGCCTGGGGGCGGGAGACTGCCGGAAGACCCTGACGGTGAACGAACTCTTATTCTCCGCCTTTATGACCGGACAGGTGAAGGCTATCGAAGAGGGAAAAGCCGGATTTTACTGGGTTGATGAATCCTCCTGTGACGCGGAAGAACGCGCCATAGATATCACCACGCTATTTCACTATATATCCA
>CALXHB010000082.1 GCA_944387995.1 uncultured Clostridia bacterium | reverse complement strand
ATTACGGACAAAAAAATAACGGCTACTCGGCTTTCACCGAATACCCGTTATCTCGTGTACCAACACCGTCTGGCAGATGCCATAATCGTAATTTCTGGACTTACTTTCTTATGAGCACCCGTGTAATAGACAGAGGGATTTAAAAACGATGAATTTGCCTTACGGCAGGATATTACTCGAACAGTTCCGCAGCCTTTTTCAGCTCTTCGATGATCTCGATGTGCTGCGGGCAGACCGACTCGCACTGGCCGCAGGCGATGCACTCGCTGGCCTTGCCGCCCTTGTTCGTCGCGAAGCCGTAGCTCGATTTCGCGCCGGCCAGGTGGTTATAGGTCTTGTAGGCGTTGACCGCCGAGAAGATCTGGGGGATTTTGACCCCCTGGGGACATCCCTTCATGCAGTACTGGCAGCCGGTGCAGGGGATGGTGGGGATAGCCGCGAGGGCCTCCTTGACCTTCTCGATGACCGCCAGCTGGCTGTCGTTTAACTTGTGGAAGCCCTTCATCACCTTGAGGTTATCCTCCATCTGGGCGACGGTGGACATGCCGGAAAGGACGGTAATCAGGCCATCCAGGGACGCGGCGTACCGCAGCGCCCAGGAAGCGACCGACATATCCGGCTCCGCTTCCTTAAAGAAGTGGGAAGCGCTTTCGGGGATGTTGGCGAGGCTGCCGCCCTTGACCGGCTCCATGATGACCACCGGTTTGCCATGTTTGCGGGCGGTCTCGTAGCAGAGGCGGGACTGGACCGACGGAGAGTCCCAGTCGGCGTAGTTGATCTGCAGCTGGACAAACTCCACCTCGGGATGTTCGGTCAGCACCTTGTCCAGGGCTTCCGCCGAATCGTGCATCGAAAAACCGAGGTGCTTAATCAGGCCCTTTTCCTTCAGCTCGTGGACAAAATCCCAGATGCCGAATTTATCAAAGACCGCGGTCCGCTCGCCGCCGAGGTTATGTAACAGGTAAAAATCGAAGAACCCGGCACCCGTCCGCCGCAGAGAGGTGTAGAACATCTCCTTGGCTTCCTCCGCCGTCTTGGCTCCCGCCCAGGCGGGCAGCTTGGTGGCCAGGGTAAAGGCGTCCCGGGGATAGCGGTCGACCAGAGCCACCTTGATGGCCTCTTCCGACTTGCCGTTTAAGTAACCGTAAGCGGTATCAAAATAGGTAAACCCTGCTTCCAAAAAGAGGTCTACCATCTTCTTGGTCTGTTCAATGTCGACTTCCTCGCCGATCATCGGCAGCCGCATCAGGCCAAAGCCCAGTTTCGGGGTGTTTTCTCCCAATGCCATGAAAATCATCCTTTCTATTGACCGGTTATTTTGTACACACCCTTATTGTACAGCATTTTCTCCAGAATTGCAAGAAATTTTTCTGTAAAGCTGGCATTTTTTCTAACCGGCCGGCAAAAGTCGGGGCGTTTCTTACTTTCCGTCGGCCATCTGCCGCAGACGCTCGGGGTCCAGGATGCGGGTGGTTCTGCCCTCCCGGCGGAGAATTCCCTCCCGGTAAAAGGAGGCGGCAATCCGCATCAGCTGCCGGTAGCTGCATCCCAAATACCCCGCCGCGTCCCCGTAGGAACCGGTGAAGACCTTGCCGTCTGAGGCGGCCAGCAGATACCAGGCAAACCGCTGAGGCAGCGAATCCATCACCATCCGGGTGGCATTTTCCGAGGACATCTGCATCTTTTGGAGCAGCATTTCCGACAGAAAATGGTAGAGGGCAATGTCCTTTTCCATCCGTTCCCGGTCGAAGAGAATCTGCACAAAGACCGAATCCTCCACTGCCTCCACAAAGTTGGGCGAAGGGGCTCCGGTCAGGTATTCCACATCCCCCAGCAGGTTATCCGGACCGGCCCGGGAGACAATCAAGGTCAGCAGTTTCCCCTCACGGCCGAGGGAGTAGACCCGGATGCAGCCGGACAGGAGAATGGAAAACCCATCCACCCGGTCCCCAGCCCGCATCACCTGTTCCCCGGCCTCGCAGGCCAGCAGACGGCGGCGGTAGTGTTCCCAATCGGCAAACCGCTTCGGAAGGCCGAACCGTTCCATCTGCCGGGCAAGGGCGGGGGTTTCGGGGATTATTCGCACCGATGGAGCCACTGGTCAAACCAACTGGTGATCTCTTTCAGACGGCGGACCCGGTGACGGGGTTTGCCGCTGCGGGAGAGCTCGTGGTTTTCGCCGTGGAAGAGGCACATCCGGGCGGGCACGCCGTGCATCAGCAGGGCCTGGAGCATCTGGATGGCGTCGCCCATCCAGCAGCGGTAGTCCTCATCCGACTGGATGAAGAGGGTCGGGGTCTTCGCCTTGTCGGCGTAAGCCAGAGGCGAATGGGCCCACATCTTTTCAGGGCTGGACCAGGGGTCAGCCTGGATGGCGGAGAGGTTGTGGTAGTAGCCGATGTCGGTGGTGAGGCATTTGCTGATGTAGTTGGAGATGCTGCGCTGGGAGGCGACGGCCGCAAACCGGTCGGTGTGGCCGATGATCCAGTTGGCCATAAAGCCGCCGTAGCTGCCGCCGGTCATCGCGACTCTGGAGGAGTCGATCTGGGGCACCCGTTTTAAGACCTCATCGGTAAATTCCATCAGGTCGTTGTAGTCGCGGACGCCGTAGTTGTCGCCGTAGATATCGGCGAAGGCACCGCCCTTGCCGCTGCTGCCCCGAGGGTTGCAGAAGAAGACGATGTACCCCAAACCAGCCCAGTACTGCATCTCATGGAAGAAGCCTTCGCCATAAGCAGACTGGGGGCCGCCGTGGACGTCGAAGATGGCGGGATAGGATTTGCTGGAATCGAAATCGCCGGGGTAAAGAACCCAGCCGTCGATCTCCACCCCGTCGGAATCCAGGAAGGTGAAGTGTTCGGTGTGGGCGGTTTCGTGGGTGTCCATGTATTCTTTGTTAAAGGCGGAGACCTTCTCAGTCTTGCCGTCTTTCTTGACGTAGAGTTCCTGGGGAGAGTCCTTTTCCATCCCGATCATGAAGATCAGCGGGTCTTTACCCTGGGCGCAGGAGATGATGTTCACATCGTCTGCCACCGTCTCCACCTTGCCCTCAAGGGTGAGTTTGGAGTAAACCGAGTGGTAGCCCTTGGTCTCCACATAGTAGAAAGCGTCGCCGCCGCTGACGCTGTCCCCGCCGCCGGCGATATCCGAACCGACCCCGCCGAAGCTGGGATCAGGAGCGGCCAGCTGGGTGAAACTCAAGTCGTCTCCGCAGATGTAGAACGCGGGGTTCTCACTGCTGCCGTACTTTTCGCCGGTGGCAGCGGCAAAGACCAGCTTGCCCTGGACGAACTGGGCGTCGCCGACCCGGTAGCGGTTTTCCAGCGGGACCTCGGATACAGAGCCGTCGGTCAGAGAATAGACAAACATTCTCGACTTCTGGGTGTTGAGGGACTTATATTCATTGCCCCAGTAGACAACCTTGGTGTGGTCCTCGTTCAGCGTAAAGCCGTGGAGGTCAAAATAGTCAGCTGTCAGGAGTTTCTGCTCCCCGGTGGCGGTATTCACAAGATAGAGGCCCTGGCGCTTTTTGTTGACGATGCCGCGGCCGTTGATCCAGAAAGGCAGCTCGTCAAAGACCTCGTAATCCTTTTCTTCTTCCAGGTCCTTGAGGGCCTTGGCCTTATCGGACTCAGACAGCCCCGACAGGTCGGGAATCGAAAGGTTCCGCATGCCGCCCACCAGGTAAACACCATCGGACACCAGCGTCAGACTGTTTGCAATGAAAGGCAGCACCATAAACGGTTCCGCTTCCCCGCCGTTTAACGAGATGCGGTTATAAACCGTCTCTTTCTCAGCAGCGTTGCCGGTGTGGCGTTTTTTGCGGTCCCCCGGGAAGAGGATGGTGTCGTCATCCAGGAAAACCGGTGCCTTGCCGTCTTCCCCGGCGGTCAGCCGGTAGAGGGCGGGGGTGTGACCCTCGTCGTAAACCCAGATATCGGTGTGGTAACCGTTATCCTCGAGGCTTCCCTCGGTGACGGTCAGGGCGACCTTTTTCCCCGACGGGGAAAGGGTCAGGCTCCCCAGTTTGCGGATGTTGGCAAAGTCTTCGATTGCAACCTTTTGTTTATTCATCCTGTATCTTCCTTTCTGAACCCTCTCAGTCCTTAGACTGAGAGAGGGTATCGCGGATTTTGGCGGCGACCAGGTCCAGGGCGATGGGATTCAGCCCGCCGTTGATGACAAGGTCTGCCTTGGAACGTGAAGGTTCCACGAAAAGATAATGCATGGGTTTGACCGAATCGAGGTACTGTCTGGCGATTCCCTCGATATCCCGGCCCCGTTCCTTCATGTCCCGGATAGCCCGGCGGAGGATGCGTTCATCGGCGTCTGCTTCCACATAGATTTTGATGTCAAACAGTTCCCGGAGTTCCGGTTCCGCCAGAACCAGAATTCCCTCGACGATGATGACCGGCCGGGGCTCAATATGGATAACCTGGTCGGAGCGGTTGTGGACGGTGAAGTCATACACCGGACTGTCCACCGGCTGTCCCTCCCGGAGTTTTTTCAGCTGTTCCACCAGAAGGTCGGTTTCCAGGGCGTCCGGATGGTCGTAGTTGAGCTTTGCCCGTTCTTCCATCGAAAGGGCGTCGTTTCGCCGATAGTAGTTATCGTGGTACAAAACGGCGATCCGGTCCCCGAATATTCCTTTTAGGTGATCGGTGAAGGTCGATTTACCCGAACCGGTCCCGCCGGCTATGCCAATCATCAGCGGCCGCATACCACCACTCCTTTCCGCTGCGGTTTCCCTTATCAGCATACAACTTTTTTCATAAAAATGCAAGTTCTGATGAAAAATTTTGCAAAAAATCTTCTCTCACCCAAAATTTCCCGTATCCCCTTGACAAAACTTAAATCCGTTGGTATAATATAAAGGATCTTTCGAGCCGCCATGGCGGAACTGGCAGACGCAAGGGACTTAAAATCCCTCGGTGGCAACACTGTACCGGTTCGATCCCGGTTGGCGGCACCAGATCAGAGTCTTGTATGCAGTTGCGTGCAAGGCTCTTTTCTTTTTATAAAAAACAAAGCCCGTGGGAAACCGGCTGGTTCCCACGGGCCTTTCTCTTGATAAAAGCGGACAAAGGAAAAAAGGACGATGCTTCCGCGCCGTCCCAGTCCCCTGCCGCTAATTTCCCATTTTCCTTAGAATGAATCCTCGAGCAGCTTTTCCGCCGCCTCCGAATCCGCCGATACGACGACGCTGACGTAAGTACCGTCCTGACGGACGACCGCATCCTCCAGCCGTGTCACCTCATCCGGCATATAGCTTTCGTAGGCTTCGACCTGCGACTGAATATGTGCTTCCGCCCCTTTGTAGGCCGTTTCGGCGTCCGAGACCGAGCCCATCTTAAAGAGAGCGATCTCTTCCGCCGTCGCGCCGCTGCCTTTGTACAGCACCGCGTCGGTATACCCGTCGATATCGTAAAGCATCGGGATCATGCTGTCGTCGATCTCCTCCAGCGTATCGTCAAAAGCGACCGTTTGGACGATTTCCTGCGCCAGTGCCTCGATGTCCACATCCTTTGCTGTGTTCCCACTGCAGGATGTCAACAGTAGGGCCGCCATTGATGCGGCCAGCCATGTTTTTTTCATCTTGGTGTCCCCTCGTTTCCCTGTGAGAGGGCGCCTTATGCCGTTTGATGATCCGCATCGGCCAAAGGCCGTCGGAGTTTCCCCCATTGGGTTTCCCCGGGATGCCTCTTTTCCCACCCGTTCAGCCAGCGGCAAGACCGTCCGAGCTTCCGGGTCCAGAAGCATTTCGACAGGCGTCAGCCCGCCGCCCTTATGTCCGCCAATCGACACAGGGTCTCCCTCTCAGCTGAAGCCGTTGATTCCCTGTAAAACAGCTTCAACCAATATTATACCTGCCTTTTTTCCAAAATACAAGGGCTTTAGGAAAAATTGACAAAAATTTTCCTCCTCGCCCGGACGAGAAAATACGGGAAATCTGTTGCCAGTACTTGACCGACAACCTTTATTGTGGTATGATTTTTATGTCACTTGGAGGGGTGTTTTGCGGAAACCTTCCCGGAAGCTGCAACACCCGTTTTTCCCAAAGAAACCCAACGGAAAGAGGACAATGGATATGAATAGATGCAAGGAACTGAGCCTCGGACTGAACGCTCTGGCGATCTTCCGCGGAATCTTAAAAGACCCGGTGGTTGAGGCTTTAAAGGAGCTGCTGGAGGCAGAAGGAGAACAGAAAGTCGCCGCCTACGGGGCCTTTGCCGGGGCGCTGTATGCCCGGGGGACCGTTTCGTTGACCGACTATCTGCTCACCCTGGTGCTGGAGGACGAAAACGTCTACATGCTGGCCCGGGCGGAGGACAAGGCGATTGACCCGGTGCTGGAAGAAGCGGTGCGGGCGGAACTGAAGATCATTGAATCGGCTGGGGAGCTGGACTGCGGTTCGGTCCAGGCGGAGATGGGCTATACCGGTTTCCTGCCCCGCTGGAAAACCGAGGAGAAGGACTTTGCGGGGGTCTATTTTGACCGGCTGCAAAACATCCACGAGTTCGGGTACGGTGTTTTTGCCAAGTACACCACCTTTATGATTCAGGACGGTGCTCTGGTGCCGGTGAAGCATCCCGACGCCATCTCCCTCTCCGAGCTGGGCGGCTACCAGAAGGAACGGCAGCAGGTCATCGACAACACCCTGGCGCTGATCGAAGGGCGCCCAGCGGCCAACGCCCTCCTGTACGGAGACGCCGGCACCGGCAAATCCTCCACCGTCAAAGCGGTGGCCAACGCCTACGCTTCGAGAGGTTTGCGGCTGATCGAGATCAAAAAAAGCCAGCTGCATGAGATTCCCCACCTGGTGGACCAGCTGAGCAAGAACCCGTTAAAGTTCATCCTCTTTATCGACGACCTCTCCTTCAACAAGGACGACGACAACTTTGCCGCCCTGAAGGCGATTCTGGAGGGGAGCGTTTCGGCCCGGGCGGCGAACCTGGCGGTATACGCCACCTCCAACCGCCGTCATCTGGTCAAGGAGGACTTCTCCGACCGGCAGGGCACTGAGCTGCATGTCAGCGACACGATTCAGGAGCTGACCTCCCTGTCCGACCGGTTTGGATTGACCATCACCTTCCAGAAACCGGGCAAGCAGGTTTATCTGGAGATTGTCCACGACCTGGCCCTCCAAAACGGCCTGACCATTCCGGCGGAGGAACTGGACAAGCTGGCGGAGGCCTTTGCCATCGGCCGCGGCGGCCGCAGTCCCCGGGCGGCGAAACAGTTTGTCGATTCCCTTTGCGCCCGGCAGACGATGGAGTAACCCAAGGGGCACCACAATCGGCGCTGACCCTAAAGTCTCCATTTAAGGCAGCGTACCACCTACGAAAAAATATTTGCGGGGCCCTTCTAGTCGGCCCCGAAACTATTTGTTCTGGCATGACAGCTTTAGCTGGAATGCCTGAGCCCCTTCCCAGGCGCTGACCTTTAATGGACGCTAACTTTTCACAGTTGTTTACGTCAAAGGTTATTCGTCGCGCAGCGACCATCCATTACCATAATAAAAAAAGACCGGCACACCGAAGAAATTCGAGTGCTGGTCTTTTGTCTTTTTGCGTATAGAATGGTCGCTGCGCGACAGGTATATCGGAACCGTCTCGACCCCTATTTCGAAGAAGCCGCCCGCCTGCTCATCTATCACCAGCAAGGCTCTACCTCGCTTATCTTCATTGCGATAATTTGTTATTTTCATCTTTATCCCCTTTTTCGCAGACAAAATATTATCATCAAAATGCT
>CALXHB010000081.1 GCA_944387995.1 uncultured Clostridia bacterium | reverse complement strand
ACTGCTACACCCTGCACAAGATTGATGGATTGCTTCCTTTCCCCGCCGAATACCAATGATTGCCGAAACCGACTTGGAAGGTGTCATCAAAAGGGTATCGGTGAGCCCAATCCCAATCCGCCGATCTGCCTGCAAAGCGGTTAGCAGAGGCTGCTGAAAGGAAAGCGGAAGATCTCCATATCCCGGACTGAATCGGGAACGCAGAGAATATTCCGGTGACAGGTTGTTCGCTAATGTTTGCTGGCAGCGGTCACACCACTCTTCAATCACCGCCGCTGAGACCGCCTGAATTACGGCCGCTCGGCTGACCTGTAACCTTCCATACCGGCGTAGCAGCTGATCTACCCCGGGTCCCAGAGTGGCTGCAAACAGAAATGCCTCCGGACAGTCTTGGAGATGCCGGGAAAGGGCTTGGCTCTCAACCGACATCTCCCCTAGACTGACCTTGGTACTCGCAATTTTCACCGGCACCCGTACGCTCACCTGACGGGGAGAGACGACTTTATCTACTTCCCGCAGGCAATCTTCTACCAGGGCGCAGACCGTCTCATCCGGTTGATGGCCCCGATAGCCCAAATAACGGTAGATCTCCTGCCGGTCGACCGATTCAAACATCGTCCCGCCCCAAAATATGCGAAAGGTTATGGAAAATGGCCGCCGCCACTTCCGGCCGGTTCATCGTATACAGATGGATTCCCTTGACGCCATTGGCAATCAGGTCAATAATCTGCTCGGTGGCATATGCGATTCCCGCCTGTTTCATTGCCTGGGGATCGGAACCGAATTTATCGATAATTCCAATAAGCCGGTTGGGCAGTTCAGTCCCGGAGAGCTGCACCGAACGCTGAATCTGGCGGGCGTTGATAACCGGCATAATACCCGCAAAGATCGGGACATCTATTCCCTTAGCCAAAGCGCGATATAAAAAACGATAAAGGATGTTGTTGTCAAAAAACATCTGGGTAGTCAGGAAGGAGCACCCAGCGTCCACTTTCATCTTCAGATAATCCAGATCCAGCTCCCGAGTGGCGCACTCCACATGCCCTTCGGGATAGCAGGCACCACCAATGCAAAAATCTCCTTGGCGGCGAATCTGTTCAATCAATTGGTAGGCGTGGCTATAATATCCCGGCAACGGCTGAGACGCATCCTTCGGCGGATCTCCCCGCAGCGCCAGAATATTTTCGATATGATGCGCCTTCATATTTCCGATCAGCGCATCCACCTCCTGCGGCGTAGAAGAATAACAGGTCAGATGGGCAATCGACGTCACGTGAAACTGATCCTGCACCATCGAAGCAATCTCCACGGTGTTTTTCTTAGTGCCTCCCCCGGCACCATAGGTGATACTGATAAAATCTGGTTTCAAGGTAGCTATTTTTTCCGCGGCCTCAGCCACTCCCGCAAAATCACTGTCTTTTTTCGGTGGAAACAGCTCGCAGGAGATGGTAACAGGCCGACTCTTCACAATATCCGTAATTTTCATTGCAGTTCCCTGTCTTTCTCTCGATCAATGTTTCAATGTATATGTCCCTATTATAATCGATTTGTCCATTTTTTTCAACCAAGTGATGAAAGAAGCCGGTAAATTTTCTGGGGTATATTCTAGAATTGCATAATTTCTATTTACTTTGTGATAATTTTGTGGTAAAATAGTCTTAGGCGAAGAGCCATCTTATCTGGAAAGGAGCATCTGTGAATGGAAACACGGGCTATCAAAGTTGAATCTCAAAAAAATCGCCGTTTGTCCATTTCCATTATTCCCGGTCATTTTGCCACCAGTCACTCCCATGTCAACTACTATATTGATATGACGTCGGTCAAGTGTATGCATCTGATGGCCAAAGAAGCGGCTGCTGAACTGGCCACCGCTTTTGTCAGTGTGCCCATCGAAACCATCGTCTGCCTGGACGGGACCGAGATCATCGGCGCTTTCCTAGCTCGGGCGATTGCCAACTCCGGACTGGCTGGTATCAACCGTGACCAGTCGATTGCAGTCATTACGCCGGAGATTAACCCTAGCAACCAGATGCTGTTTAGGGACAATGTCCAGAAGATGGTTACGGGCAAACATGTCCTTCTGTTGGTTGCGTCGGTCACCACCGGTAAAACCATCAATAGAGCGCTAGATTGTGTTCACTATTACGGCGGAATCCCCGCCGGTATCAGCGCAGTATTCAGCGCTGTAGCAGCCGTACAGGGAATTCCGATTCAAACGATTTTTGATACCTCCGATGTGCCCGACTACAAAATCTATCACTCGGCAGACTGCCCAATGTGCAAAGCGGGACAACGGATCGACGCAATCGTCAACAGTTACGGTTATTCGAAACTCTAAGGAAACAGGCCTCTTTCCGATGTGAAAGAGGCCTGTCTTGTTATGCTGCCTTAAAAAAGCGATGTCCGTCAAGGGTAAAGAGATACTGCAAGCTGGTCTCAAACCAATTGGAAGCGCTACCTGCCCAGCGCGGCGCATAGAAAAAGGTCGCGCCTTTGGTCATGTCGATGTACTCCCCTTTTAGAACGGTCTCTACCGCCTTCAATGTCACCGAATCCGGTGGGTTACGGCGGGAATACCAGTTGGATAGCGACGAAAACTGGTTAGCCTGGGTAAGAACCCCATAGATAGTATCGGGGAATGCCTCTGACCGTACACGGTTTAAGATGACTTGAACAATTGCCTGCTTATGTTCCAGGTCATAGCCGCCCGCTTCCTGCTGCACAATATACCCCAACATCTCTTTTTCTTGTAAAGTATACGGTACTATGGGAATTGCATCCGATGCTGCGGCTGGCTGCGGACAGCCAAAAAGGAGTACCAACAGGCTACACAAAGCAATTGTCATCAAACGAATTTTTTTTACCATGCAACTTCCTTCCTTCCTGGATGGCTTTTTCATCCGAATCCATCCTATGGCAACGAAAGGAAGAAAAGAATCGAAATAGGACAGGCAGATGCCTTTTGCTCTCAAAACCAGCACTAAACACAAAAAACAGGCTGTACAAAGTGTACAGCCTGTTTAATTTTACAAGGCTTTTTTGTCGAAAAAGCAAGGGCTGAATGCAAGAAGTACTTAGACTTCCTTCATTATTCCTCAGTTTCCGGTTTGTTGTCAGCCTTTTCCTCGGTTTCAGGATGATCGTTGGAAGCAACAACCTCAATCTTAGGAGCCTCTGCCTCATCGCCTTCCATCGTGACAACCTCAGGTTTCGCCTTGGGCTGAGTCAGGACAGCGGGCTTCGGAATGCGGTTGATGTCGCAAACCAGACCGATGAAGCCGGAAGAAACCATTACGTGAGGAGCAGAGGCCTCAGCAAACAAAACCGGGAAGTCACGGCCAGTGTTGATCTGTACCTCAGTCAACTTGTCCAGCATCTGATTGGTGTTCATCTCAACCAGCATCAGCTTCTGCGAAATCTTGGAGACCATGTTCTCCGCAACCGACTTCACGCCAAAGACCGGGCATACTGCACGGCCATTCTGCCCGATAAACGCAGGACGGAATTTGCCGGTCTGAGCATCTTCCTTGGTGGAGCCTTCCGAAGCGATCATATAGAATTTGCTCTTGGAAACACGGATGTTGTGCAGCGCCTGAATAGCTCTTGCCTGATCGAGATAGGGCTTAGCGTCCTTCTGCAGCAGCTCGCTGATGACGTAGGAGCACATATGAACAGTGCTGCCAACATATTCCTTGCCGCCTTCATAAACGACAAAGCCAAAAATGCCGGGAATCATCAGGTTGTTGAGCAGAGTAAAGATGTTGGCAAAAGGAATCTTAGCAACCAGCGCGGTATCACCGGAAACACAGTGATAATTGCGGGCAACCTGTTCTGCCACGATCGAACCGGTCGCAATCCGGATAACCGGCAGCGGACGCTGCTGGTTCAGCGGGCTGATCATCGGGCGGAGACGTTCGCCTTTTTCCAGTTCCTCCAGCGTAGTGCGGGGATCGAGGATCAGGTAGCAGTCGCGCTTACCTTCGTACATTGCCTTGGCAATGCTTTCGATCTTTTTCATCAGTTCAGCCTGCGGGCCGGTAAACTGTCTGGCAGCAGAGCCAGGCTTCTTTTCCTGAACGGGGGTCTCCTGGCCACCTTTTGTCATCGAAATCTTAGGAGCTTCTTCCGAAACAGCGCCCTGTGCGTTGTTTTCTGCCGCTACCTCGTCTTCTTTCTTCTTGCCCTTTTTATCTTTATTGAAAATAGCCATGGGTTCGTTCTCCATTCTTTGATATTTGGTCTGACTCCCTCAGGAATCAACTCTTTACTTATTTTATCACAAAACTGAAAATAAAACAAGTAGATAAAGCACAAAATGCGGCGGTACTCGTGAGTTTTCTGTAAATTTTCTGTTCATTAGCTGGTTGAATCAAGGCTAATTTTCCAGTTGCTCAGCGGTAACCACGCGTCATCCGCAAAACTTCTCCCCTGAATCCGGATATAATCTTCGTAAACGGACACCACCAGCCCCTGGCTGTCATAGGTGTCCTGGGTGCCATCCCAGACAGCGCTGACGACTCCATCATGAACATAGCTGACAAATCCATCCTCACTGAGCAGAGCCAACGTCCCAGTGATAGAACGATGGGTGTGACCGGAAAAGACCACTGCCTCCGGATATTTTTCAATAATACTCCGAAGGGCATCCGAATCCGAAAGATCGCTTCCCTCATAGGTGGCAGCCACCGTTTCTTCCATCGGCTGATGGATAAAGACAAATACCGGCCGGCCCGGATATTCAGTTACTGCTTCTGAAAGGGTTTCATCCAGCCAATCCAACTGAGTTTGAGAAAGCACTGCCCGATCAGGATCTTCCCCTTCGGCGCCCTCATTTCCCAGGATAATAAAGGTGGAGTCGTTCGATTCAAAGCTGTAATACACTTCATCGGTACCGGTTAAATCCAAAAACCGATCACGCAGAACCGAAAAATCTGAATCATTTTTATCGGAATCATGGTTTCCGATGGAATAATAGACCTTTGGAAGCGAAGGAATCAGTCCTTCAATATCCAGCACCGATTCATATTCTCCCACTGCGCCATTGTCCGTAATGTCACCATTGATAACAAAAAAGCTGGTCGAGGGAACTTCTGTGACAATTTGATGCAGCGCCTTCCAATAGTTTCCGTTGTTATGGGACACCAACCGTCGGGTTACATGGGTATCGGACAGTACGCCGAAGGTAAAGATCGGTTCTTCTGCCTCCTCCGCATAACGAAGTTCCGGCTGAATGGTAAAGGTAGCCACTACCTTCCCTGGTTTTCCACTACCGGTGGCACAAGCCAAAATCTGATTGGCTCCTTCTGGAAAGACAGTATGAGCCGGAATCTGACCGGAAACCGGATAATGATCATAGGCGTTTAGGATAAACAGCGGGTCGTAGCCTTCCAACGGCTCACCGTCTTTTCCCCAACAGATGTAAACGGCTTCGCTGTCTTCTGCGTCCGGCCGGCCCAAAAGGCTGATAAAGCCCTGTGCGTCACCAGGATCATCCGCATGGACATCGGGGTCCCAACGAAGAGCCAATACCCCATCTTCTTCCACCGTCGAAAAATCCCAACTAGCCACCGGCGTGTAACCGCCATCCAAAAAGAGAAAGGCGGTATAATCGCCAGTATATCGCAGAAAAAGGTTGGTTGAGCCATGCATCTGCATGGCGTAGTAAATGCCTTCTCCCGGCAGACCATCAGAGACAAGCGACCAGAGGAAACTGTCATCCTGCCCCGGTGTCTTTCCCCGTTCATAGATGCCAATCCAAGCATCGTCCGTAAGGGCCAAGCCATCAGTCTCTACCCGAATGGCAGCGGATTCTCCCAGCTGAAGAGTATCCTGCTCGGTATAGATCGGACTATCGGTCACCTGGTAGCTTTGCTGCTGAATCAGATTGCCGAAAAGGCCGTAAAGGGAAACCTGGTACTCCCCTTCCGCTTCGGTGGGAAGTACTAGATTTCCATTCCCTGAGACCTTCTGCTGCAGCAGTACAGTCCCATCTTCAGCGGTAACCGTAACTTTACAGCCGCCACAATCCTGCCAGAATAGTTCAGCGGTATTTCCAATTCCCGCGTTTTCTGCCGGCAGTGTAAATCCCGGCCCCGAAGAACCGGGATATGTCACCACTGCCAAAACCAGGGCCACAACTGCCAACAGTCCCAATCCGGCAATAATCCCTACTTTTATTTTTCCCTTTTTATTCATTATACAACTCCCTATCTATGATCCAAAGATCGTTCTACCGATATACTACCATATATCCATAGAAAAAGACAGGAGTTTTTCTGAATAATTCAGGCAAAAAACATTTTCCTTTCACATTCCAAGATAGGAAACCATCAAGGAAAGACCGACTTTCAACCCAGGGAGCAGGCTTTCCCGGTTGATAAACTCCTCCCGCGTATGAGACTTGCCGCCGGTGATTACTCCAGGACAGATTGCCGGAATGTCCATCGAAAGGGGAATATTGCAGTCGGTAGACCCGGCACCAAAGCCAGGAGTCATGCCGCCGTATGTCTGAATAACATCGGACGCAATTCCCTCCAGTTTGCCCATCATATCCGGGTCGGGATTTCCCGAGCAGGGCCGTTCGCCAATAACTTCCACCTCAACCGGAATGTCCATGGCCCGATAGGCCTCGACTACCTTTTCAAAGGCGTTTTTCATGAAGGAAAGACCATCGCGGTTGTCGGAACGATATTCATACAGCATCGACGCGTTCTGGGCGATGGTGTTAACCGAGGTTCCCCCTTCAATCACCCCAACATTGTAGGTCGTCCGGCCCATTCCAGCGGGAATTTTAATGTCGTAAAGGGTGGAAATCATCGAAGAAAGGAGATGGATGGCGTTGCGGTTGCCAAAGCTGCCGTAGGAATGACCGCCCTCTGTCTTAAGCGTAACCTTATACCGGGTAGAGCCAACCCCACGGTTGCTGATACCCTGCATATAGCCGTCAAAGGAGATCACCGCTGCGGTACGGGAACCATAGTCCTTCATCAACTGTCGGCTGCCCTTTAAGTTGCCAAGCCCTTCCTCGCCGGAATTGGCAACAAACAGCACTTCGTATTTTGAAGTAAAGTCGTGCTGCATAATATACCGAGCTGCCAGCATCAAGATGGCGAGGTTCGCGGTATCGTCGCCGACTCCGGGGCAAAGGATCTTATCTTCCTGCACCACCGGTTCCATCGGTTCCAGATCCGGAAAAACGGTATCGGTGTGAGCCATAAAGATCAAAACCGGTTTATCTTCCCCTTTATTCCAACGGCAAACCACGTTTTTGGCGTCATCCACATAAACATCCTGCCCTCCAGCTTTTTTCAGCCAGTCCAGGCAGAACTGAACCCGCTGATCCTCCTGATTGGAAGGAGCCGGAATCCGGCAGAGGGTCAAAAGCAGTTGTTCCAATTCCGATTGAGAAGCTTCGGTATAATGAAGCATTTCTTCTGTAAGCTGTACCATTCTAACCCCTCCGATCAGCAGCCGGCAATGGCAAGATCGCTGACCAAAACGGTCGGCGCACCGCAGCAGCTGGCGCCATCCTCAACGTTTACCTTCAGATCATTTGCCACAGCGGAGATGTCTTTGAGCATCTGGAAGAAGTTACCGGCAACGGTAATTTCTTCTACTGCCCGGACGATCTGACCGTTTTCCACCAGAAAACCTTTGGATTCCAGCGAGAAATCCCCCGAAACGGCATTGGCCCCTGCGTGAGCACCTTTCATAAAGGTAATCATTACAGCAGTCCCAGCCTTTTTAAGCAAATCTTCCCGAGTCATATCGGAAGGTTTCAGATAGAAAGTATGGGGCGCAATTGATACCGGAGAAGCATAGCTATCCCGATAGGCATTACCAGTGCTCTCCACTCCGTCTTTGCTGGCGGTGGCACGGTTATAAAGGAGGGTCGTTAAGGTGCCGTTCTCGACAATGTTGCGGGTCTTGGTGGGTACGCCTTCCGCGTCAAAAGCGGTCTGGAAGAAGTTTTCAGGATAGAAAGGATCATCCACAATAGTCACAAGATCAGAAGCGATCTTCTCCCCTGCCTTGCCGGCGAGAACCGACATCCCAGTCTGGGCCTGTTGGGCCGAAAAAGCAGACTGGAAGATTTCCAGCATAGCCGCCATCTGACTGCAATCAAAGATAACAGGATAGTGACCGCTCTTGACTGGCGAAGCGCCAATCTGGGCGATGGTCTTTTCCACAGCACGGTTTGCAAGGGCTTCAATGTCCTGCTCACTGCCGCAAGCTTTTGCAGCGCTGGCATGGTCATTATACTTTTTGCCCTTTTCATCCACTGCCACTACATTCATCGAAGCGACCGTCATGGCGCCGCTATTTTCCAGATAAAGGCCCTTAGAGTTGGAGATGGCCGTCTTAGAAGAAATATCAGCCATCGAAGCCATCAGGCCCTTTTGAACCCTGCTGTCAGCCTTCAGGGCATACCCTTCAGCCTTCAGAAGAGAAGCCTGTTCTGCGGCCGCATCATTTTCCGGCAGTTTTGCAGCGGGGAGCTGCTGATAGCTGCCACCGGCATAAATATCCTGCTGTTCACCCTCTTCCGCAATTTCAGCCGCCTGCAGAGCACGTTTAAACAGATCGGGGATTTCCTCTTCGGTGAAGTTCTCGGTGGACGCGTTACCGGTTTTACCGCCGACGATGCACCGCAGACTGACCCCTTCTACCGACGAGCTGGTGAGCTTATCTACATTTTCCCCGAGAACACTGATCTGGCTCGCGCTATCCGCCTGGTAGTAAAGTTCATAATCGGTAATATTCTGAGCCGCCGCATATTCCGCGGCTTTTTTGCTGAAAGTTAAGAAATCCATCTTTACCCCTCCTTATTTACGGCCGCCGACGGTGATCTCGCTGACACGAATCATCGGCTGGCCAACGTCGGTCGGAACCGAACCGCTGGACGCCCCGCAGACGCCCTGTTCCCGCCGCAGGTTCTGACCAACCATATCGATGTTCTGGATAACTTCGGAGCCTTTACCGATCAGGCTGGCGCCGCGGACCGGTTCACAGATCTGACCGTTGCGAACTAGATAACCTTCGTTGACCGCAAAGTTAAACTCGCCGGTAACCGGGTTAACCGAACCGCCGCCCATCTTTTTGGCATAAAGGCCGAAATCAATCGAACGGATAATATCCTCATCCGAATCGGTACCAGCTGCCAGGAAGGTGTTGGACATACGGGAAGTCGGAGCAAAGGTATAATCCTGACGGCGGCTGCTGGCAGTGGTGGGAAGACCCATTCGACGGCCGTTCAGTTTGTCGACCAGATAGCTCTTGAGGATGCCCTTGTCAATCAGGACCCGTCTGCGATTGGGAGTCCCTTCATCGTCGATATTGACACTGCCCCAAGCGCCGGGGATGGTGCCGTCGTCGATTGCGGTGACCTTTTCGGAAGCAACCCGCTGGCCCAGTTTGCCAGCGAATTCCGACATACCGCGGGAAACCGCCTGGGCTTCCAGCGAATGACCGCAGGCTTCATGGAAGATAACGCCGCCAAACCCATTGTCAATGGCCACCGGCATCCGGCCAGCCGGGCAATAGTCCGCGTGCAACATCGTCACAGCCTGGCGAGCTGCATCTTTGGCCACTGCCTCCAGATCAATTTCATCAAAAAATTCATATCCCTTGGAGGCGCCAGGAGCATTGTAACCCACCTGGTTGACATTACCGGCGCTGGCAATCGCATTGATAGCGATACGGCTGCGGACCTGGCGGTCGGTCACATGAAGACCTTCAGAGGTGGCAATTAAGATGTTCCGATCATAATCCAAAAGACGGATATTGGCCTGGCTAATCTCACTGCTGTATTCTCTCGCCGCACGGTAAGCCCGTTTTGCCAGAGCGACCTTGTCGCTGAGCGGAACGGTGGACCCAATCCGAGCAGCAGGACTGATATTCATGCAGGTAGACGAAATCAGCGGAGAAACGCTTCCCTTTCCTTTTCCTGCGATCATCGCAGCTGCCTTTTTAGCCGCAGCCATCACCGATTCCGGAGAAAGGCCGCTGGAGCAAGCATAAGCACTCTGCACACCTTTGAAAACACGGACGCCTACGCCGACGCTGTGTTCGCTCATGGTGTCCTTCACACTGTCATCCACAAACTGCAACAGCCCGCGGACGGTATCCTCGGCAAAAATTTCCGCATAATCGGCCCCGGTCGAAACGGCAACCTCCAAAGCGGCTTCCAGTACGCTTGTCTGGATCATCTTAAATCATCCTCCTCTTAGTTTTGCAATATATGTATACCGGCCGCCCTGAAAACAGGACGGCCGCCATGCTACTTAATGGGTAATCAGTTCTGGTGCCCGTCTCTGCAGGTAATTATACATTGCACCGTACAGGTTGGCACTGCTGCGATAGAAGCAGGGCTGAAGATCAATTTTGGTGACAACCGAAAGATTATGAACCAGCATATCTTTACAAGCCTTCTGCAAATCCTCAATCAGGCGGGGTTCCTTACTGATGCCACCGCCGATCACGATTCGCTCAGGATTATAGATATTGGCAATATTGGTAATCATCCGGACATTGTTATCGATAAACTCATTATAGAGTCTCTCGATATCCGGGTCCCCCTCTTCCAACAGCTTAAACAGCGTAAAGCCATTCATCACCATATCCGGATACTGCGGACCAACTGCCGTTGCACGCAACCGGTCGGCATAGCCGGGATCAAAGCGCGCCATCATCGCCATATACATCGGACTACCGCATTTAGAACCCTTTAAAATTGCCGCTCTCTCCACAATACCCGTTGTCGAACAAGCAAAGGTCGCTGACCGTTCAAGATAATTGCCACCGCCGACAATAATCGCGGAGAATTCGCCAGCACAGTAATCTTTACCCCGAATAATCCGGCCGTCTTTAATCAGACCGCCGCCAATTCCAGTTCCAAGGACAATTGCCGCGCCATCCTTACAATCCTTCAGATTACCTTTCCAGGCTTCAGCCAACGCCGCCGCTTTGCCGTCGTTTTCCATCTCCATCGGCACTGGACAGCGGTCCTTTAAAACTGTAAACACCGATTTATTTTGCAGCAGATGAAGATAGGCCCCACCATTGACCAGCACGCCGGTTTCATTGTCAAATGCTCCCGGAAAACTAATGGCAATGCCATCAATTTCATCTTTAAACTGATCGTAAATTTGTCCCGTGACCTCCACAAACTGTTCCAGGCTTTCACGGGGGGCGGGCACTTCCCCCTGACTGCTTAAATTGGATTGATCGTCTATCAGTCCATATTTAATTGCACTGCCTCCGTAATCCAGAACCAGACACTTCACACCCCAAACCACCTTTTTCTTAAAACATCTTAAAAGACCAGCTCACTATGATACCGCTGCAACCAGTTAAACATTGCCCCATAAAGATTGGCGCTGCTGCGGTAATAACAGGCCTGAACATCAAAGCCCGGAACCGCAATGATATTGTGGGCGGGGAAATCCGCCACCCTGGCCTGGAGGTCGGAAATCAGCCGAGCTTCCTTGCTAATACCACCGCCTATTACAAAACGGTCGGGATCACAAACATGGGCCAACGTAGAAATCAGCTGTACCAATGAGTCCAAAAGTTCATTATATAACATCACAATATCCGGATCTCCCTTTTCCAAAAGTTGGAAGGCGGTAAACCCGTTCATTTCCATATCCGGATACTGCGGCCCCTGCACCATTGCCCGTAGCCGGGCAATCTCTTCTTCGGCGCCTCTTCCCTGCATCGACAGATAAAAATTCTGATGAGAAGTTCCCTTCATCACCGCAGCTCGTTCTACAAATCCTTCAGTAGAACAGGTGTAGGTTGCCATATTATAAACGCCAGATTTTCCTCCGGTTAAGACATAGGAAAACTCTCCGGCCGCTGCGTGACGGCCGCGGTATACCTTGCGATTATGGATGATACCCCCGCCAATGCCAGTGCCCAAAATAATGGCAATACCGTCCTGACAATCCTTCAGGTTGCCATTCCAGCATTCTGCCAGCGCTGCCGCTTTACCGTCGTTTTCAATCGAAACCGGTACATGGCATCGAGCTTCCAGAAGCTGCTGAATATTTATTCCCTTTAAAATTCCCAAATAAGCGCCGCCACTGACCAAAACGCTGTCCTCGGTAAAGGTCCCCGGCATACTGACCGCAATTCCCTCCACCTCATCATGGAACTGGTCAAATAAACGACCGGTAACCTCCACAAATTCTTCCGCCGAATGATTGGGTGCAGGGACCTCTCCCTGCTGGGTCAAATTGGCGTCGGTATCCAGTACGCCATATTTCAGTGCGGTTCCGCCATAGTCCAAAACCAGGCATTTCATTCTCTATCATCCTTCCGTTATCCAGTTCGGCCAGGCGGGAAAATCTCCTGCTGTTCCAGATACTGTCAATATTGCCATTATAGCAAATTTGGGCAATATCTGTCAATGGCTCTGAAAAAATATGGGTAAACCATCCGATATTATCTCCATTGCCTACAGTCGATTCCAAACTGACAGGATTCTGCCAATTTTTCCGCACCGGTAAAATCTTTTCCCATAAAACGGTTTTCCTCGGTCATTCCCAGCCGTTCCATCAGATGCATCGAGCGGATATTTCGAGCGTCACACTGGGCAATCACCCGCACCGCTCCCATCCGGTTAAACAGGAAAGCCAGCAGAGCGTGACAGCTTTCAAACGCATAGTTTTTACCGTGATAGCGGCGATTAAAAATATACCCTACTTCATAATACCCCGCATCCAAACGGGCTACGTATAAATTTCCAATCATCTTTCCATTGGTTAACAGACAAACTGCCAGAAATGAATCGCTGTTCGCTCGGTTGGCCGCCTCCAGCATCGCGTCGCTTCGATCATAAACGTCGTAGGGCTCGTACCGCACAACCTCCGGATCCGAAAGATACTCGTATAAATCCCGCCAATCATCCGGCGCCATCCGCCGGATCATCAGCCTGCGGGTAGAGTATCGGAAATCCATCGGAAACATCTGCTTCACCTCCGAAACTTAAAACAGCTGCAATGCGGTTTTTCCAGCATTGCAGCTGCATAAAGATTACAGGATAAAACCGATTTTCTTCATGACCTTCGTAAGGGTACGATGGCTGATTCTTTGAGCCATCTCAGCACCCTGACGGTAGCAGTTTTCCAAATAGGATTTATCTGCCATCAACCGGGCATATTCTTCCCGGATCGGACGCAGATGATCGGCCACCGTTTC
>CALXHB010000080.1 GCA_944387995.1 uncultured Clostridia bacterium | reverse complement strand
GGGGGTGATTTCCCCCATCTTTTCCCGCAGACGTTTTTTGTCAATCGTTCGAACCTGCTCCAGAAGGACGGTGGAGTCCTTTTGCAGCCCACAGCTTCTCGCTGCAAGTTCGATATGGGTCGGAAGTTTTGCCTTATCCCGCTGGCTGGTAATGGCCGCGGCGATAACGGTGGGGCTGTATTTGTTGCCCACATCGTTTTGAATGATTAAAACTGGTCTGACGCCGCCCTGTTCTGAACCGACAACCGGCGACAGGTCGGCATAGTAGATTTCCCCCCGGTGAACGGGGGAGCCAAAATGGTTTGACACGCTTACCGCTCCTTTCTTTTGAGCTGAATCTGGATATGCAAGGGAATGAATTGAGGTCATATTTCCCGGCTGAATCTAGTATGAGCCGCCAGACGGGCTTTCATACATCGAAAGGATATTCCCATTCTCATAATATGACGGGGGAGGGGTTTGGCGACGCAAATTTTAGGGGCAATGGGCGAGTCAACTTGAAAAGAGAGGATTTATCATTAATCTGCATATTGTACTGGTGGAGCCGCAGATCCCCCAGAATACCGGCAACATCTCCCGGACCTGCGCGGTGACGGGAGCGGTGCTCCACCTGGTGGGGCCGATGGGATTTGTCGTGGAGGACAAAAAGCTCAAACGGGCCGGGCTGGATTACTGGGATAAGCTGGATATCCGTTATTATAACGGATTGGAAGAGTTTTTTGCCAAAAACAACGGCCCATATTTTTATTTCACCACCAAGGGCCGACATAAATATTCCGACGTTTCCTACCCCGACGGGGCCTATCTGGTGTTTGGCCGGGAGGACAGGGGACTGCCGGAATCGCTTCTCAAAGAGAATCCTGACCGCTGTCTCCGGCTGCCGATGCGGCCGACGCTGCGCAGCCTGAACCTTTCCAACTCGGTGGCCATTGCCGCTTACGAAGTCCTGCGGCAGTGGGATTTCCCCGGGATGGAGACGGAGGGCCAGCTGCACACCATGCGCTGGGAAGACTGAATTCGACGCGGCGTGGGTATTTCGCTCCAAGGTGATCGGACCGTTTGACAAGCAAACAGTCTTCCCACAGACCTGGACGCAGGCATGCAGCGGAAAGCCGCGATGCCAGAAAAACCGCTTGCCAGCCGATTGGGCTGGCTGGCATTTCCCGCCAAGGTGGGAAACCGCGCTTTTTCGTAGGTTGTACATTTCCCTTGTGTTACGCTATGTACAACATCAATCTTCCCTGCGGCCAAGTCTTTTTCGAAAACTGCGAGCTTGTCGAGCAGTTAAAACCGTTGCCCCGCGGGAACTGCGTCCGCGTCGAATAGCGGGTCCAGGGCCCGCGAGGGTCCTGGCAGAGTCCAGAGACAGGGTCTCTGGTCCATCCAAGGGAACCTTGGCGAATTCCAAAGGCAGAGCCTTTGGCCAGTCCAGGCGGGGAGCCTGGCCGCTGCCATAAGGGCAGCGGGACTTCACCCCACTCTAATAACCGGCCTTTTGCAGGCCGTAAAACACCCACATCCATAAACATAAAAAAGGAGGAACTGCCCATGAATCAGACCTTAATTGTGACCGATTCCGCCAGTGACGTCCCTGCCGAGCTGGAAGCCCGCTACGGCATCCGGATTCTGCCTTTTTCGATTATCGTTGACGGAAAAAATTACGTGGAACGGCAGGATTTCACCCCGGAACAGTTTTACCAGATGATGCTCTCCGCCCACGACCTGCCGACCCACGCCCAGATCACCCCGATGCGGTTTGCCGAGGTTTACCGTCAGGCGGAGGAGGACGGCTACCAGAGCCTCATCTACATCGGTATCAATTCCCACGGCTCCGGCACCTTCAACAGCGCCCGGATCGCCATTGACACCTACCGGGAGGAACACCCCGAGAGTCAGCTGAAAATCTACTGCGTCGACAGCCTTTCCTATACCCTTGGCTACGGCTATATGGTGGTCGAGGCGGCTAAAAAGGCGGAGAAGGGGACCCCCGCAGATGAAATCGTTCAGTACTGCGAGGACTGGGCCAAAAAATCCACCATCTACTTCACCCCTTTCTCTCTCGAATATGTCCGTAAAAGCGGGCGGGTCAGCTGCGCTGCGGCCTTCGTCGGGGGCCTGATGGGATTAAAGCCGCTGATTACCTGGGTGGATGGTGAGTCCAAGACCCTCCAGAAACTCAGAGGGGAAAAGGCGGTTATCCCGGCTCTGGTTCAGATGGCGGTGGCCAATATGGTCCCGAAAACTGACTACTGCGTCGTTTCCGGTCTGCGCCCGGAGGTGGCCAAACAGCTTGCCGCCGAGATGGAAAAGGCGGTTGGTTATCCGCCGGCCCTCATGACGCCCGCCAGCCCCGTTATCGCCATCAACGCTGGACCTGACCTGGTGGCGGTCTGCATCCGGGACCGGAATAAATAAAGCGGTTTCGCGGGATTCGGTAAATTTTTGGCTGTTTTTTCGGGAAATTTTCCGGAAACCCTTGCAAAATTCTGTAAAAAGAGGTAAACTGTTATTAGATTGTCAAGGGTGCGCCAAACGGCTTTGCCCTGAGACGGACAATCTGTCCTTTTGAAAATTTTTTATGGAAGGAAGATACCCATGCCCTCTTACAACAAAGTAACGATCGACGACATTAACGTCGCCGGCAAAAGAGTACTGGTTCGCTGTGACTTTAACGTACCGCTGAAAAACGGCGTCATCACCGACGAGAACCGTATCAACGCGGCTCTCCCCACGATTAAGAAACTCATCGCCGACGGCGGTAAAGTTATCCTCTGCTCTCACCTCGGCAAGCCGAAGAACGGCCCGGAAGAGAAGTTCTCCCTCGCTCCTGTGGCGGAAGCCCTCACCAAGAAGCTGGGCCAGGAAGTCAAATTTGCCGCGGACGACGAGGTAGTCGGCCCCAACGCAAGAGCGGCTGTCGCTGAGATGAAGAATGGCGACGTCATTCTCCTCCAGAACACCCGTTTCCGCAAGGAAGAAACCAAGAACGAAGAGGCTTTCTCCAAGGACCTTGCTTCCATCTGTGATGTATATGTAAACGATGCGTTCGGTTCTGCTCACCGTGCTCACTGCTCCACCGCCGGCGTTGCCGATTATATCAAGGAAAACGCTGTCGGCTACCTGATGGGCAAAGAGCTGACCTATCTGGGCAACGCGGTCAACGATCCGGTTCGTCCTTTCGTCACCATCCTGGGCGGCGCTAAGGTTGCGGATAAGCTGAGCGTTATCGAAAACCTGCTGAAGAAAGCTGATACCCTGATCATCGGCGGCGGCATGGCCTACACCTTCCTCAAGGCGCAGGGCATCCCGGTCGGCAACTCGATGGTCGACGAGTCCAAGATCGAGTACTGCAAGAACATGCTCGAACAGGCTGCTGCTAAGGGCGTTAAGATCCTGCTGCCGGTTGACTCGGTCTGCGCGAAAGCGTTCCCCGATCCCATCGACGCTGAGATCGAAACCGCTGTCTACACCAAGGAAACCGGTATTCCCGACGGCTGGATGGGTCTGGACATCGGTCCGGAAACCGCAAAGCTGTACGCTGCGGAAGTTAAGACCGCTAAGACCGTTGTCTGGAACGGCCCGATGGGCGTCTTCGAGAACCCGACCCTCGCGAAGGGCACCTTCGCAGTGGCGCAGGCTCTGGCTGACACCGACGCTACCACCATCATCGGCGGCGGCGACTCTGCTGCGGCTGTCAACAGCCTCGGCTTCGGCGATAAGATGACCCACATCTCCACCGGCGGCGGCGCTTCCCTCGAGTTCCTCGAAGGCAAGGTCCTGCCCGGCATCGC
>CALXHB010000079.1 GCA_944387995.1 uncultured Clostridia bacterium | reverse complement strand
CAGGGGGAAACCGACACCGTCTCCCTCCGCTCCACCCTCCTCTTCGGCCTGAAAGGGATGGCGGCCTACGCCCACCAGGCGGCGGTACTGGGCTTCCGGGAAAAGGAGGTCGACCGCTGGCTGTATAGAGGCCTCGCCGCTATCGGGGAGGAACATACAGTGGAGGAATGGCTCTCCCTCATCATGGAGTTCGGGAAGGTCAATCTGACCTGTATGGAACTGCTGGACCGGGCCAATACCGAAACTTTCGGAACGCCTGCCCCCACCACCGTACCGCTTAAGGTGGAAAAAGGCCCCTTCATTGTCATCAGCGGTCACGACCTGCGGGATTTGAAGCTGCTGCTGGAACAGACCAAGGACAAGGGCATCAACATCTACACCCACGGCGAGATGCTTCCCGCCCACGCCTACCCCGAGCTGAAGAAGTACCCCCACCTGAAAGGAAACTTCGGCACCGCCTGGCAGAACCAGCAGAAGGAGTTTGCGGACCTTCCCGCCCCCATCCTCTTTACCACCAACTGCCTGATGCCCCCCAAACCCAGCTATGCCGACCGGGTATTCACCACCGAAGTGGTCTCCTATCCCGGGATGGTCCACATCGGCGAAGATAAAGATTTTACCCCGGTAATTGAAAAGGCTCTGGCCCTCGGCGGTTATCCGGAAGACCGGTCTTTCACCGGCATCAACGGCGGCGAAACGGTCATGACCGGCTTTGGACACGAAGCGGTGCTGGGAGTCGCTGACAAGGTGGTGGAAGCGGTCAAATCCGGGGCCATCAAGCACTTTTTCCTGGTGGGCGGCTGTGACGGTGCCCGTCCCGGCTGGAACTACTACACCGAATTTGTCAAAAACACCCCCTCCGACACAGTAGTACTGACCCTGGCCTGCGGCAAATACCGCTTCAACGACCTGGATCTGGGCACCATCGGCGGCCTGCCCCGGCTGATGGATATCGGCCAGTGCAACGACGCGTACAGCGCCATCAAAATTGCCCTGGCTCTAGCAGAGGCCTTCCAGTGCGGTGTCAACGACCTGCCCCTGTCGATGGTTCTGTCCTGGTATGAGCAGAAGGCTGTCTGCATCCTGCTGACCCTTCTGTACCTGGGGGTACAGAATATTCGCTTAGGGCCTACCCTCCCGGCCTTTATCTCGCCCAATGTTCTCCAGTACCTGGTGGAGCATTATCACATCTCCCCCATCGGCACGCCGGAAGAGGATTTAAAGGCCATCCTGCATCAGTCTTAACGGTCGAAAGATAAATTTATCATAAACAAAACGGTCCAGCTTTTGCTGGACCGCCAGGCTGTCGAAAAAGTCCTTAAACATTGAATGTTCGCTGCGCGACAAATAACCTTTGGCGTATGCAGCCGTGAAAGGTGCACTTTCATTATAGGTTAGCGCCTGGGAAGGGGCTCTGCCCCTTCCATTCCCGCGCCCCCTTTAAAAAGGGGTCGATCCTAAACTTCTGATTGGCCCCCGTGGGCTGGAAACTTTGAAGTCAGCGCCAAATGTTATGGATGCAACAATTTTATCTACACAATGAACGGTCCAGCTTTCGCTGGACCGTTTTGCATTTCTATCCGCAATTTACCCCTTTACAAAGGGTAAACCACTTTCTCCCCATTAAAAGAGAGCTTTTTCGGCGTCTGCCCCGCTGACAAAGGGACCGGGAATTACCCGTACACCCCGATGACCGTCAAAGTAATCCCGGTCAAAGGTAATCGCGGTGCCGTCGGGATTTTCAAACCGTTCTTCCGGCTCAAACGCGCAGCCCAGAATGTCGCTGTTGACCATACCGGTGGCATAGTCGCCCAGGAAGTCGTAAAGATTAGTGGAAAGAACCGGTTTGCCGTCCCGGTCGACGAGGTCTACGTACACCTCATGCTCATTGTCCACCAGATGATCGGTTTCCTTATGGTAGGCTTTAGCGCCGTTAAAGTAAACGTTCCCCCCTACCCAAACCGGCAGCGAATGGTCGTGGGCGGTGCTCAGCTTGACCATATCGGGGGTTTCCGATTCCATGTCAAACATCTTGATCCACTCGTCATAGGTGATATAGGGGTCCATCACATGGGTGCCAACCTCGCGGTTTTCTTTATCGGTACCTTCCGAGCTGTCCCGCAGGGTGACGAAATCCTGAGACGGCCACTTCTGGACAAAGATGTTGTTGTAGAAACGGTCATCCCCGTGCAGAATCGTCATAAAGCCCATCACTTCGGTGCGGTGGGGAATGTGGTACGGGGTATAACGGGGGCCTGTCCCGCCGCCAACGCAGGTAAAGGCGCCGCAGATCAGATTGTGGACCAACGCAACCCCCTCGGTCGCCATCCGCAGGGTAACGTCGGAGAGCAGAATGTTGTTGTCGATCAGCGTCGGACCATGGCCCACCTCGACGAAGATATCCTGGCTCATCATACCGCCCTTGAGCTGTTTGGCAAAATCCGGCTTCTGGTTATCGTGGAAGAGGTTCTGGGTGATGCGGGTGCCCTGGGCCTCCCAGTCGCACCAGATGCCCATCGTGCAGTGATGGATGTGGTTGCGGCGGAAGATAACGTCAATGGCCGCGTGCATCTTGATGCCAGCGATTTCGGCGCCGCCCAGCTCCATCATATTGTTGATATGATGGATGTGGTTATCCTCGATCACCGAGAATACGCCGCCCATCCGGCCGATGATGCCGCCCTGCTCGCAGTGGTGGATGTTGCAGCGGCGGACAATGTGGCTGCCGACCTTTTCCTTGAGCCATCCATGATACTGGCCGCGGCAGACGGCGTCCCGTTCCATCTGGGTGGGGCTCTTTACATGCTTATAGGTAAAGTAATGGTTGTTGTCGGGGTCGAGATATTTGCCCAGAGAAATCCCCGCGCACTTGCTGTTGCTGATTTCACAGTCCTCGATGATCCAGCCTTTGGACCAGTGAGGGCCGATCATCCCGTCCTGATAGGCGGCGGGAGGAGCCCAGGTGGTAGCGGCCTTGGTGACGGTAAAGCCGCTGACGGTGATGTAGCCGATGCCGGTGACCGAAGGCATAAAGCATTCCCGCCGGACGTTGATCTCGACCTTTTCCTCGTTGGGGTTCTTCCCCTGGAAGTTGCCGTAGATAACCGTTTCGTCCCCGTCCTGCTCGGCAAACCACTTATAAACCGAAGCTTCCGGCTCCCAGGAGCAGGGGTACACCTCACCCTTGATGCAGGCATCCAGGCTTTCCGCCTCATACAGCATCTTGTCGTTTAAATAGACCGCTCCGGTGTGTTTGCTGCGGCCGGCAAAGTACCAGTCCCCGTACACATAGGTGGTATAGGGATTATAGTCCCCAAAGATCGAGTTCTTGACCCGGCAGACCCAGACGTTCCCCTGATAGGGCTTCCAGTCTTTGACCTCTTCTGCCCCGGTGATAACGGCGCCCAGCGGTTCGGTGCTGCGATAGGTGATTCTGGCGTCCGGCGTGCCGGCGTATTTGGGGTCTACATATTCCCGGTAGATCCCCGGCGCCACCAGCACTTCATCCCCAGGCTGTGCCACCTGCGCTGCATCGTTGATATGCTTAAAGGGCATCTCCTGGCTGCCGTTGCCACTGCGCCCCGCTTTTGCGTCGACATAAATTTTCATTTTTATCCTCCCGTCTACCATAGTCGTCCATTGTGAATACATTTGAGTTTATCATACACTATTTTTTGTGCAGTGTCAATACGTATTTTCCACAATCGGAGAGGCAAAACGGACAGATATTATTTTAACAATTCCTCGGTCAGACGCAGAATTTCCGGGGCCAGTTTTTCCCGCTGCTTTTTGGTGATATGGAGATAAGCGGGATAGGCGGAGATCATCCCTACTATTCCCAGCATCCCAATGATAACGCCGGGGATAAACAGCCCATCCCACACCATGACACAGCACATCCCCACACCGAGGACAAGGGTGCTGAAAAAACCGATGGTCAACGACACAATCATCCCCTTTTGGCCGACGCTTCCATCCAACCGGCGCAGCTGCTCCATTTTATCCTCCTCCGGCGGAAGGTATTTTTTCCGGATGTTCTGCACCTCCTCCTGCTGTTTGGCAGAGTAGGTAAACGCAAAGGTTTCCTTTTCCCGTTTATTTTCCATATACAGTCCCTTCTCCTATCATGATGTAAAATCCCCTTGCAGCCGTTTGATCGCCCTGGTCGACCGGACAATCATGTAAACCGACATGGACACTATGGCCGCGCACACCCCCGCTCCAGTCCAAATGAGCATCAACCGGCGGAAAACCGTGTCATCCCCAAACTGCACAATCATCGTCGCCTCGAGGGAAAGCATCGACACCAGCGCGGCCGTCAGGCGAATCACCTTTGCGGCTGACAGCAAGGAATTTTGATACCGGCGGTACCGAACCACATCGACAATCGACACCGTAAGGGTGTAAAAGGTGTAGGCGGCGGAGGCGATTACATAGGTGTCGGAATAGACGCTGGGCTGTTGGCAAAGAATCATCTGGAATATCATGCCGGACAGGGTCAGGTTGACCAGCAGCATCAAAACAGCGGTCAAACGGTACCGTTTATACTGCCGAATTACCCGCTGCTCCCGTCCCATTGACCTTAACAGCAGAAAACGGATGACCGACAAAAGAATATAATAGACGGCCACCCCGCCGAGCCAGGGGGAGGAATACCGCACCCCGGACACCAGATTGAAGGCGGAATACCCGAGATTGATCATCAGCGCAGGATAGAGCCACACCCGGGCTTTAAAAACCGCGTCGGTCAAATACCTGTGACCTAGAGGGGTACGGCCGATCTTCCCCTTGACTGCCCGATACCGCCGGGGCAGGACCGCGGCCACAAAGATGCATCCCACCACAAGGGCATAAAAGGCAATGCCATACACCACACCGGCCAAAGGAGATTTATCCCACCCCTTTAGAAAGACGCAGGCCAGCGCGAGAGCGCTGCAAACGCTCAGCAGCGCGATCAGCCACCCCGGAGGGAACAGAAGCTGTTTTCCGATTCTTTTCCAATCCATCCTAAGCCCTCTGTATCAGAACCGTAAAGGTAGACCCTTGGCCCACCACACTTTCGACCCGAATCTCTCCCCCGATAATGTCCACCACCCGTTTGACCAGAGCGAGGCCCAATCCATTGCCCTGGACAGAGTGGGAGCTGTCCCCCTGATAAAACTTCTCAAAGATATGGGCTCCTACTTTCGGCGTCATCCCGCATCCAGTGTCCCTGACCTGAACGACGGCCTGGGAACCGGCGGCGGATAGGGTGACCGAAACCTTGCCGCCCGACTCGGTAAACTTAAAGGCATTGGAAAAGAGGTTGTTCCAGACCAGGCTCAAAAGCTCGGCATCCGCCTTGACCCGGATATTTTCGGCAATATCGGTTTCAATCTCGATATCGGAGGCTTCCCACACCGTTTCATACTGCAATAGACATTCGCAGAGCTGCTCCCCCAGGTCATATTCGGTGACCTGAGGGTAGAGCTGCTGATTTTCCAAACGGTTCAGTTTCAGAATATTGGTCATCATATCCGCCAGCCGGCGGGCACCGTTGGCGACCCCTTTGGCGTATTCCATCCGCTGGGGTTCCGATAGACCGGGCGCCTGCAGCAGGGTTCCATAGTTCTGGATCACTGCCAGGGGGGTTTTCATCTCGTGGGAAACATTGGCAATAAAGTCGGTGCGGAAAGTCTCCACCCCGCCCAATTCCTGGGCCATCTTGTTGAAGCATTCGATGATCTCACGAAACCTCCCATCGGAATCAAACCGGCTGACCGGCGGAATCCGCACGGTAAAATCCCCCTGCATGATCCGTTCCGCCGCCTCGGTAATCAACCGGATCGGCCGTTCCACCGTCCATTTCCGTCTCAGGTAGTCCAAAACTGTAAACAACAGGCTCAGCAAAACGACATTTCCGAAGGTGAGTTTTGCCGCCGCCGATACATTTTCATGGGTCCATACAAGCCCCATCGCCTGGGACAGAGCCGACAGGAAAAGCAGCATACAGCAGGTGGTCACAAAGCTCACCAGCAAAAAGATCACCAAAAAGTGGTGCACCGTCCGCAGGATACCCTGCACCTGTCTTTCCCGTTTCACCGAACCACCGCCTTATACCCGAGGCCATGGACCGTCACAATCTCAAAATCGGTACAGTCTACCAGTTTGCTGCGCAGTTTGGTGATGTAGACGTCGACGGCTCTGGGAGCGGTTTCGGTGCCGGCGTCCCAAAACTCGTCCATCAGCTGGGTCCTGGTAAAGGTCTTTTTGGGATAGGAAAGCAGCTTATAGAGAATCGCGAATTCTCGCGTTGTCATCGGAATCTCTTTCCCGTCCAGGTAGGCGGTGTGTTCGTCGGCGTCCATCACAAAACGCCCCACCTCCAGCTTGCGGCTGGCCGCGATCTTGGCCCGTCGCAGCAGCGCCCCAATGCGCAGGAACAGTTCATCCAGATCAATCGGCTTGACCATATAATCGTCTATCCCAATCCGAAAGCCTTTCTGTTTAGAGGCAATGTCGTCCCGGGCGGTCATAAATAAAATGGGGATGTTGTCGTTTAGCTGGCGAACATTTCGGGCAAATTCAAACCCATCCACCTGGGGCATCATAATATCCGATACAATCAGGTCAAAGATATTTTCATACAAAGCGTCGTAGGCATCGGTGGCATTTAAACACCCAATAGCCTCATATCCGCTGCGATTCAAAAAGGAGCAAACCGTCTGATTGAGTTCCTTGTCGTCCTCCACAACCAAAATCTTAAACATCGTCTTCCCTCCGGCCGTATCTTTACTGTGGACTTATCTTAACATTCAAATGTTAAAGTTTTGTTTCAGTTGTGGCCCATAGGGAAAAATCATCCAAACCGCTGCACCTGACCAAAAGAGAACAGCGAGGCCCCGTTTCAAGTACCCCGCTGTCTATTGGCGCAATTCTTTACACCTGTAAAATCTCATCGCTCAGCCGCATAATCTGCTGGGCGTATTTCTTCTTGCGGCTGTTGAGAATTCCCTTATAAATCGGGTAATTGATAATCGCCATCAGCATCCCTGCGACACCGATCACAACCCCCGGGGCCATTGCCTCGGCTATACCTAAAGTGTCGCCAATATCCGTCATCACAAGACTCATGCCGCACCCCATGACGATGGCGCTCACACTGCCAAAGATATAGGCGAACAGATGGGCCGGCCGTTTCACCTTGGCGTCCAGCTTCTTCAGCCCGTCCAGCGGGCTGTGCCCCTTGTCGGTGTACTGGGTGCGAATTTTTTGTACAAGAGAATCCTGATCTTTCTGGTTCATCATCGGTTACCTCTCTTCCTTTGTTTTGCTTGATCTGGGAAATTTATTTTCCTTTGGACAATCTCTCTTTTGCCTCCTGAACGGTTTCGCCCTCTTTGGCAAAAAGATTTTCCACACACCGGTCGACGACTTTGCTAAACCCCTCAACAATGCCGTTTTCCATCTTCTGGTATCCGCCGACCACCCCGTCTTCAATCTTCTGATAGGTCCCGACCACCGTCTCAGCGATCTTTTCATTTGCTTTTAAGAGCTTATTCATCTGTAAATCCTTCTTTCTCGTTGAATGTGCTTTTATTCTACCCGACCGGTGTTTGGGAATGTTTTCGGATATGTTTGAGAAATATGAATCCTTCCCTTGCCAGTTACCAAAAGGTGACTCAGTCAGTAAATTGTGCGTACTTTTCTTTTTCCTTCTGCCGCTTTATAATAAAAATATAATAGTAACCACCCCGCTGCCAAGGCTGCCTAGCCGGAAAGGACCATCCCATGACCAGACAAATTTCCCTCGATGCACGAAACTTCACAGCAGTCCACACCGCCATCGAAAACAGAACCCTGGAGAGCCAAACGGTCCTGCGGGTGGTGAAAAAGGATAAGATCAATCTATACGATCAGAACACCTACGCCAAAATAAACGGCCTTCTGTTTCACAACGGCACCATTGAGCTTAAGATGAAAAGCCGTCTGCTGCCCGACGCGCCGGATTTTGCCAGAGGGTTTATCGGTCTCGTTTTCCGGGCAAACGAAACCGATTCGGAATTTGAATCCTTTTACCTCAGGCCGACCAACGGACGCGACTGCGAAGACCCTGTCCGGAAGTCCCACGGCTGCCAGTATTTTTCCTATCCGGGGTATACCTTTGACTACTTCCGGGAGTTCGGCATCACCGACTACGAAGCCCCCGTCTCGGTGGCACTGGACGAATGGATTACCTTAAAGGCTGTCATTGAGGACCAGCGGGCCGCATTTTATCTCAATGGGGAAGAAAAACCGGTCCTGGAGGTCCAGGAAATGAAGCACGGCTCTGGAAAACACGGAGCCGTCGGCATCTTTGTGGACATCGGAACGGAAGCCCTGATTTCTGAAATAAAGGTGACCTGCGCAGACTAATAGAATCAACTATACTTAAAACGGCAGAGGTAAAATCTCTGCCGTTTTTAATTGCGCCAAACGCTTTCGGTTCTTAAAATGAAATACAGATTATAGGGCAGGTGTACATTGCATCTATGACCAAATTATGATATAATTTATATAAATTGTGGAAATGGAGGGATTTTATGCGCTGTCCCCATTGCGGAAAAGAAATTCCTGATCAATCTCACTACTGCCTCCACTGTATGACACGTCTGGAAGAGCCAGTAGAGGTAAGCCCGGTACCGGTATCTCGTATCCCCAAACGTCTTCTTTTGACAGCGGCAGCTGTACTGATCCTTGGAGTGGCTGCGGGAGGATATTTCCTTCTTTCCTCCCTTAACAGATCAAATCCTGCCTCCATCGAGACTATTTCCACCGAAAGCTCCTCCCCCGAATCGACGGTCCAGGAATCAAAGCAAAGCAACTCCATCGGGGAATACCGCCAGGCGGAAACTGGCGGCGTCATATTTGAGTACAATCCCGATGCCCCGCTCCCGGAAGGGGATGAAAATGGCTTTATCATCGAAAACGGCGTCCTGACGCAGTACGTGGGTTCCGATACCGTCGTCACCATCCCAGAGGATGTGACCACCATCGGGGAACGGGCCTTCTTCAACAACCAAGCCGTAACGGAAATCATCCTGCCGGAAGGACTGCTTTCCATCGGAACCAGCGCCTTTTATAACTGTTCCCACCTGGAAAGGGTTCAACTGCCCGCCTCCCTCAACCAGATTGATTCCCAAGCGTTCAGCCTCTGCACCTCCCTAACAGAACACGTTCTCTCCCCCGATAACCCCTATTTTGTCGTTCAGGACGGCATCCTTTATAATCAACAGCAAACAGCCCTAAACAGCTATCCCGCCGGCAAAACCGACCCGGCCTTTTCCATACCGGACACAGTAACCTTTGTAACCCCCTGGGCTTTTGAAGGAAATCTCTACCTCGAACAGGTTTATGTGCCGGAAGGGGTCTCCGAAATGCCCTTTGCCTTTGGCTACTGTCCCCAGCTGCGGGAGATTCAGGTGGCAGAAGGAAACACTTCCTTCCGTTCGGAAGAAGGCGTCCTGTACACCAAGGACGGGCAAACCCTGGTTTTCTATCCGCCCAACCGAGAGGGCGACTATTTCGACATTCCTCAAACGGTCCAGCAAGTGGAATCCAACGCCTTCTTCGGCAGCCGATATTTGACCAAAATCACCGTCCCGGAAGGGGTCAGCGTCCTCAATGTCTTTGTATTCAAAGAGGTACAGCAGCTGAGAGAGCTGTATCTGCCCGCCAGTATTACCATGATTGACTCGACCGCTTTTACCGGCGCCGCCTCCCTGCCGACCATCTACACCCCGGAAAACAGCGTCACGGAGGATTTTTGTGCCGAAAACAACATTGCCTATGTCATTGAAGATCCGTCCTAAAGAAGGGAACCACTATGCATCCAAAATCCACCGCCAATCTGTTGAAAGAACTTTTGCAGGTCAAGCAGCTAGACAATTATTTTGAGGCCAATGACCAGGAGCTGCTGCATACCTCCCTTCCCCAGGAGCTGAATAAACTCCTCACCCAACAGCCGCTGTCCAAAGGAGAAATTGCGGTCAAGTCGGGCTTAAGCCGGGTTTATGTGTACCAAATCTTCTCCGGCCAGCGAATTCCCAGCCGAGACAGCCTGCTGCGGATTTGTTTTGCTCTGTCTCTGGAGCCGGAAGCCATCTCTAAACTGCTTAAACATACCGGCTATCCGGTTTTATACCCCCGGGACCGCCGGGACAGCGTCATCCTCTTCGCCGCCAGCCGTCATAAAACCCTGCTGGAACTGGAAGAGATGCTGGATATGCAAAAACTGCCGGGGATTCAGAAATGAGCGTCGAAACAAAAGAACAGGCGACCTGGGTGGAGGACTGCCTGTTGCGGGAATATACCTTGCAACAGATTCTTTCTCAAACCCCCACCGGCGAGGTTTCCCTCTGGCAGCATAACGCCCTGAAAAAGAAACTGATTTTACGCCGCTGTCTGGCTGACCAAGAGGTCTATCAACGGATGCTGGGGGTTATTCACCCAAACCTCCCCCAGATTTATGAGACGTTTGCCAGCGATGGAAAAATGTTGGTCCTGGAAGAATACATTGAAGGAGTTCTTCTGTCCGAAAAAGCAGCCCAGTTGGTGGGGAAAAAAGGACTGGTCCGCCAGATCGGACTCAATTTGTGCGACGCGGTAAACTGTCTCCATCAGAGAGGAATTATCCACCGGGACATTAAACCGGAAAACATCATCCTGGAATCCTCCTCCAACCGGCTGGTCTTAATCGACTATACCGCCGCCCGCTGCAAACGACTGTCGGACCTGGGCAGTCCCGACACCATCTGTCTCGGCACCGCCCCCTATGCTGCACCGGAACAGTTTGGCGTCACCCAGACCGATGAACGGACGGATATCTATGCCATCGGCATTCTGCTCAATATTCTGATGACCGGCCATCACCCCTCCCAGATTATCTGCCGCGGCGGATTGGGACGGATTATCCGCCATTGCATTCGCATCAACACCTCCGAACGGTACCCTTCGGTGCAACAGCTGAAAAACGCCCTGTGGAATTTATAATAAAACGCCTGCTGATGTACAGTTCATCCGTACACCAACAGGCGTTTTTATCTGATTATTCTGCTTTCGTTTTCTGCCAGCGTCTCAACGGGCACCTTTCAGCTTACGGTAATACCGGTCCACATAGGTGATATAGACGATACCGCCAATGACATAGGCAATAGCCGTCAACGCAAACCCCATCGGCAGACCGATGCTTTCCTGCAAGCAGCCCATCAACAGAGAACCGATCCCAATGCCGATATCATAGGAAAGCATATGCCAAGTACTTTTTTCTGTGCCATAGTTGATCTCCCTTACGCGATTACGACTTCCCGCTCTTTAATGCCTTCCAGCGGAACCGGAATATAAGCGGTGCGAGTGGCAACGGTCAGACGGACCTTGTGGCTGCCTTTGGAGAGGCCGCCCGGCTGGATGACCCGAATATAAAGGGGTTCACCGTATTCCCATTTGTAGGTGGTGACCGTTTCGGCTTCTTTCAGGGTAAACCAGTCCTCCCGGTCCACCGATATACGGATGCTTTCGGAAGGAGCTCCCACCCCGTCCACCGAAACCCGGATGTACTCGATCATCGACATCGGAATGCCGCGGTAATAGGTGATATTGGTCTGAAGCTCATAGCCGGTGATCTGGCCGTTTTCCGATAGGTTGACACAGGTGTTTTCCTTAAATACGTTGTTATCAAACATTTCGCGCCCCTCCTCAGCCCTGAATCTCTTTCAGACAACTACGGATATACGACAGCTGTGCCGCAACCTGTTCCTTCTCCTGCATCGGATGGCCTGGCAGGGTGAAGCGGTTGCCCTCATACTCGGTGGCCACATAGCCGTCGTAATCATGATCGTGCAGATACTGGAGCAGCCCCTTATAGTCCATCGAATACTCCCCGTCCGGGGTCATCTCGAACAGCTTGAAGTGGAAGTGCTTGATATAGGGCATATACTCATCCAGCACGCTGAAATCGTAGTTTTCATAGCCGTCGCACAGCGGGACAAACATCCGGTCATGCTCCGACTGAATCGCCGCTTCCAGTTCCGGCGGATACTGGAAGTTGTGCTCCCGCAGCTCCCGGTGCAGGTCGGAACCCTTGGCAAACAGGGTGTCGATATAGTCGAACACCTGCTCGCTGGTGCCGTTGTTTGTCTCATAGGCCCGGACCACCCGCGGGAATCTCTTGCAGAAGATACCGGTATCGATGACCAGACCGACATAGGGAGAGTTGACCGCTTTCATCTCTTCGATGAAAGCCTTGGTCTCGGGGATGTCGAAGGCCATTGCCGCGTGCACCTCCAGGGCGATGGTGACGTCATACTGCTCGCAGTAGGGCAGCAGCGGCCGGATGACCCAGTAGGGGACCATCGAAACAAACCGAATCAGGTGGATACCCAGGCGGTTCGCCTGCTGAATCTCCTTAATCAAAAGGTCGATACATTCTCGATGGGTCAGGGTGCGGTTCTTATAGAGGTTGGTGTTGAGAAAAACGTCGGCAATAACCGGGGTCAGACCGGTTTCCGCCAGCATATCATGCCAATCCCGGACTGTCTCTTCCGACAGGTCGGGCGCCCCTTTGAGCATCTGGTCGGGGAGAATTTCAACCCCTTCCGACCCTTTTTCCTTGACAAACTGCATGATCTGACGGAGATTCATCCGGTGGTTCAAATACTCATCCTGCAAACTGTACAGGCTAACACAAGTCTTAATTCTGGACATGTAAATTCCTCCTCAAGGTTGGCCAAAGGCCGGACAGTGTCCGGCCCCAGTGTGATTCCATCAATCCAGTCTGATTTCATGGCCCAGTGCAGCGGCCTTGTAGATGCTGTCCAGAATCTGGGTGACGACAAAGGCCTGTTCCGGTTTAACCAGCGGGTCTTTATCTTCCAGGATGGCTTCCAGCCACTGTTTGCACTCCTTGACTTCGGGAGAGCCGCCATTGCTGCCCTCAAAGAAGGCGATGGCGCCGGTATCGGAGATGTGTTCCTCGGTCAGAACGCCGGCGGTGGTTTCGTTGAACACCAGGTCGTACCCTTCCTGGCTCATGCCGCCGACCATTTCAGCGCCGGCTTTGGTGCCGCAGAGGGTGGTCGCCGCTTCGAGGGATTTTCTGACGTTTAAGGCCCAGGAGGATTCCAGGAAGATGGTGGCGCCGTTTTCCATCTTGATATAACCGAAGGCGGAGTCTTCTACTTCAAAGGTCTTGGGGTCCCAGGGGCCAAACATGTTGCCCTCGGTGGCTTCCGGCAGATGCCCCAGCTTCTCAAAGACCGAACCGGTAACCGAAACCGGTTTGTAGTTGTCCATGCACCAGAGGGTGATGTCGAGGGCATGGGTGCCGATGTCGATCAGCGGGCCGCCGCCCTGTTTGGACTTGTCCGGGAAAACGCCCCAGGTGGGAACGGCACGGCGGCGAACTGCATGGGCCTTGGCAAAGTAGATGTCCCCCAGCTTGCCTTCCTCGCAGGCCCGTTTGAGCATCTGCGCATCGGTGCGGAACCGGTTCTGATAGCCGATGGTAAACTTCTTGCCGGATTTTCTCCAAGCAGCCATCATCTTTTCGGCGTCTTCGGTAGTCGCGGCCATCGGTTTCTCGCACATAACATGCTTGCCTGCCTCAAAGGCTGCTACCGTAATCGGGCAGTGGGCGACGTTGGGGGTGCAGACATGAACCACGTCGATGCTCTCGTCCTTGAGCAGCTCATGGTAGTCGGCGTACACTTTGGCGTCGGGGGTACCGTATTCCTTCGCGGCCTTCTCCGCCCGCTCTACAATGATATCGCAGAAAGCCACCATCTCGCATTTGTCCGCCTGGGATTTCAGCGAAGGGAAGTGCTTCTGGTTGGCAATGCCGCCGCAGCCGACGATCGCGACCTGTAATTTGCCGTTTTTCATGATGTTATCCTCCTTGGTCAAATGGTATGCCGTCATTTTCCGTATGCGAAGTTGGTCAGATACCCGGAGACCTTCTGCCGGGAATGAAACAACTTTTCTCTTTGTTTTCAGTATACCGGTTTTTCCCGCCGGATGCTCCCTTTTATTTTCAGTTTCTTTCTCCTATTTTTCAAAACATTGTGCAAAAAAGCCAGTGTGCAACAAATGGCAGTCAATTGTTGCGCACTGGCTATTTAAAGGCAAAATTCAGTCCTGAGCCCGATAAATATGGATGAGCATCACCTCATGGGGCTGCAGCACGACCTCCAACTGCAGTTTACCCTCCACGGCCCCCACCCGTTCCATGCTCATGCGGGGGAAACAGGCCTGCCGGATATACTGGATGTCCGACGGGTCCAGGGATTGGGCATACCGGAACCGGCTCCATTCGGTCAGCAGCATCCCTTCCCGGGGGGTAATCAGCCGTTTTTTGACGACACACTGCTCATAGGGCAGCCGATCCAGCTCAAACGCCATGGTCAACGGCTGCTGGTCCTGAAAGAGGTTCCCGATGCGGGAAGGGTCCTCCACATCCTTTTGGTTGACAAAATAGCTGCAATCATACCACTTGTAGTTGTAACAGAGGATGTAAAAGTCCTGCTGCTTGCAGCTGGTAATCAGATACCCCCGGTCCTTCCGCACCAGACAGTCCCCCATGCTGTTGAGAAAGGCGAGGGCATAATAGGCGGGCTTCTGAATCATGTCCTTGGTCAGCAGCCCGCTCCCACCGTTGGCAATCCGCCCGCCGGTGTCAAAGTAGTGGCTGACCCAGTCGGAGGCCATCCAGATTGCCAGCATATCCACTCGGTCCCAGATCTGTTCGATCTGTTCCACCATGTAAGCGGCGCGAAAACAGCTGTCGTTTAAATAATCCCGGTTGGAGAGGGAGTTGTTCCACTCAGAGATATACAAACGGCTTTCGATCCCCGATTCCGCCAGCATCTTTTCCATCTGAGCGACCTGCTCCCGCTCAAAGTCCCGGTCGATGGCCCGTCGGTGAACCACCTGTTCCCCTTCAGACAGAGTGTCATAAGGGAATAAAAACATCGAGACAAAGTCCGGTTCACAGGACAACTTCCGGCAAGACGCCAGAAAATCCATTGTAAAAGAACGATTCCAATTGACGATGGCTCCCGGTCCGCCCACCTGAATCCGGGGAGAAACTGCTTTCAGTTCCCGGTAAAGGTAGGAAAAAGCGTCGATATGCTGGTAATGGCTGTCGGAATAGCAGTTTCCCTCGGGGGCATGGATGGTGTCGCAGGAGATTTCAAAAATCCACCCGCTCACTGTCTCCACCCCATACCGTTTGACGATATGGCGGACAAAATCGGACACCGTCGCCTCCCAAACGCTGCGGGAGGCAAACTGGACACATTCCGTCTCAAAATACACCGCTTCCCCATCGGCCTTGACCGCCGCGTTAGGGCGGACCCCCATATCCAAAAAGGGGATCAGATGATGCTCCACCAAAAAATCGAAGACCAGGTCCAGCCGGTCGTACTGATACCCCCCAGTTCGCCTGCCGTCGGTAATCATCATCGGCCGGGAAAAGATGTTCCAGACCCGCACATATTGAAACCCCAGATGTTCCGCCAGGTACAGCATCTGTTTTTGTATATTGACCATCAAAAGGGTGCTGATCGACCCGGCATTCATCGTCCGGTTCCAAAACTTGCGATAGGGTTTTCCTTGTAAAACGTCCGCTTTCACCTGCAAAGCGGTCACCGCCGGAAAAGAAGGCGGCTCCTTTGCGGTAAATTGCAGCGCATTTCGAAGATGCTCCTGAAGGGTTACCTCCTCACTGCGCAAGGCTTTCAGCTGCTGCTGCCGCCGGCGGCGGTAATCGGAGGGCGTCATCCCATACCGTTCCCGGAAAACCCGGTTAAAGGTGGAGAGGTTGGAAAAACCGCTGTCTACGGCGATCTGGGTGACATTCTGGCTGGTTTGCTCCAGCTCCCCGGCGGCATACTCCAACCGCACCTGGTTTAGGTAGTCGGCAAAATAGACCCCCATCTTCTTTTTAAAGAATCGGGAAAGGGTGGAGGTGGAGACAAACATCTCCTCTGCTAGCGCCGAAAGACTGATGTTATTCTGAAAATTCCCGCCCACATACTGCAAAATCCGGTGGAGGCGGGCGTCTTCCCCACCGTCATACCGCCTCATACTCTGCATATGGTGTTCAATCAGCTCGTCCAGTAAGCGAAAGAGAAAACTCTGCTCATTACAGCGGGTTTTGTGCTTTACGCTGACCGCCTGATACACCAGCTGCTGGAAGATGGTTTGCAGCTCCCGGTCGGCGTCCTTCGGATTCGCCGCGCTGTTGCAGGTGAAAAATCCTGCTTCCTTTCCCAGCAACGTCCATACCAGCGGCCAGGCGTAACGAACCACACACAAGATCACCTTTCCCTGAGGGTGCAGGCTGTGACGCAAGCCGGAATTAACCAGCAGAATATCATGCCGCCCCAGGGTATACTCCTCCCCCTGCAGAGAAACCCGCAGGTTCCCCTCGATGACAAAGAGGCACTCAATTTCTGTATGGAAGTGTTCCGGCTGTTCGTCTGCCAGCCGAATCGTATAGTTCATTTCGTTTAAATAACGCATGTCGGATTCTTTCTTTAGGGAGAGGATATGGGAGGATTATAAAATAAGCGGTAAATCAATCTTAAAATAATATACTTTCATTATAACAGAAAGCTGGGCTTTGTCAACGAGAGTCCCTGTCGCCACCCCCTCCAACCGGCTCCTTTTGCAGCAACCTACGGTAGGTCATATCCACCGAGAACGCCCCCAAAGGAGCGGTAATCAGAATAGCCAGCACCGCCACCGTCAGCACCACCGGCCCGCAGGAAAGCCCCATCGTCAGCGGAATCGAACCGATGGCCGCCTGTACGGTGGCCTTGGGGGTATAGGCCAGCATGCAAAACAGCCGCTCTTTATTTGAAAGCCGTGTCTTTAAGAGGCAAACGCATACCCCCAGCATACGGAACACCAGCGCCCCCAAAATAACCAAAACCGCTCCTACGCCCGAAGCGATAGCATACTGAATATCAACGGTCGCCCCCACCAGGACAAACAGCAGCACCTCGGCGGCCACCCAGAGCTTGGAATACTTGAGGGACAGCCGGGCCGCCACCTCTGGGCGGCGGCGGTTGACCGCGATGCCGCAGCTCATCACCGCCAGCAGCCCGGAGAAGGGAACCACCCCTTTAACCGCCGTCTCCAGCGCCACCAACAAAAAGGAGATGCTCAGCAGCAGAACCACCTTGACCGAATCCCGCACATGGACCCACCGGTAAATTTCCCCGAAGGCAATCCCAATCCCGGCTCCCACGATGATGCCGGTGACAATCGACAGGGGAATCTGGGCGAAGGTGACGGGCGAAAGGGTTCCTCCCTGAGCCAGCCCCGTGAAGGAAGAGAACATCACGATGACAAACACATCGTCGACCGATGCCCCTGCCATAATCAGCTGGGGGATGCTCTTTTGGGTGCCATACCCGGTTTCCATCAAATGGAGCATCTTAGGAACCACCACCGCCGGGGACACCGCCGCCACCACTGACCCCAGAATGGCCGCGTCCAGGACGGAAATATGCAGCAGGGTGGGAGCCAGCAGCACCATCCCCACGATCTCAAAACAGGCCGGCACAAAACACATCAGGATAGCCGGACGGCCAACTTTCTTTAAATCTTCCAGGTTCAGCGAAAGCCCCGCCCGGGTCAGAATGATGATGAGGGCCAACTGGCGCAGATCGGCGGAGATGCCCAAAATGGAATTATCCAACAGATTCAGCACATAGGGCCCCAACAGAATACCGGTGAGCAGCATACCCAACAGGCTGGGCAGGTGGATTCGTTTCAGAATCCACCCAAATCCCATTCCCACGATAAAAATGAGTGCAAGACTGGTTAGCATTTTCGTTTCCTCTTTTCGGTTCATTTTTTCGATGAAACTCTCCCGGAGTTCCACCTCCCGCTCCCCAGACCTCCCACCCAAAAGCCCTGAAAAGACAAAAAAGCTGATGACCCCGCAAGTCGTTTCATCACTTGCAGAAGTCATCAGCTTTATTCGCAGTTTAGGTTTACACCAAGGGAGAACTTCATTCCCGGCTAGATTATAGCACAGGCCCCGCGTCCCTGTCAAGGCAACTTTCCCCAAAAGTTTTCACTATCAGCCCAGGTAACCCGGCTTTGCGATGCTCTGGGTGACGCTGGAGGGGATGGTAAACTCGCATACACCCATGTACATCGGGGCTACATCGCCTTCGTTAAAGACGATCACCAGTTCGCCCTTGTCGTTGACATAGAAGGTGGCGTCAGGTGAAAGCTCTTTAAAGTTCCAGTCCTCCACCTCGTCGTCCAGCCAGTAGTAAACACTGTCATCGGCTGCCATCTGGTCCCGCATCTGCTGCTGGATGTTCTGAGTCAAGACCGAAATATAGTCGCTGTCCGGGTTAAACAGATCGGAGAGGGAGATAATCTTGCCCGTTTCCTTATCCACGTCGTAGATTTTGACCGATTCGTTGCCGCTGGCCATAATGAGCGTCTGGTCAAACCGCAGCGCAAAGATCTTGTCATTATCGGTGACCACCTTGTAGGTCAGGTCGAGATCATAATGCCCTTCGGTGCCCTGCTGGGCGGCGTCTTTCTCATACTGGGCGATGATGGTGTCAGTGTATGCCTTAATGGTATCGTTGAGGCCGGAAACCTCCTGGCCGCCCTCAATCTGCGGCACCTCAATGTGGGCGGAGGTGTTTCCCCGGTCGTCGTCATAGTTGCGGAAGGTGACCACACGGGTGATCGCCCCCAGCACCGGAATCTGTTCCATGGCGTGAGCAATTGAAGCGTTTGTGTTGGCCAATCCGGTAATGCCTACCATAAATGCAGCGGCGGTAGCGCCAATCCCAATGATGATTCTTTTTACGTTTGTCATAACGGTTCGCTCCTTTTTCCGCGCCAGCTTCGCCTGCTGGATAGAAGCGCGGACACGAAACTCCAATTCCGCCGGAACCGGTATCTGTTCGTATTCCCGTTTCATATCACTTAAATGTACCTCTTTCATATCGATTCTCCTTCCGCCAGGGTGACTTTCAGCTTTTTCAGGCTTCGGTAGAGGATGCTTTTGACGGTGCTTAAGTTTTCCCCAGTGACGTTTACGATTTCGGAAAGTTTCATGTCCTCAAAGTACCGGAGGGTGACGACGGTTCTTTCCCGCTCGTCCAGTCCCTCCAACGCCCGAAGGACGTCCAGGTCCTCGTAAGCGTCCTCCTTCCCGGCATCCGGTATATTCTCAAGTCCTGTGGATTCCTTACGCTTTGTGCGCAGGGCGTCCAGCGAGGTATTCACTACAATGCGGCAGAGCCAGCTTTTGATGGTTTCCTGTTTTTTTACATCCTCCGCCCGGAGGATGGCTTTATAGGCGCTGTCCTGGACGATATCCATCGCGTCATCGGGGTTATGTACGTAAGAGTACGCCAGCCGGTAAAGCGAGGGGTACAGTTCCAGGAGGGCCTTTTCTACTTGCTGCAGCTTTACGGATTTCATAGGAGGCCTCCTTTTTGTTCCGTCATCTATAAGACGCGGCAGGGGGTTGAAAAAGTTTCATCTGTCAAAGGCGATTAAAAAAGCCAGGCGGTCCTGCGACTGCCCGGCTATACCCATTATGCTTTCTGTTTATCCAGCTTCCACTTTCCTCTCCGGTACTCGATATAGGAAATCAGGAAGTTTGCGGCCCAGCCAATCGGAACCGCGTACCAGACCATCCCAATCCCGAACCGGGGAGCCATCGTCACCGCGACCACCACCCGGATGCAGAGGTTGACCATATTGGCCACGGTAAACATCGTCATATCTCCCGCCCCGCGGAGCAGCCCATCGGTAATCATCTTCATGCCGATCAGCACAAAGAACCACCCCATAAACCGCAGATAGCTGGTTCCGGTTTCCATGGCCATCGCTGTTCCGTCGGCCCCCAGAAAGATGGAGATAATCGGTGTATAAAATAGTTCCAGTATCACGCAGATGATAACGGCAAATGCCCCGACAATCCCAAAGGCGGTGTGATACCCCTGCACCACCCGACCCTTGCGGCCGGCGCCGATATTCTGAGCGGTAAAGGAAGAAATGACGTTTCCCATGGCGGCCATCGGCACAATCGCGATGCTCTCAATCCGGCTGCCGGCAGAGTAACCCGCCAGCATCTCGGAGCCGAAGCTGTTGACCACCGACTGCACCAGCATCATCCCGATGGAGACGGTGGACTGCTGCAAAATGGAGGGCAGCGCAATCCGCGCCATGTCCGACAGTTCCCGGATATCAAAGAGGGACACCTTCCCATTTACCGGATACCCTTTCATCTGCCCCAGAAAGATGAGAAAGGCGGCAATGGCGGAAATCCCCTGGGCAATCAAGGTGGCCCAGGCGACCCCGGCAACCCCCATATGGAGGGCGGTGACCATATACACGTCCAAAATCACGTTGAAAACCGACGAGAAGATCAGAAGTCCCAACGGGATATTCGATTTGCCGAGAGCGTTGAACATCGACGAAAGGACGTTATACATAAATAGGAACGGCAGTCCGATAAAATAGATATTGAGGTACTCGGTGGCGTCCGAGAGGATATTTTCCGGGGTATTGAGCCCCACCATAATCTGCCGGCTGAACAAAAGCCCCACCCCGCCCAGCAGGATGCTGATGGTCAAAAAGGTGAGAAGGGCGGTGTAAACCGAGCTTTTCATCCGCCGGTAATCCCGGGCTCCAAAATACCGGCTGGTCAGGACCGACGCCCCGACCCCGCCGCCAATGGCAATCGAAATGAAGACGTTGGTCAGCGAGTAGGAAGCTCCCACCGCCGCCAGGGCGTTCTCCCCCACAAACCGGCCGACAACCACCGAGTCGACCATCGTGTAAAACTGCTGGAAGAGGTTGCCCACAATCATCGGAAAGGCAAACAGCAGCAAAGCTTTCAGCGGCCGCTCTTCAATGAGGTATTCTTTTTTCACAAAACCAACCCTTTCTACGCGGCGGGTTTGCCAGCCTACCCAGTTCCGCCTTTTCTGACAGTATTATATCATCTCCATCCGTGGGTTGCAAGATACATGGATCTTTTAAATAAAACAAACGAAAAGGGACGCGGGATTTAACCCCGCGCCCCTTTTGTTATAAGAGTATTCAAATCCTGGATGGTCGCTGCGCGACAGATGACCTTTGGTAAAACCAGCTGTGAAAAGCCGATCTTAATTATACGATCATCCTTGGCAAGGGGCTCTGCCCCTTGCATGCCCGCGACCCCTTTAAAAAGGGGTCGACCCTAAACTTCTAATCTGCCCCACTACGGGATAACCCCAATAGCAGCGCCGATTATGATACTGAGTATAATAAAACGAATCATCAGGTATCCAGAAGTTGCTCCTCTCTCCCCTATTTCAACCAAAGAAATCAGCGGTATTCAATTTCAAAGATCGAAACACTTTCCGGCTCCACCGTAAAGGTATAGCTGTTAGAAGCGGGATCGGAAACCGGCACCGACTCATAAACCAGCTCGGATACCTTCTTCAGCGACTGAACCTGTTCCTTCGAGAGGTATTTGGGGCTGCCCATCGCTTCCCAGGCGCCCTTGGGGTTGCAGTGCTCCTCATCAATGACCGCTTTGCAGACCTTGTCGATGATATGGCCCTTGAGATTCAGGGTGACCTCTTCCGGATGAACGTCCCGGCGCTCCAGATCGTGGTTATAGATAAACAGGGTTGCTTTGGAGCCGTTGGTCAGCGCGAAAGCCTCCACCGTCCGGTCTCCGCCTTCCACCGGCAGCCGGCAATCCCCTGCCCCATGGAGGGCCTGGAAAGCCCGATAAACCGGTTTCGGGATGCCGTGGTTATTCTGAATACCGAACTCGTTCTTGAAGGCAGAGCCTTTCATCCCCATCTCTTCAAAGATATCCGACACCGTCCAGAAGGAGTACCCCTCAACCAGTCCGTCGTTATAAGCCAGGGTCTGGACCACAAAAGCCGCCTGATAGCTGGTATCGAACTCCTTGGAGCCGTTCCACTCGGTGTAGTAGAGGGGATAGTCTCCCGCCTCTTCTTTGGCCCGCTTGGTCATCTGGAAGAGGATGTCCCGGGGGTTGTGGTTTTCCCGTTTGAAGAAGCCCTTCATCCGCTCCATCAGTTCCTCCTTAGGGAGGGTCTTCAGCTCCTCCATCGACGGAAGCGAGTCCACTGCGGTCCCATCGTTCATGCCGAAGGTAGAAAGCGGGTCGTCACTGGGGTAATGGTGGGTGGAAATGAAGTCCAGCGGAACGTTATTTTCTTCGCAGAAAGCTCTGAAAGGCGGAATCCAGGCGTTGACCGACGTTGCAGGGCCGCCGACCCGGAAGCAGGGGTCCACCCCTTTGAGGGCTTCCGCCGTGGTCTTGTAGAGTTTAAAGTATTCATCCCGGGTGCCGGAGAAGAAGAAGTTCAGGTTCGGTTCGTTCCAGACTTCAAAGAACCACTGGGAAACCTCTTCCTTGCCGTAACGGTCGATCAGGTGTTCGCCAAACTGGCGGATAAAATCCCCCCACTGGTTGTAATCGGCGGGCGGGGTGACGTTGCCTTTATAGTGGAAGCAGGTCTGGGTGCCGCTGGCAAAGGCTTCCGGCATAAAGCCCAGTTCCACAAAGGGTTTCATCCCGGTGTCCAGGAGGAAATCAAAGATGCTGTCGATGTTAAAGAAGGAGATTTCCGGCTGTTCCCAGGGCATCATCGGCTGGATAACCACGCTCATATCGTCGTCAAACAGACCGTGGAACCGCAGGTATTTAAATCCGCAGTCCCGATGGGCGGCGCGAATCTGTTCCCGAACATCCTCCCGCAGAACGGTCGCGGCGTGGCAGCTTCCCACGCAAAGCTCCCAGTAATGGGGATAAGGGCGGACGGGGGCGGATAAATCGAGGGTAAAGGTCGTACTCATAAAGTTCCAACTCCTTTTTGGCCAAAGCCATCATTCTCTTTTTATTGTACCGTATCCGCCCGCCAGAAAGCAAGAGCAAATCCGAGGTTTTTTGTTCATTATCCCAGATTTTACTGCATTGGATAGACAATCCCCTCAAATTCAATGGCGTCGATTTGATCAAAATCGGGGAAAATCTCCCGCTCTTCCTCCTGGCCGCAGACCAGAAGGGTGGCAACCGGCCGCCAGTCATACTCCCCAGCTATCGTGGCGGTCTCCTCGACCACCGGGACATAGGTCATGCTCACCGGCATCAGTGTATACCAGAAATTTTCATCTTTTGTCCCGTCCAGAGTATACACCACTTCACTGCCATCCAGCAGTTTCACCGGCTGCATCTCCGATACATCCGTCGGGGTGGGCATATCCATCATCGCAAAGGTCACCGCAAAGGAAAGAGGGGAAACCTGGGCCGAAAGGGGCGCCAACCCTTCTTTCGTGTTATCTGCCCTAGGGAAGACCGCCGATCGGCGTTCCACCTGGTAATCTGTAAGGGAGATGTCAATGTCAAAGGCAAAGGGAGCATCAGCCTGCCGGGCCAGCTGGCTGTACGGAAGGGAGGCATAAAACATATATTCATAGGTCGTATCCGGCTGCAACTCATAAAAGCCGCTGCTGCCATAAGCGCCATGGGAAGAGTTGGGCGAGGAGGATGAACGGTCCTGTGTTAGATTAAATTCCTGTTCCTCTGGGCCAGAGTATTCCATATCCAGATAGGTAACATATCCGTCCGACTGGACGCCGGTGAGGGTAAAGGCAGCCGGTTTTTTCCCCTTCTCGACCGTTCCTTCTACCCGATCTCCCACAGCTGCCAGCAGGGGATTTTCGTGTTCCAGTTGGAGCTCCTTTTCCTCCGGCGTCATCGTAATAAAATGATCCAGCCGGGGGTCATCGGGGGAAAGGCTCGCCCAATAGTCCCGCCACTGACCTACTGTTTCAAATCCTCCGGCATCTTCCGGCCGAAGGGAGGGAATCAGCTGAAAGTCCACATCGGGGTAATCCTCCATCAGGGTGTCTAGCGGCTGATCGTCGGGAATCGACCAGAAATCCCCCACCGGCTGATCTCCCGCCGGTTCCCCATCGGGCACCGAAACCGGCTCTGTCTCCGAGACCTCCGATTCCTGGGAGGTGGTTTCCGAAGAAGGAGAGGTCTCCCCTTCCCCGGTATCCGCGGTCTCTGCCGGTTCGCCGCACCCGCCGATCAAAGCCGCCATCATCGCCAACACAATCCATAAGCCAAACCGTTTCTTCATCGGAAGCCCTCCTTTTTCGGGTAATATATCTGCCGTTTATTCTAACGGGTAGGTGGTCCCTTCAAACCATATCCCGTCAATCCGTTCCAGGTCGGAGAAAATCTCCCATCCCGTTTCCGACGACCCGGTAATCAACAGGGTATACAGCCGCCGGTAATCATAGCCCCCCGCCGCCAGCGGAACCTCCGCCGGAATAAACTGATACCCCGCATAGCTGGTTCCACCCTCTCCGGGAAAGTTTGGGTTGCCGTCATAGGTAAAATACACCTCTCCCTCCGACATCAGCCGCACTGGGCGCAGCTCCTGCCCTTCGGGGATCGGCCCGATCACCGCGTAGGTAATGGCGAGGGATAAAGGGGAAAGCTGAATCTGCACCGGCGCAAAGCCCGTCTCGGTGTTGTCCACCGGCGGCAGATCGGCGGTTTTGGTCTCCACCATGCAGCCGTCTAACGCCAAATCCACGTCAAACGGGAAGGGCAGATCGGAATGATTGGCAATCTGAGCTACCGGCAGGGCCGAACGGACCAGAATATCGGTCTGTCCCTCTCCTTCCGCGTATAGATTTTCCGTTCCAACGGACAGTCCCGGCGCAGGAGAGGAGGCATCCCCGGGATTGGTAAACCGAAGCCCGTTCCCTTCCGGAAATACAGTCCCCTCCGGATAGGCGAACGATAAGCGGGTCACATAGCCATCCGAAAGAACCGAGGACAGGGTAACCGAATCCCCATTTTTCTCCAGCGTCTCCCCCACTTTGGTAAACACTGGGTAGATGTGTTCCAACGTAATCTTGCGGGCGGAAGGGTCCGCCCAGTATCCGGCTGTCAGGACTGGGTCCTCGGGAGAGACGTCTGCCCAATAGTCCATCAGATCTCCCATTGTCTCCATTTTTTCGCCTTCTCCCGTCGCAAGCGGCCTGCCCAAGGCCATCAGCGCCTCCGGATCGACCTCACTTAAACGCATATCCGGGTCCACCGACCATACATCTCCGGTGGGCTGCTTTCCCTGGACGTTTTCCAGAGATTCGACTTCCAACGCGCCGTCTGCGGAATCGACATTTTCCGTCCCTTTATTGCATCCGCCCAACATGGCGGTCGCCAACATTCCAACACATAACAATACCCAAATCTGTTTTTTCATCTGCACGACCTCCTTTGTCGGTTTCCATTTTCATCATACCAGCGCTGCATTTCCGACGCAAGAGGGTCTGCAAAATCTAAGGTTTTTCCAGCAAAATCTAAGGATAATAAAATATAATATAGAAAATCCCGGCCTTTCGATGGGAGAAAAACCGGGATTGCAGCACACTATTTTCGCTTACAGGGCAAGGGCATCAATCCAGCGCCGCAAGCTTTTTGTAGCTCTCTTTGAGGGCGGGGTAAAGTTCGGTATACAGCTTGTAGAAGGGAGCGTATTTCGCGCTGTTCTCGGGGATCGGAGCCTGGACTTTGTCGGTGCGGATAATCGCCCGGCAGGCTTCCGGAACGGAGGCATACTCGCCGGCGCCGACCATCGCGAGAATCGCGACGCCAAGGGCGGGGCCTTCCCGGTTGGCAGCGGTTTTGACTTCACAGCCGTAGAGATCGGCCAGCATCTGCCGCCAGATCTTGGAGGTTCCGCCGCCGCAGGCCATCATATCGCTGACCGGGACACCCATCCCGCCGATGATGTTTTTGCAGTCGTTGAGGGAGTAGGCGACCCCTTCCAGCACAGCCCGAAGCATATCCCGCTTCTGGTGAATCGCCGACAGGCCGAAGAAGACACCACGGCAGTCAGGGTCCAGGTGGGGGGTCCGTTCGCCCATCAGATAGGGGAGGTACAGAAGCCGGTTGGAACCGATGGGAGACTCTTCCGCCTCTTTATCCATCAGATAGTAGGGGTCGACACCCATCTGGGCAGCCGTCTCCTTTTCCGATTCGCAGAAGTTGTCTCTGAACCACTTAAGCGACAAACCAGCGCCCTGGGTGACGCCCATAATATGCCACTGGCCGGGGACGGCGCAGCAGAAGGTGTGAACTCTCCCCTTGGGGTCGATGGAAACGGTGGAAGAATGGGCGAAGACGACGCCGGAGGTGCCGATGGTGGTAAACGCCCTGCCGTCTTCTACTACACCGGTGCCCACAGCCGCTGCCGCGTTATCCCCAGCGCCGCCGACGACGATGGTGCCCTCTTTCAGGCCTGTCAGAGCGGCCGCTTCAGCGGTCACCGTGCCGGTGATGTCGGGAGATTCATACACCTTACCGAGGAGATTTTTGTCGATGTCCAGCTTTTCCAGAACCTCGTCCGACCAGCAGCGATGAGGCACATCCAGCAGCTGCATCCCGGACGCGTCCGACACTTCGGTGGCGAACTCGCCAGTCAGTTTATACCGGACATAGTCCTTCGGCAGCAGGATTTTCACACATTTTGCGTAATTTTCCGGCTCGTTGTTCCGCACCCACAGGATTTTAGAGGCGGTAAAGCCGGTGAGGGCGGGGTTGGCGGTAATTTCAATCAGCCGCTTTGCTCCAATCTTTTCGGTCATCTCTTCGCACTCTTTGGCGGTCCGCTGGTCGCACCAGATAATCGAACGGCGAATGACCTTGCCGTCCTTGTCCAACATGACCAGGCCGTGCATCTGGCCGGAAATACCGATGCCCTTGACCTCTTCATTGGAAACGCCGCTCTTTTCCAACACCATCCGGATGGTGCCGGCCGCCGCATTCCACCAGTCGTCAGGGTCCTGTTCCGCGTAGCCGTTCTGGGGCTGGTAAAGGGGGTACTCAATTGTCGCCGAAGCCAAGGCATTCCCTTCCCGATCGAAGAGGACCGTTTTGGTCCCGGAAGTGCCAAGGTCAATCCCAATGTAATACGCCATAATAAAATCTCCTTTTATAGATTTTCTTTAATCCGAATGATATTATCCATATAGCAGAATTCCTCTGCCGGTGGAACGTTGTTGACCGCCGCGTCAAATAAAATCTGCATGGCTCGATAGCCCTGACGGAAGGGTTCCTGGCAGATAGTGGCCTGAATCAGACCCTCCTGCATCAGCTGGCGAATTTTTTCGGTGTCATCACAGGCAATGACCGTCAAATCTTTTAATCCCAAATCAACGGCCGCCTGCATCCCGCCCACGGCACCTGCCGCGGCAAAATACAGAGTATTGATCTCCGGATGGGCGGAAAGCATCTTATGGGTTTCTTCATAAGCGATTTCCTGTTCATCCAGGCTCTCACAGACATCGGTCACAAAGGAGTCGGGAAGCCGTTTGAGCATATCCGAAAACCCCTTCATCCGGCGATTGTGACCCAACATCCGAATGGATCCGGTGACAATCCCCGCCCGAATCCCTTCCGGACGCATCAGCCGCAGCATTCCCGCCGCCGTGACCCCCGACTGATAGTAGTTGCAGCCCACATAACATAACCGTTTGGTGTTTTCGATGTCCGAGTTGACGGTGATAACCTTGATTCCTGCGGCCACCAGCTCGTTGATCTTCTCCTCAATTTCCGGGAGGTTAATGGGGCTGATGGCAATACCGGAAACACCGGCCGCCTGCAAGGTAGAAAGCTGTTGCAGCTGCTGATCCAGGTCATACCGGCGGCCACCGGCAATTTTCAGCGAAAGTCCGAAGTCGGAATACTCATCCACCGCCGTCTGGGCTCCTTTTAACAGGTCATCGAAAAATTCATTGCCTTCGACGTTGGCAACAATGCCAAAAGAAAGATTTTTCCGCTGATAGGCCAGCGCCTTTCCTGCCCGGTTGGGGGTATAGCCCATTTCCTCGGCAATCTGCAAAATCCGTTTTTCCACCTCTGGCCGGACATTTCCGCGGCCATTGAGCGCCCGGTCGACGGTCCCACGGGAAACCCCCGCAAGTTCTGCAATCTGTTTTACGGTAACTGGCATAACCTTCCCCCTTTTTCACAAAACGATGGTACTTAACCGAATTAGATTTCGTCAAAATCCAGCTAAATCGAAAGTGTGCTCGTGCACTGTATCTATAGTGTAACACGGTTGAACCCCTGTCGTCAAGGGATTTACGGGATTTTCTATAGAAAATTCGCAGCATGATCTTTTTGTTGATAAATTCAGGGATATGAATTCCATGATATACAGAAAAATCCCTTCCTGGAATCAGGAAGGGATTTTTTCATTTGTACCGGCGCCGCTCTATCTTCCCGGGCCGTCTCCAGCCAAGTATTTTCGACACTGATGAGCTTAACTTCTGTGTTCGGTATGGGAACAGGTGTGACCTCATCGCCATTAGCACCAGTTTG
>CALXHB010000078.1 GCA_944387995.1 uncultured Clostridia bacterium | reverse complement strand
ACCCGCTTCGTTCCGAAAGAAGGGCTGTATCCACAATCGTTCCGTCGTCAAAATCCAAATCTCCCTCCGCTTTTTCCTTATAAGGAGCAAGTTCAGGCGTAAAGGTAAGCAGAAGATCGGTTTCTTCGCCGTCAATCTGTGTGAAACGGAGAGAAACTTCCTGATGGGTGGGTGACGTGTAGATTCGGTAGCTTTGGAAATAAGAACCGTTCTCCATCCAAAAATCCTGCGGAAGGAACGCCGCTTCATTAAAATCTTCGCCAAAGACAGTAGGAGATACCAATTCACTGCGATACAGCAAAGTTAAATCTTCCTCTTCTGTCAATGACTCGCCATCTAACCGGTCAATCTGTACTGTCCACTCGGTCAGGTGGGTGTCGCTGAAACAATCGGTGACGGCAGCGCGGTAGGTTTCATCTTCCGCCAGGGCCAAAGGTTCCGTTGCTTTGCCGCACCCCGAGACCAATATCGCACAGCCTGCGGCCATCAGGCCCACGGCGAATCTTTTCCAACTCATTAACCGTTTTGTCATGCCATTCCCTCCTTTTTGGTCATCCCACCTTCCCGGTCAATGGGATTTCATTCCCATTTAAGACGATGGAGGCGGCTTCTTCCAGCGGCAGCGGGTCATCGTCAAAATAAACATGATAAGCCAGCCGCATATACCCCTCTATCTGCCCGCCCCGGCTGGGGTAGGTCAGACCTTCCTCCTCCCAGAGGACGCCGCCCTCCCCGTCCAGGGCGGCAAAACGCACCGGGAGGGATTGGGTGACCGTCTGGCCGATCACCTCCCCGTCCACCTCCCGGTAGGTAATCCCTTCTTCTTCCGGCAGGTAGAAATGCAGGATGCCGCTGCGGGCAGCCACCTCCGCCGACTCCAAAATCATCCCGTCGTCAAACTCCATCTCCCCGGCGGTCTTGCGGGGGGCGGGGTCGGGGGAGAAGTTGAGGTCCAATTCGGCAGGCGTCCGGTCGGCGCTGAAATAGTGAAAGGCGATGCGGGTGTGGGCCGGATCGGTGACAATCCGATAGCGGGCGTAAAAGGCGCCGTCCTGAAACCAGCGCTCTTCTACCGAACTGGAAAATGTCGAAAAGAAACCGCCCTCCATGGAATCTTCATCCGGCGCAGTCAATACCCCGGTCGGTTCCCATTCCTCGTTGAGCGGCGTCCCGTCCAGCCGCCCAATCCGCAGCGTCACAAGGGAAAGATGGGTGTCGCTGTAATAGTCGTCGATGGCGGCGTAAAAGGTCCCGTCGTCGGTTTCGAGAATATTGGAAGAGCACCCGGAAACCATAAGGCAGAGGAAAACGGCAGCGATTGTTGTAAAAATCTTTTTCATACTCCCCTATCCCCTTTCATCGGCCCATCCAAAGAGAAATACTGCATATGATATAACGTTTTTAGATAAAAGAGACCCGAAAAACTCCTGTTTTTAATGAGGGAAACTCGCCTATTTTAATGGTTCCTTAATAGGATTGTATAATGGGGAATTTAATTTTGTCAATATAAATCTATTAAAATCGTAGAAAATTATATATATTTATGCCAAACACTGTGAAACGTATATAAAAAAGGGTGTGCCCATGGGCACACCCTTTCGTATCCTTTTAGTCGATCTCGACCATAACCTTGCTGCCGTTCTGCTGGGCAGCCGAACGCATAACCACGCGAATCGCCTTGGCAATCCGTCCCTGCTTGCCGATAACTCGGCCCATATCCGCGGGGGCGACGCTTAAGTGATAGACGATGGTGCCGTCCTCAGCCGGGGGGTCGACCGTCACTTTGACGGAATCCTTATCCTCCACCAGGCCGCGGGCCAGCGCAACCAGTAATTCTTCCATTTTCATTCCTCTTTTCCGTTACAGGGGACCTGCGGGGAAAACCCCGCTTTCTGTCCGCCGCCGCTGGCACCCCGGCGGCAGTGGGGTGAAAATGCGGCAGAGCGCCTTTTCAGGCTGGGTTACTTATTTCTCAGCGGCGATTTTGAGGATCTTCTTAACGGTATCGGTGGGCTGAGCGCCGGTCGCAATCCATTTGTTGGCCTTTTCGAGGTCAACGTTGATCGCGGAGGGGTTCTTGGTGGGATCGTAGGTGCCGATCTCTTCGATGAAACGGCCGTCACGGGGATAACGGGAATCGGCTACAACGATGCGGTAGAAAGGAGCCTTCTTAGCGCCCATTCTGCGAAGTCTGATTTTAACTGCCATGTTTTGTTCCTCCTAAAAAATTCAAAGGTATTGATTTTATTTGATATACTGCCGGGGAAAAGCCCCCGTTCAAGTATGATCACATTTTCAGCGGCGGGAATTTCATCCGGCGTTTAAAGCCCTTCTTGCCGAAGCCGCCCATCTTTTTCATCATCTGCTTCATCTGTTCAAACTGCCGAAGCAGACGGTTGACGTCCTCGACCCGGGTACCGGAGCCGGCGGCAATCCGCCGTTTGCGGGACGGGTTGATGATCGACGGATTTTCCCGTTCCCGACGGGTCATCGACTGGATCATCGCTTCGATGATTTTGAGCTGTTTATCGCCCTGTTCGATATTTTCGTCGGTGATCTTGTTGGCTGCTCCCGGCAGCATCGAGACAATCGACCGCACCGAACCCATCTTTTTAATCTGCTGCATCTGTTCCAGCAGGTCGTTCATATCGAAGGAGTTCTGGGCCATCTTCTTGGCGAGTTTTTCGGCTTCTTTCTCATCGACCGTTTCCTGGGCCTTTTCAATCAGCGTCAGGACGTCACCCATGCCCAAAATGCGAGAGGCCATCCGTCCGGGATGGAAGGGTTCCAGGTCGTCGAGTTTTTCGCCGGTACCGGAGAACTTAATCGGCTTGCCGGTGACCTGCTTGACCGAAATCGCGGCGCCGCCGCGGGTATCCGAGTCCAACTTGGTGAGGATAATGCCGGTGACCGGCAGGGCTTTGTTAAAGGTATCGGCCACGGTGACCGCGTCCTGACCGGTCATCGAGTCGACCACCAGCAGGATTTCGTTGGGGTTCACGGCCGCTTCAATCCGCTTTAACTCGTCCATCAGCGTCTCGTCGATGTGCAGACGGCCAGCGGTATCGATAATCACCAGGTCATAGCCATGGTCTTTGGCGTATTTGAGACCCTCTTTGGCGATTTCCACCGGGTCTCCCTGGCCCATCTCAAAGACCTTCGCGCCGGCCCGTTCGCCGACGATCTGCAGCTGCTCGATAGCGGCCGGACGGTAGACGTCGCAGGCGATGAGCAGCGGGCGGCAGCCCTCTTTGTCCTTAAAGTACTTGGCCAATTTGGCGGCGTGGGTGGTTTTACCGCTGCCCTGAAGGCCGCACATCAAAATAACGGTCGGAGGCTTCTGGGCGAAGGTGATCCGGGCATTTTCTCCGCCCATCAGCGCGGTCAGCTCTTCGTTGACGATCTTGATGACCTGTTGGGCCGGCGTCAGGCTTTCGAGAACCTCCTGGCCGACCGCCCGTTCGCTGACTGCTTTAACGAAGTCTTTGACAACCTTGTAGTTGACGTCCGCTTCCAACAGGGCCAGCTTAACCTCGCGCATGGCTTCCTTGATGTCTGTTTCGTTTAATTTACCTTTGGAACGCAGCCGCTTAAAGGCGGCGGAAAGCTTATCGGACAGGCTTTCAAATGCCAAACCCGTTCCCTCCTTTTCCAAGTGATCGGTGCCCGCTGGGCCATCGGAATTCTATGCAGCGGGTTATGCGAAATAGTCGTCAATAAACTGGGCCAGCTTCTGCCGGAGGGCTTTCACCTTCCGCACCTCGGAAATCCGGCGCCGCTGGGTATAATCGGTTTCAATAGCGGAAAGGGTGGCGTCCGCCTCGGCAATCAGGGCGGAGAGCCGTTCAAACCGTTCGGCGGCGTGGAGCTTCTGTTCCATCTCCAACAGCTGGGCTTCCCCTCGCTTGATGTTGTCTCGGACCCCCTGACGGGTAATCCCTTCCTGCTCCGCGATTTCCGCCAGCGACAGGTCGTCGTTATAGTAGAGGTCGATGACTTCCCGCTGTTTATCGGTCAGCATCGCGCCGTAGTGGTCGAGCAGGACCGAAATCCGCAGATCTTTATCCGCCATAGGGCCCTCCCTTCCACAAAAAACGCGCGCTGTAAATCTTTTTGCTTTACAGATGGTATTATACAACCTTTTATCTCCACTGTCAAGGGTTTTGCTTTACACCTGCGGCTGGAAAAGGGAAAACTTTGGGAAAATCTGGCGGCAATTTTTGGAAAATCCGACGACGACGAAAAACCGCCTCCCGATTGGGAGGCGGCCGCAAAGATTAGACAATCTTAGTGCTGAATTTCCACTTCGCCGAATTTGAACTTGGGCGCGTACTCTTGGTACTTCTCCACCAGGACGTTATCGTGGTTGTGACGGACTTCGCAGGTGGTGTCGAAGATCATGCAGGCCTCATCATGGGGCTTGCAGGCGGGCCATTCAGGCAGCGAGGGGTCGTTGGGGTTGCCGTAGCGGGCAAAGTTGACCCAAGCGGAGAACATCTGGTGCTCCAGCTTGTCGGAGACGCCGGGACGGTTGCAGACGGGAACCAGTTCGGTGTTGTGGAAGACGAACGGGATTTCCGAGCAGTGCCAGGGGCCGCAGCCCTCGTCCACCGGGAAGTCGTAAGCGAAGAGGTAGGAGTAGGTGGCGGATTCGGGGCACTCGGCCTTCTTTTCGATGAAGTCCTTGGTGCCAATCCGGAAGGCGACGTCCAGCGGGATCAGGTCGCAGAGGTTCTTGCCGGGGTAAGCCTTTTCAAACAGCTCGATCATCTCGTCGGCGTGCTTCTCGCCGAAGTAATCGGCGACCATCTGGCGGGCTTCTGCGGTGGTCATCGTGTTGCGTTTGGGGTTGCCGGGGCCAAAGCCCATGAACTCGTCCAGAACGGTGCCGATCATGACCGGAATGGTCTTCGCATGGTCGGTGAAACCGACGGCCAGCGGGTCGCCCAGGTAGAAGTCGTTGGGGGCGGGGTTGCCGCCGACATATTTACCAGCCTTTGCCAGCGCAGGAGCCACCTTATTGTAAGCGGCCGCCATCTGCGCATAGGGAATGGTCTCCAGCTCTTCGACATCCTTAAGGCCCAGTTCTTTCATCATCGCGTTGACGATTTCGGTGCCGTCGGCGGGCTGGTTGTTGATAAATCCTTCGAGGACGCCCGACTGGACGATGCCCTTATGGAAGAGGCCGTAGGCTTCGGGGGTCTGCATCAAGGTCCAGACCTTCATGCCGCCGCCAGACTGGCCGAAGAGGGTGACGTTATCGGGGTCGCCGCCGAACTGCTCGATGTTGTCGCGAATCCATTTCAGGGCAGCGACCATATCGGCGTTACCGGCGTTGCAGGAGTTTTTATACTTTTCACCGAAGGGAGAAAGGTCCATGTAACCCAGGATGTTCAGACGGTGGTTGATCGAAACGACTACGATGTCGCCGTATTTGCTCATGTTGTCCCCATCGTAAGCCTGCTGTTCAATGGAGGAACCGGCCGCGAATCCGCCGCCGTGCAGCCAGACCATAACCGGCTTTTTCGCCTTGGGGTTCAGAGTCTGGGTCCAGACGTTTAAGTACTGGCAGTTCTCGTCCATCGGCCAATAGCGGTGGGGAACCTTCAATTCGCCTGCGCCGGGCTTATCCTGAGAAAGCATCGGGCAGACATAACCGTAACCAAGGGCATCCTTAACCCCTTCCCAGGGTGCGGGCGGGGTAGGCTGCTGAAAGCGCTTGGCATCGGCGTACTTGATGCCGTAGAAGGTGTAGGTACCGTCTAAGATAAAGCCGCGGAGTTTCCCGGCTTTGGTCTGAACAATCGGTTCAGTGGTGGTGCAAACAAAATTTTTAGCCATGAGACCTTCTCCTCTTGTAGTCAAATTGGGGCTGTGCCCGCAGAAATGTAACTTTCTGCTATTATTATAAAGAATCCGTTGGACAATTACAAGTGCCATTTTGCACACTACTAGATATTTATTTTTGTACAGTTTGCTTTTATATAGCCGTAGTCCTTGCAGAAAATAGGTAAAACGATTTTACGTACTTTTCTTGACGGATAAAGCCGGCACATGGTATCATAAAGAAAAGGAGGCGGCACTATGGGACGGATGGAAAAATGGTTTGCGGAACTGAAAAACCGGCCTCTTTTACAAGCTGCGCTGGCGGCGTTTTTTCTGGCCCTGCTCTTGTTGTACATGGCTTTTCCTATTCCCTTTCTAAATACATATACAGAAGAGGAAATTACCGATTCGCTCTGCGTCCAGCTTCTACATGAAGAGGAAGAGTTTGACAATCCTGTCTGTTTTCTTGGGAAAGAAAAGGTCGATAAGTATATCATTGTTGGATTTACCCATACACCGCATCCCGTTTACTCCTCGGCAGCCAGTATTCTTGTATTTGTTGAAGACGAAGAGGAAAAGGGAGAATATCACTATAGATATTGCAGCAGTTTAGTGAAAAGAGTTTCCGGCATTTATACCAGTTTTGCAGACATATATGGCTATTGTATTGTCATCAATACAAACCCTGAACTCAGCCGTATGGTCAATCGGGTTTCTGGCAAAATTTATCTTCAAACCGAAGCGAGCGATGGCCCTGCCATGTATATTTTCCCTCTTTTTCCGGATGGG
>CALXHB010000077.1 GCA_944387995.1 uncultured Clostridia bacterium | reverse complement strand
ATTATAACGATAACGGCATCCGTTGCAGCTTTTGCGGCAAACGGGATCACAGCGTCCGCCGGATGCTGCATGCTGGCAATGTCAATATCTGCGATGAGTGTGTCGCGCTTTGCTACCAGATGCTGGCGGACGAGGGCCTTTTCCCGTCGATTACCCCGGATGCAGAGTATAAATCGGCGGGTCTGGATGAGCTGACCCTATTAAAGCCCGCTGAAATTAAAGAAGTCCTCGACCAGTACGTCATTGGCCAGGATAAGGCCAAAGTGACCCTCTCGGTCGCGGTTTACAACCACTATAAACGGATTATGAACCAGGATGAAGATGACGATGTGGAACTGCAAAAGTCCAACGTCCTCCTGCTGGGACCCACTGGTGTCGGTAAGACGCTGTTGGCCCAGACCCTGGCGAAGATCTTAAATGTTCCCTTTGCCATTGCCGATGCGACGACCCTGACTGAGGCCGGTTATGTCGGCGATGACGTTGAAAACGTCCTGGTGCGGCTGCTGCAGGCGGCGGATTTTGACGTCGAAGCAGCGGAACACGGGATTGTGTATATCGACGAGATTGATAAAATCACCCGTAAGTCGGAAAACGCTTCGATTACCCGTGATGTCAGCGGCGAAGGCGTCCAGCAGGCGCTGCTGAAGATCCTGGAAGGCACTGTTTCCAATGTTCCGCCCCAGGGCGGACGGAAACATCCCCACCAGGAGATGATCCAGGTCGACACCAGCAACATTCTCTTTATCTGCGGCGGCGCGTTTGAAGGGATCGAAAAGATCATCGAAAAGCGGACCGATTCTTCCACCCTTGGCTTTGGGGCGGATATCCGGCGGAAAGAGGAAAAGACCAAAGGCGAGATCCTTAAGGAATTGATTCCTGACGACCTGGTCAAATTTGGCCTTATTCCCGAGCTGGTTGGCCGTCTGCCGGTTGTTACCACTCTGGAAGACCTTTCGGTCGACCAGATGGTTCGGGTGCTGAAAGAGCCCCGCAACAGCCTCTTAAAGCAGTATACCCACCTGTTCAAACTGGACGGAGTGGAACTGGTGATGGGGGACGATACCCTGCGGGCGGTGGCGGAAGAAGCCATCCAGCGCAAAACTGGCGCGAGAGGTCTGCGGAATGTCATGGAGGATACGCTCAACCAGCTGATGTTCGAGGTGCCTTCCGACCCGACGATTTCCAAGGTTACGATTACCCCGGACGCGATCTGCGGCCGTGCGCCCGCTCTTGTGGAACACAAGGCGGCAGAAGGGGCCAGACTGTCGGCTCCCAAGACGGCTCTGAAAAACTAAACAGCATGATAAATGCCCGGCTGCAATCAGACGCAGCCGGGCATTTTGTGTTATCGCGTATAAATCTTATTCCAATTCCTCTCCGTTGGAACGGAAGACCTTTTGAATCCAGTAAAAGCTCTTTTTGGGCACCCGCTTTAGGTCTCGCAGATCTTTTTCACCGCGGTTGACAAAAACAAATCCGTACCGTTTGCTCATCTCGCAGTGGCTGGACAGGATGTCAATCGGAGCCCAGGTGACATATCCCATACAGTCGACGCCGTCCTTTAAGATGGCGTTTTTCATTTCCTGGATATGGGCTCTGTGGTAGGCAATCCGGCTGTCGTCCTGAATCAATCCGCCGTCCGCCGGCAGTTCTTCCCGCAGGCCGACCCCATTTTCCAGGATGAACAGCGGCTTGTGATGGCGGTAGTAAAGGTCATGCATCAGGGTCCGCAGCCCCACAGGGTCGATGCCCCAGTCCCATTCGTTTTTCTCGATATGGGGGTTGTCCACCGAATTCTTTCCACAAACGGCAGCCGGGGGGAGCGGTTCATCGAAATTACCCGCTTGAACGGTATTGCTTCGGTAGTAGCTGAACCCCAGAAAATCGACGGTGTTTTCCTTTAAAAGCTCTCGGTCTCCGTCCATAAACTCTGGCATCCAGCCATGGGCAGTGAGGTAATCGGTCATATAAGCCGGATACTCACCCTGGCAGAAAACATTGGCATGGAAGTGGTTCAGATAATCGTTGCAGTGTGCGGCAAAATTGATGTCTTCCGGGGAACTGCTCATCGGGTAGTTGGGAGTGGCGGCGATCATGCCGCAGATTTTGGCGTCCGGTGCCACCTCCCGCAGCACTTTGACCGCTTTGCAGTGGGCGATAAAGACATTGTGGTTGACCTGATAGAGGAAGCGGGTGGGGTCAACGCCCTCAGGCACAGTGGTCGAGTTGGAGAAGATCAGCCCCATGCTGTGGAGATTCTGTTCGTTAAAGGTCATCCAATACTTCACACGGTCGCCGTAGCGGCTCATAACCAGCCGGGCGTATTCTGCAAAGCATTCGACGGTGTACCGGCTGGCAAAGCCGTTGAAGTCCCGCTCCAGCCGGTAGGGGGTATCAAAATGGTACAGGCAGATCATCGGCGTGATTCCATTTTTCAAAAGTTCGTCGATGACGTTATCGTAAAATTGAAGGCCTTCTTCGTTGGGCTCTCCGTCCCCATTGGGCAGTACCCGTGCCCAGGCAATCGAAAAGCGATAGAAGTTGCAGCCCATTTCCCGCAGCAGGGCGATATCCTCTTTATATCGGTGATAGAAGTCAATCCCGACCTTCCAATCGGAAAACCGGGGGTCGGTGGGCCGCACATCGTAACTGGACAGACCCTTTCCGCCCTCGTCCCAGGCCCCTTCTGTCTGGAAGGAGGAGACGGAACCGCCCCAGTAAAAATTTTTCGGTAACTGCATGTTGTTCATCCTTTCTATTCTTTTTTGCTTTGCTTTTATTCTACCGAATCCCGGAACAACTTACAAGGATTTTACGGAAAATCATCAAAATTTGAAACAAATCCCGTGTAATTCGGCCTAATATTGTCCAATCGATAGAAAATCGCTCAAAGGAGACCTTTTTGCAAAAAAATAGTTGCAAATCCGTCTTTTCCGGCGTATAATACACTGTGGAAATGAAAAGTTTCTGAAATTTACCTAAGGGAGTGGTCTTGTGGACGCGTCGCCCAGTCGATCGTGTTATGAACAACAGAACATAAGGCACACGGAGAGGCTCAAAAGGTAAATTTTGGCGCCTTCTTTTCGGTGTGCCCGAAAGGAAGGTTTTTTTAATGGAGAAAAAAGAAGAGATCCTGGATCTGAAAGAAAAAATTCTAAAACTGATTGAACAGCGTCGTTTTCATGAGGTTCGTATGACGCTGGGGGATTTGTATGAAGCGGATATCGCTCAGCTGTTGGAAGAGTTGGATTCGGTGCCTGCCTGCCAGGCGTTTAGATTGTTGCCGAAGGATATGGCGGCAGAGGTATTCTCTTATTTGCAGCCCGAAAGCCAACAGAAGCTGATCAGCCTTCTGTCGGATGCCGAGCTGGAAAAGATTCTGGAAGATATGTACGTCGATGATACTGTCGATATGATTGAAGAGCTGCCGGCCAATGTGGTCAAGCGTATCCTGAAATTGAGCAGCTCTGAGACCCGTGGTGAGATCAACCGCCTTTGCCGGTATGAGGAAGACACAGCCGGCAGCATCATGACCACCGAGATGATCGACCTTAAACGGGGCATGACGGTTAAACAGGCTTTTGACCATATCCGTAAGGTTGGTACCGACGCGGAGACGATTTATACCTGCTACGTCACCGATGAACGTCGTAAGCTAGAAGGGGTAGTTTCGGTCCGGCAGCTTTTGCTGCATCCCTATGACGACAAGGTCGGGGACCTGATGGAAACCGATCCTATCTGTGTCCAAACCGGGGACGACCAGGAAACCATCGCGCAACTGTTCCAGAAGTACGATATGCTTTCGATGCCGGTTGTCGATTCCGAAAAACGGCTGGTGGGTATCATCACCATCGACGACGCGGTTGATGTCATCCAGGAGGAAAACACCGAGGATATCGAAAAGATGGCGGCTATCCTGCCGGGAGATAAACCTTACCTTAAAACGTCTGTATTCGATATTTTCAAACACCGGATTCCCTGGCTGCTTCTGCTGATGGTTTCGGCTACCTTTACCGGTAACATCATCACCAGCTTTGAGGACAAGCTGGCGGCTTCTCTGGTTTTGACCGCTTACATTCCGATGCTGATGGATACCGGCGGGAACTCTGGCTCCCAGACAACGGTAACGATTATTCGTGGTCTATCTCTGGGGGAGATTCAGTTCCGGGATTTATTGCGGGTCATCTGGAAAGAGTTTCGGGTTGCGGTTATGTGCAGTTTGACGCTGGCAGTCTGCAACTTTGTGAAACTCCTTTTGATTGACCGTTTAACCGTTCCGGTTGCGCTTACGATTTGCTGCACCCTGGTGGTTACGGTATGTTTGGCAAAACTCATCGGCTGTATCCTGCCGATGGGCGCGAAAAGATTGGGTTTTGACCCCGCGGTTATGGCTAGCCCGCTGATTACTACGATTGTGGATGCTGTTTCGCTGCTGGTTTATTTCGGCTTTGCTACTTTGATCTTGCACGTATAAAACAAAACGGACGCTCTTTTTTAAAGAGCGTCCGTTTTTTAATTACCGGTTGATGACCGCATCTAAGTATTCGCGGCTCTCTTTAATGCTTTCGAGGGGGGACAGAGGAGTGTCATATTTTTCCTCGGTTTCTCTTGCGCAGCAGTCCAGCTCGACGATAATCGTCGACGCATAGCCCAGTTCGGTCACGGTTTCAACGATTTCCTGAATTTCCATCGTACCGGTCCCGACTACACAGATATCGGTGGGATTGGTGCGGGCAAAAATCTTATCCCGGAAATTTTCCCGGGTCATGCCGGTAACGCCGTCAACCAGATTAACCGGAGAAGCGGAGGTGCCCATATCCTTTTGATGAATCAGTCCAGCCCGCGGACCCAGCTTCCGGATCAGCTCACAGGGATCCTGGCCGCCCCGTTTGGCCCAGAAGGTATCTACTTCAAAACCAACCAGTTCCGGATCGGTCAACTCGATTAACCAGTCATAGGCCGTTTTGCCGTCGATCTGATAAAATTCCTGGCAGTGGTTGTGGTAGTAGAATTTCATCCCATGTTCTTTGGCAATGGCGGCCATTTCGTTGCAGGCGGCAGCCACCTTTTTAACCTCGTCCATCGTGGTCATAATAGACATCGGAAGAACGACTGCCTCTGCGTGCATCTTTACAGCGTCCTCAGCGGTTTTGACCATATCCTCGTGGGTGGAGGTATAGGGATCAAAATGGACGTGGCTACCTACTGCGGTAAGGCCCAGTTCTTTGAGCTTATTCCCGATCTGTTCGGGGGTATAGGCATCAGTGGGTGGGTCCACATACTCCACATACTGATACCCGGCCGCTGCGACATTTTCCAGCGTCTTTAAGTAGTCCTGTGCCAGTTCTCCCATAACGGAGAAGAGCTGGACACCGATTTGCAGTTTCATCCTAATCCATCCTTTCGTTTCAGACAACAGCTTCCCCATCTGCATGGGCTGCTTTTTATACATATTATAAAATAATTTTCTCGATTTGTCAATTTACCTGGTCACTTTTCTGAATAAAGGAGAGCAGGGCGTCTATTTATCTTATCGTCCGCATAAGCTGGAGAGACTATGACCGATAGGGGGAAAGGCAATGGCAGAAGGTTTTGAAGCGTTAAAAGAAGAATATCTAAACCGAATGCGGGAAATGTATGCTGCGCGGCAGAGTGAGCCGGGCAAAGAACCTCTTCAAGCGGAAGTTCCGGAGGATTCTGGGACTGTCCAGGTGATGGAGCCGCTTTCTGAAGGTGATTCTTCCGATTCGATGGATTTCCCCGAGGAACTGACCGATCTTCCGCTCTCTCCGGACAGTACATCACCGCCGGAGCCGATTGCCGTGGAGGAAACCGAGGTACTGGACCCCAATCCGATGGAGCCGGATCACCCGGAAAATGAGAGCGGGAAAGGGAGGCTATTGGTAAAGGTGGTCACTGCCCGTGGCGCGTTGCCTGTTCCCAGGGCCCGGGTGGTCATTTCCCGGGAAATAGATGGGAAACGGGTTTTGCAGGGATACGACGAAACCGACGAAAGCGGCCAGACCCGGGTTTTTACCCTTCCGGCACCGGCAGCCTCCCTTTCGATGTCCCCGGATAACCAGACCCCTTATGCCCGGTATATTGTAACGGTGTCGGCAGAGGGGTATATTCCGGCGGAATACCGGGGCGTACCGGTCTTCGACGGGATCCAGTCGGTTCAGCAGGCGGATATTCAACCTCTGTTGGAAGGGCAGTCGGGGGATATGCAATCCTACGATGGTCCCCAGCAGCAGGGCATTGAAACCGATTCTCCGGAAGGGTATCAAAAGGAGGGAGCGGACAATTGACAGGGATTCCAATTATTCCCGAACGGATCACCGTTCATCTGGGCCGGCCAAACGCTTACGCGGCCAATGTGACGCTGCCGTTTATCGACTACATCAAGAACGTGGCCAGCAGTGAGATATTCCCCACCTGGCCGGACGCAGCCCTGCGGGCGAACATCTACGCTCAGGTCACCTTTGCGCTCAACCGGGTGTACACCGAGTGGTACCGTAGCCGGGGGTATGATTTTGATATCACCAACTCGGTTCAGTATGACCAGGCTTTTGTCAATGGGCGGGAGATTTTTTCCAATATTTCCGACCTGGTCGACGAGCTGTTTAACGATTACGTTCGCCACCAGGGACGAATTGAGCCGCTGTTTACCCAGTTTTGCAACGGGACAACGGTCACCTGTGACGGGCTTTCCCAATGGGGAACGGTGGATCTGGCTCGGCGTGGGATGACCCCTTACCAGATTTTGCAGTATTACTACGGAAACGACATCGAAATCGTGACCAATGCGCCGGTGGGGTCGATCACTCCTTCCTACCCAGGGTATCCACTGGGCGTAGGGTCTGGGGGGCGAGTGGTACGGATTTTACAGCTGCGGCTAAATCGCATCTCTCGAAACTACCCTGCAATACCTAAGGTGACAGTTGATGGTGTGTATGGCGAAAGCACCGCTAACGCGGTTAAAACCTTCCAACGGATCTTTGGGTTGACGGCTGACGGAATTGTTGGTCGAGCGACCTGGTATAAGCTGGAAAGTCTCTATGTGGCGGTGAAAAATCTGGCTGAACTGCAAAGCGAAGGGTATACTTACGAGGATTTTGCCGCCCAATTTCCCTCAAACTTGCAGTATGGGTTCAGGGGTAGGCCGGTGGCTATTTTGCAGCACCGGTTAAATATGGTGGCAGCCTATTACAATACGATTCCCACCGTTGCGGTAGACGGGATTTTCGGCAATGGAACCCGTCAGGCTGTGATTGCATTCCAGAATCGGTTTGGACTGAACCCCGACGGTATCGTGGGGGAAGCTACCTGGGAAGAGCTGTTTAGGGTCTATCAGGGAATTTTGGACTCGATTTTGGACCCCGCCGAACGGCCGGTGCCCTGGGATGGGCAGGTCCTTTCTTACGGTTCCCGGGGAGAGCGGGTTCGGCTTTTACAGGAGTATCTTAA
>CALXHB010000076.1 GCA_944387995.1 uncultured Clostridia bacterium | reverse complement strand
CGGAAGATATACGAGAAAAGATGATTTCCAACTTTGAAGCAAGCATCGATATGTATCTGGACGTGCTCAAAAAGAAAAAAGATTCTAAATAAAATACAGGAGGATTAGATGGATAAACCGAATTTTGAACTTGCTAAAAAATGTGCGGACTATGTTCGTCTTCAGCAGAAACAAGAATTAAAGCTTGATATACAAAAACTTGTTGTTGCTCCAAATATCATCATAGATTCTGTACAAAATTTTGCCAGTATTACAGGACAATCTACTGATATCTACATGCCGAAGTTGATAAAAGGGAGTCTAAAAATTTGGGATCCAAAAAATGCCATACATCTAATTTTATATGATGATACACAGCGCTCTCCTCGACGCTTATGGGGTATTGCTCACGAATTAGGGCATGCATATCTTGGACATGAAGTTGACGGACGTAATCAAGAGGTTGAAGCACATTCTTTTGCCGCTGAGTTTTTAGCTCCTGAAATCGCATTACGGTATGTTCAAGAAAACTTAATTGAGTTTACAAGTGTAGACATATCTCTTTTATTTGGGTTGTCCGAAGAAGCTGCCAATAAACGGTTAAACTACCTGTTGACCACTTACCCATATCACACTACCACGAATGAATTTGAAATATTGCGAATTTTAAAGCCACAGTTGGATGATTACATAGCTAGCATGAAATCGTTTTATACTATTCCTTTTGCTGCTTCTGCATCCCCTCAACCAAAATTTGTTCTTAACCAAGCTGCACTTTCATCCACAAACTATGGTACTAGCTTTTCCATAAATAAATGAAAGAGGGCATTTACAATGAATAAAAGATTAGTAACCGCCGTTATAATTGCGGCAATGATATTTACCGGATGTCAAAATGCTGAACCCAATCATGAATCTTCAACAACGTTAACTGAAAGTGAAGAACCATCTTCAGAGGTCGTGGAAGAGTCTTCATTAGTAGAACCTTCATCAGAAGAAAGTGAAGAAGCGCATAAGATAGATTTATCTGATCCAGCATACTTCCCGGGGATTCCTGGATCATTTTACAGCGACATTGTTGTTAGTTTAGAGAACAATGGTTTTCCAGAAGATCATGATGTTGGTGATACTTATTGCAATTGTACCCGTCAGGTATCGCCGGATATAACTATGGATTATGCGATAACTAAAAACAGCTATTATGAAGTCGTTAGTGCCAGCTTTAACTATACCGATTTAAATAATGACAATCTGGAAGATGTCGTCGACGCAGCAACAGCATATTTGAGCTTCTGTGCAACAATGCCCTACGATACCAGTGATTCTGACGCTGCTCGCACATTCGTCGAAGAAAACATCGGTTCCGATGATGCGGAATTACAAATTGGAGATGCTTTGTTCAGTATTTACACAACACAGCTCACAGCAGGATATATGATCACTTTGCAAGTCAAATATAACGAAGTATAAAATCCCGTCCCCGGTGCTAAATCACCGGGAGCAGGCCTCTCTGTGTAACACATGACCACCCTAGAATTGTCCGAAATCCGGACCGCGATCAGAAAGGAAACCTGTATGCAAATCATCTATTATCCCGCTCAGGACGATGTAACAGCAGCCAGGACAGCTGGTGATCCGCTCCTGCTGCTCGTTTCATTCGACGAAAAGACGGCAATCGTTGCCCCAATCGACGAAGTAGTCGAGCACAACATTCTGCTGGATCGCGCCGGTCAAGCCGGACTGATCGACGGGGACAGCCGCCAGATCGACCGGTATTTCCGGGCTGTGGTCGATGACGACGGCGCAGACTGGACATTTGTCTGCCCCGCTGACTACCGCGGCATAACCGATAAAATCCGGCGTATCTCTGCATTCTATCGGGATGGTTTCGCCGCCCTGTCCCATGCGCTGCTGGAGCTGGGGCTGATGGTCGGGATTGACATCCCGCGCCGTTATCGCCGCCATCTGAATATGCTGGCAGACGAATCCACCAATTTATGATACAAATAAAAAATCCGCCCCCGGTGCTGGAACACCGAGAGCGGGTGACGATATACACGGCCAGGTGGCCGAATACATCCCTTCGACAAGGATTATTATACCACCTGGCCTCTGTTAAGTCTACCCTTTTTTTCAGTGAAAGGTGGCTATTTTTATGCCCATGAAGCTTCCCAATGGCTACGGCAGCGTAACCAAACTTTCAGGCCGTCGGCGTAACCCCTATATGGCGCGCGTGACCCTCGGACGGGACGAATATGGAATACTGGTCCGCAAGTCGATCGGATACTACCGCACCCGCAAGGAGGCCCTCGCCGCACTGGCGGAATATAACCTGGACCCCTACGACCTGAGCGCGGCAAAGGTGACCTTCGGCGATATGTACGAGCAGTGGATCGCCCGATATGCACAGACCGTGACGCCGGCAGTGGTGACCAAGTACGCTTATCTTTATAAAATCTGTGCTCCGATCGCCGATAAGCCGATGGCCGATCTAAAGCTGATCCAGCTGCAGACGCTGGCGGACAACTCCAATTTAAAGCCGACCGCATTGTCTCAGCTGAAAAGCCTTTTGAACCTCGTTTTCAAATACGCGATCAAGTTGGACGTCATCCAGACCAACTACGCCGAACGGATTGACACCGGCAAGCAGCCAAAAACACAAAATCCCCATGTCCCCTTCCTGCCGAACGAAATCACGCTGCTCTGGCAGCATGCCGATGTTTTTGCCATCAAACTGGCGCTGATCCTGATTTATTCCGGTATGCGCGCCGGCGAGCTGCTCTCGATGCGGACTGTGGATGTCCATCTCGCCGAGGGGTATATGGTCGGCGGCAGCAAAACCGATGCTGGTAAAAACCGGATCATTCCGATCCATCACAAAATCCTGCCCCTGGTCCAATCGCTTTACAACCCAGATGTGCCCACGCTGGTCTATCCGTCGATGACGCGGAACGCCTATACCCCGCGCTTCAATGCGGCCCTCAATCAGATCGGGCTGGACGGTCATCGCACCCACGACTGCCGGCACACCTTTGCCAGCCTGATGGATGCAGCCGGTGCCAACCGCTCCGCTCTCAAGCGAATTATGGGTCATGCCGGCGGGGATGTTACGGATGCTGTTTACATCCACAAGACGGTGGATAACCTCAAAAAAGAGATAGAGTTAATTACAATCTAGTGTTACCAACGTGTTACCAACCGATAAAAAATTACCCCGTTTTACCCTCCCCTATAACAGCACAAACGCCGATATTTACTGGCTTTCCAGTATCTACCGGCGATCTGTGCGTTTTGGGGAGAAATGTAAAGAAGTCTATCAAGATTATTTAGGGCGCTTTTTCCGGCGGTGAAGGACATACGCCCATACCGCACAACCCGTTCCCCCGACCGCCGCAGCGCCCGCAATGGCAGGCCAGGGAATTTCGCCTTGTTCCGGAAGGTTATCCCGGACTTCACTGAGAAGGCTTTCGTTTTCTTTCAGGGTCTCCAGATCAACCCCGATGTCCTTCAGCTTTTGCAGCTGAGTGTCCGAAAGGTTATCCAGAGGAGTATCACCGATGATTTCCATCGCTTCCGTCATTTTCTTCATATCCGGCAGCTCTCCGAAGGGGGTGGAAGACCCCTCATCCTCTGCCTCCAAAGCCAGGTTCAGGCCATCTGTCCCCACAGTCTGGGACTCTGCCGCCGATACCGCCTCCAAAGGCGGCAAACCGGGGATTAAGCTTTCCTTCCCGGCGCCGGCAAGGGCAAGGACCAGCAGAGCGCAGATGGCTGCCGGCAATCTGCCTTTACCCATGGGCACCAGCTCGCCTCTTTCCGTTTTGACCTGTCTATCAGGAGAGGACGGTTTAACTGTCTCTCCTAAAGACAAGTTAAGTGTAATACCGAAAAGTGACTGCTGTGTGAAGGAAGAATGAAAAATAGATTTAGTCTATCCCGCGGTGTTGTCCACCGGAACATAACCGGCGTCGATGACCGTCTGCCGCCCATCCTCCGACAGAATCCAGTTGTACAGCTTTCGGGCGGGGCTATCCTCTGGCTCGTCGGCCCGGATGGCCACATAAAATTCGTTGAGAAGAGGGTACTCCTGGGAGACAATCGAATCGTAAGAGGGCTCTACCCCGTCCACCGCCATCAGCCGCAGCCCCGGCTGGGCGTACATCTCGCTGATGTAATAATAGACCGAATAGCCGATGGCGTTGCCGGCGTTGTTGTACTCCGCCAGCCCTTCCACCAGCCCGCCCATCGTCGTCGGGCGGAACTCTTCCGGCGGGTCCAGCAGAGTCAAATCCCGGTCACCGATCAGCAGCTTTTTAAAGAGGGTAAAGCTCCCGCTCTCCTCATCTCGCTGGAAGGGGACGATTTCCTGGTCCTCGCCGCCCAGCTCACTCCAATTGGTGACGGCGCCGGTGTAGATGTCCCGGATCTGGTCCTGGGTTAGCGACTGGACGGGGTTTTGTTCGTTGACGATGAACACCAGGGCGTCCCGGCCGATGGCGGTAACTTCCAGTTCCGGACCCTCTTGCAGTTCCTCCTGGACGCTGTCGGGGGCTTCGTAAACCAGCAGCAGGTCAGCGTTCCCCTGTGACAGGTTGCGCCAAGCATAGGCCGTCGTGCTGGCATAGGCGGCGCTCTCGGCTACATCAGGTTCCACCCCGGCGGCCCGTTCCATTGTGAGCGCCATCAACGGCAGGTTGGCAGTGGAGCCGTCCACCGTCGGGTAATCCTCCAGGGACAGAATCGGCGTGTAGTCCTTCTCCGGCTGGGAGGACTCAGCAGAGGATTCACTGGACTCCGAGGAGGCGGAAACCGTCTCGGAGGCCTCAGAATTGGGTTCAGAGGAGGGGGTGCTCTCCTCCGCCGGGGCGGCTTGACAGCCAGACAGGGCGAATAGCAGGGTTAATGCGGCCAATAAAACAGGAATTTTCGATTTCATGACTATTTCCTCCGTCATTACCAGTAGTAGCTGGGTTCCGCGTCGGTGTTTTGGAAGACGCTCCGGGACCAAAGCCATTCCCCGTCCAGGGTAATATAGCCCTTCTGAAACCCGATTTCCGCATAGATAAACTGGTCCGAATCGGCGGTGCCGTAAGATTTCAGCCCCGCCAACAGGACGTTCCCCTCCCCGTCTAGCAGGTCATAGAGATAACTTCTGCCGATTTGGTAGCTGCCCAGCAGCAGATCGTCCATCCCATAAAAGCGGATGATGTTGGTGTACTGGGGGAAAACCTTTTTATGGCCGTCCGGCCAATAGGCCGCGGTGCCGGTTCCGCCGGTGGAATTACCGGTGGAATTATAAAGGGAGATCATCCCCCCGCCGATGTCGTAGGCCGTCTGGCCCTCCTCCGGCGTCACCGAAAAGAGCAACTCCCCCTGGGGATTCAGCACGTCGAACTGCCCGTCCCCGATCTGCACATAGATGTACTGACCATCCGAGGAAGGGTAGGCGTACTGGACCTCTTTGATCCCGTCGTAGGCAGGGGCGGAAATCAGGCAGCTGGCCCCCGGCCGCCAGATCTGGACGGCATCGGAATAGTAGCTCCAGGGCTGCTGGTCCGAGGCCACGGCGTTGCCGGTGGACAGGTCGTAAACCTTATATCCATCGTCATCGTGGACCGAAAGATAGAGACCACCCAGATAGTTGTCCACATTGTCATATTGGACGCCGGTTAAGGGGTTGTACAGCCGGGTAAACGACTCGCCGGTGTCGGAATTGTAGCTGGTCATCATCACATAGTCCTCGGCCGCCTCCGGCACCGGGTTCCCGTTCCAGTTGGTCAGGGGGACCCCATACCAGCCGTCATAGGATTCCAACAGGGTCAGGTCGTCCAGGGCGTACAGGTTCATCCCGTTGTCATAGTTGACCACCAGCTGGTCCCCCACCACATAAGCCGAACTGATGGAAGGGAGGGTCTGGTCGGTAGGCTGCAGGGTGCGGACATCGTAGACCGGCAGGTCGCTGCCAGCCTGGTCATAGCCGGTCAGCAGCAGCCAGTTGCCATATATCCCCGCCGGATACCCGGTCAGGCCGGTCAAAACCGCCGTTCCCTCAGCATCGTAAAGGTCAAAGAAGTACTGGTCCCCCTCATTATATCGAACGCTGAAAAGGGAGGTGTCTTCGCCCTCCAGCAGGGTGGCAATCCCCTTGCCGTCGTAGACCACCTGGTCCCCACAGAAGACCACCGATTGGGCGCTGTCGTAATCGGAAATCACCCGCAGCTTTCCATCGTCCATCGGGTTCTGCTCCGGCTCGGGGGTTTCTTCCGCCGTGGAAACGGTCTCAGATGTATCTTCTGAAGAAACACTCGTCCCCGCTGACTGCCCCATCGTGTCTTCTGCCGGCGTACAGCTGGACAGCAGGCAGATGAGCACCGCCAACAGCGCCAGGGCGCCCCGATGGGCCTTTGCCCGATTTCTTTCTTCTATCTCCATCGCTGTTTCTCCTTTGCCATCATCCGTTATCTTCCTGCCAGAGCCAGTTTCCGTCCAGGTCCATCAGCCCGGCGCTGTCCTCGGTAGCCGCCTGGAAGTAGGAAGGGCTGTCCTCCCCGGGCAGGGTCAGGGCATAGAGACTGCTAAGCCCCGAGGCCAGTTCCTTTCCGGTCTCGTCCAGCAATACCGTTTTTCCGTCGTCCCCGACGGCAGCAAACCGAATGAAATCTTCCCCTAGAGCTATGCTCCAAAGGGCACTGGCCCCATAGCCTTCCAGGG